>JACRFC010000214.1 GCA_016234355.1 Ignavibacteriales bacterium
TTATTGATGATATTGATTTAGAGCTATTAAAAAATCATAGAAAAACTGGAAGTGTTTTGAACTGGGAAGATCGAAGAACAGATTTGTATAATATTATATATAAAAAATAAAAAAAGTCTCCTCTCGAGAAGGAACTACAGGGGTGTGTTTGGGAATTTTTTATTTCACCTTTATAACTAAACTTGTAATATCATCAGACTGTTCGGCTCCGTGTGTGAAATCTTCAACATTGAATTTAATATGTGCAAGAATATTTTGAGCACTCTCTTCGTATTTCTGTAATGCTAATGTTTCTAATCTTTCATCGGAAAACTCTTCCCACTTATCATTCATAGCTTCAGTGATTCCATCTGTAAAAAGAATAATTGCATCACCGCTTTCAAGTCGAACAGTTTCGGAAATATATGGAATCATTGTTTCCATAACGCCAAGTATCATTCCGCCTTTTTTAAGTTTTGTAATATTGTAGTTTCTTATATGAAGCGGCGGATTATGACCTGCATTAACATAAGTAAGTTCTTTTTTAGCATTATCAATTATTCCCCAAAAGAAAGTTATGAAACTTCCCATGGTTGTATTTTCAGCAACAAGATCATTCATTAAACCGGTAGCTTCTGCAAGCTGCATTTTCATTTTGCAAATTGATTTTAAGAATGCTTGAATGTTTGCCATTAACAAAGCAGCAGGAACTCCCTTTCCGGAAACATCGGCAATCGCAAACAAGACTTTATTTTCTTCTAATTTTACAATATCATAATAATCACCGCCTACCATGCGTGCCGATTTATTAAATGCGGCTATTTCAAAATTGGAAAGTTTGGGAATTGATTTTGGTAAAAGATTATTCTGAATATTCCGTGCAGTTTCCAAATCTTTTTCAAGCCGCTGTTTCTCAAGTGTTTCTTTGAAGAGACGGGCATTTTCAATTGAAATGATTGCAAGACTACCTACTGAAGAAACAAATTCAATATCAGATTTAGTATACTGAAGTTCATTCTTTCTTTTACCAAGAAGAATTAATCCTTTTGTTTCCCCTTTAATCTGCATTGGTACAATAAGATCAACGCCAACTTCAGCAAATGGTTTGTATTTATCAATTAATTCATTTCTGGTAAGCGGTTTTGTAAATTGATTTGATTCACACTGTTTAAGCGAATTCCTCAAATGATTTTCATCAAATCTATTATCGAGAAAATGTAAAGTATTAGCAGCGCAGGATATCACAGCATATTTAGAAACAAGCATCTGCCCGATCAAAGAATACACAAGCATTTTGCTAACCATTTCTATCTGTAATATTCCGCTGAATTCTTTGCTAAGATCGAATAGAGAACTTAGTTGATTTACCTTTGCATCCAGATCACGATTTACACGTTTTAATTTTTCAACCATTATTGAATTTTCAATAGCGGTTGATCCGACATTGAGAATTGTTTTTAAGAAATTAATATCTTCTTCTTCGTAGTCTTTGCCTGTTAATCTTTGACCAAGAATTAATATACCCTTCAATCCTTCAGATGATTTAATATCCTGAACGATTGGAAAGTTATTTTCTTCGATATACGAACTTAACTCACCGCTTGTTTCATAATTGTGAATTGTAATCTTTGGAAATTTCGAAATAATATTATTTGAAATACCTTTAGAGACTTTCACTTCAAAATATTTTTCATCGTTTAGAAGCGCAATCATTCCTTTCGTTGTATGAAATTTTCCAAAACAAGTAAGAAGAATATTATTAAGACTAAAATTTAGGTCGAGTGTAGAATTAATAAGATTGCTGAAATCAACAAGAGCTGAAAAGTTTCTTAGTGCCGCATTATTATCTAATTGCTGCATGCCTAATTGGGTAGATATTTAACTAAAATGACTTGGTTTTTATTTCCGCTGAGAGTAGAGTAATTCACTTCATCCATAAGTTTCTTTATTAAGAACATTCCAAGACCGCCCACCCGTTTCTGTTTGTAATATTCACACAGATCGGGTTCGGGTACTATATTCGGATCAAAATGTGATCCTTCATCAGTAATGGAAATGCTAAACTTCGGGTCGTTAAATTTTATTTTAATGATTATGTTGCCTTCTGGAGAATATTTATAAGCGTGTTTAATTATGTTTGTGCAAGCTTCATCAACAGCAAGTATTATCTTGCCAATAGTATCTTCAGAGAACCCGCTTTCATCAGCAGCAGATTTTATAAAATCTCTTATGACGGCAAGATTGTCGGTTTTGCTTTTAATGAGAAGCTCTTTCTCAAATATTTTGTTCCCGGAATTCAAGTTTATCTTTGATCGCCAAATTTGTAAACAGCTTCTTTTTCTTCTTTGTAGAATTCGTATAAAATAGGAAACCCTAAAAGATCGAAAATGTTGTAAACATTTTCTTTCATGTTGGAAAACTTTATGTCGCCTTTGTTTTCCCTCATAGTTTCCACATAAGCCATAAAGACACCAAGACCCGCACTGCTGATATATTTCAACTCGTCGAAGTTAACAACGACCTTAAACTGTCTTTCATCAAGCAGTTTGTTGAAAATATTTTCGAGCTCGGGCGCTGTGTGGGCATCAAGATACCCTTTCACATCAATTACACTTACGGAACCGACACCCCGCAAGTTTACGTTGAACTCCGCCATTAAATATCTCCGCTTTTATTAATTGTTTTGATTCCACTTGAATATTACTAGTGTGATGTCATCATGCTGAGAATGATTTTTGGAAAATAAACTCAACTCTTTCATTACTGCATTAGAAATTAAATCTAAACTTTTTCCGCGATTATTGAGAACAATGGTATCTAATCTTTCATAACCGAAATCTTCTTCCTTATGATTCTTTGCTTCCGTGATACCATCGGAATAACATATAATAATATCATTATTCTTTAATTGAATTTCCGTCTCTTTTAATGAAGAAGCAAATCTCGGATTGTAATCGAGACCCAGACCAATCCCGGGCGGTTGAATGCTTTCTATTCTTTCTCCGCTGCATAGTAAAATTGGTGTATGCCCCGCTCTTGCAAAATTTAGTATACCATTCTTTTTATTGATGATACCGTAAATAGCAGTCACGAAATTTCTTTTATCTAAACTTCTTTTTAATGTATCATTGACTCTTATCAAAAGCTCTTTCGGGTTTGTAATAATTTTTGATAACGATTCGAATATGCCTTTAACTTCTGCCATAATAAACGCCGAGCTGATTCCTTTTCCGGAAACATCTGCAACAACAAAACCGAGGAGGTCATCACTTAGTTCAAAGAAATCATAATAATCGCCGCCTACCTCAAACGCCGGAACAAATAATGCAGAAATTTCAAGTCGGTTTGAAGTTGGAACTGTACTTGGAAGAATTTTCTTTTGAATATCCCGGGCAACATCAAGTTCTTTTTCTAATCTTTCTTTCTCGATTGATTCTTCAAACAACTTAGCATTTTCTAATGCTACTGCCGCATAATCTGCAAATGCTTGAACTGCTTTTTTTTCATCCCGGTCAAAATTATTTTCTCTGTGTCTTGCTGCAAAGAGATATCCGTTAATTTTCTTTTGAACTTTTAAAGGAGCAATTGCAATAGATTTGAATATCTGTCCGCCCTCGTTTGTATTGGATATGATAGAATCATATTGGATAATTCCAATTGAATCATAATCGTTTTCACCGGATCCTAAAAGATTATTGGTAATCTTATCCGCATCAACATACCCTATATTATGCACGGAACTTAACTCAATATTTGCAGCAGATTTTAATACTAACCATGCAGAATCAGAATTACATACTCTTGTTGTTATTGTAGTTATAGTTTCAGCTAATTCCTTAAAATCAAATACTTGTGTGATAAGGTTTGTTAGGTCCATCAAAGAAGAAACTTCTTCGGCTTTTCTATCAAATGCTTCCGCTGTTGGTAAATGGAAAAGAGTTGTAAAGAATATTATACCAAAATTTATTGTTCCATAAATCATAACCAGGCTCATTAATGTATGCAGCCCGGGAGAAAAAGTATAAACAATTTGACGCATTATACTATTATTAATAAATGTTGCAAAATTAATTCCGAATAAAGTGGATAGGATTACTGAGATTATCAATAAATAATATTTCTGTTTTTTTGTTAGGAAAGCAATCCAGGAAACACGTGTAGAATTAAGACAAATTAAAACAATTGTTACTACATAAAATGCGCTTTGCGGATAATCAAATGAAGGATCAAATAGAACTAATATATTAGAGAAAAAGGTCAATGCAAAAAAAACAAGCATAGTATTAAAGAACGTGCTTAGATCTCTCTTTTGTCTAAGAAAAAATAATTCGCGAAATGTTGAGAAGATATAAACTATTGATCCGATAAAAACAAATGCTAATAAAACAGAAAACAGAGAATTGAAAAATCCGATTCCCCTGCTGTTATCAGCAGAGCCCAAAATTGAATTTGCAATAGACACTATAAAGAAAATTAGAGCGGCAAGTATTCCGGCATTTAATATTAATGTTAAAGGAGAATCAACTTTAGTATTTAAGAACTGATGGACATAATGATAAAGGAAAAAAACTGAGAGAAATACAAGTAACTCATTTATGATAGCAAGAACATTAGTATCATGAAGCGGAAAGATCATATTGAATAAAAAAAGTAGAATGGAAAGGAGAATAGCATTCTCTAGTCCTCGTGAGCGGGAAATATTTTTCAATTGATTGCGCATATTTTACAATATGGATCCTTAATAATTTATTTCAACAACTGTCATAATGTTAGTTCACTCTTGTTGAGTCGGTTTTTCGACGATCATATTTTTTAAGATCTTTTTTCAATTTCATCATAGCATCACGAATTTTTGTTTTAGTCAACGAGTCTTTTGCTGTAAACTTATTACTGCCTGTGATAGAATCCATCTTTGCACCAAACTCTGCCAGTTTGCTAAAATCCTGCTTAGAAAGTAACTCCATAGTTTTATTAACTATTTCATAGGGATCGATAAGTCTCGATTGGACATCTGTGTGTGCTTGAGACGGAGAGGGTACTTTCGGTGGTTTGTAAGATTTTCCTTTGGAAAAATACATTGGAATAGAAATATTCTTTAATTGTTTTGCAACTTCATTTAGTTTTACTCTTATGCTATCTGAAATCAAATCCGACAAACCATTAATCGTTTCTGCAGGAATTACTACTTTAAATAGGTTAGAATCTAATTTAAATGAATAATCAGATTCAGCAGTAACAGAATGTTTATTTTTTACTTCTGGGGGCATAACATCAAAATTAAAATCATACTTAGGCATTGGGGAATGTCCAACAGATTTACTTTTTTCAAAATCTTCTAAATGCTTATTAAATTTTTCCTGATCCCAATTAAAATAAGTTCTGGCAACAGTATCCGGTGAGATAAGTATATATTCATTGTAAGGAATTTGTTTCGCAGAAACTATCATATTCGATATCTTTTCATTATTGTAAAATTTATAAGCATTCGGAAAAAGTTCTTTCGATTTAGTTTCGTCAACTTTTTGTGCAAACGATATTAGATCCGCAAGCACAGCCTGCTGCAAGACCGGCAGTCCCGGATTTACGGCAATTGTACTTTTATCATTTACTAATACAGATGAGTAGATTTCTTTTTTATACGAACTTAAAATCGAATCAGCTTCAGCTTTTTGTTTTTCATTCAATCCAAGAAGTTTTACAAACGTATTATAATTTTTAGTCTGCTGGTTGTAGTAGGCGGGTTTTATTTCATATATATTATTACCGGGTTCATCTTTCGAAATTAATAGAACTTTATTTTTCTCTTTATCAAGCGGAATGCTCTGATACAACGCAAAATTAAAAACATCCTCATTGTTAATCTCGGTCTCAAAGAGAAGCGGTTTTAAATTTTTGGCTATGGCAAGTAAGTTATTTTTTCCTGCTTCGATTATTCGGCTAATGTCTCTCTTATTATATTTGAAAAAGAACATCAGTGCTATAGTGAGCAAAAATAAAATAATATAGGGAACAAATTTTTTGAAATTATCAAAGTTTGTTATTTTTTTTACATGTCCTTCCATTTACTAAGCTCTTAATTCTTTTTGATAAGGTTCAAGAATCAATTTTAAACTTTCACGCGCACGAAATATTCTTGACTTAATTGTTCCGACTTCTGTTCCCATTTGATCTGCAATTTCTTTATAACTAAATCCATCAATATCTCTCATCACAAGAGGGGTTCTCAATTTTTCAGGAAGCTTTTCTATTGCGCTTCTTACCAGATTTGGGATATCAACATTTTCAGAAAATGGTCCGGTACCATATTCAGTATCAGAATCTTTAATAGGAACAAAAATGCTTCGTACTCTTTTTTTACGAAGATAATCTCTGCATTTGTTAACTGTTATTCTATATAACCATGTAGTAAATTTTGATTCGAACCGAAATTCTTTGAGCTTATGATAAACACTAATAAAAACATCCTGGGAAATATCATCAACAAATTCTGCATCACCCAAAGTTAAAAAGACTAAATTTCTAACCTTATCTTTATGTTTGATGACTAGTGTTCGAAATGTTGTATCATTACCTTTAATGAAGGCTTTAATTAAAATAAAGTCTTCATCTTTCTCATTCTTGCCTTCGCTAAAATCAAATGTTTCTTGATCTTTTAATAAATCCATACTTTTAGACGATGATTCGGGTTTATTGTTCCTTTCAAACTAAGCATTTCTGAAATCATTTTTTCAAATGTAACGGAGATAAAATGACTTTCTTTTTACTCGAGTATTCAATAATTTACTTATGAATATAATTATTTGTGTATTATTATATCCAATCTGTAAATTTTAATTTTGATAATCATTGTAAATTATAAAATCGAGATATAACTTAAATTAAAATTCAGGAGAAACTATGAAGGTCAAAACAATTGAGAAATATGGAGCTGTTGTAATAGAATTAAAAGGAAATGTTATGGGCGGACCTGAAGCTCAGGAATTCAGCGATACCCTTCATAAACTTATTGATGACGATAAGAAAAATGTAATAGTTGATTTAGCTGAAACAAAATTCATGAACAGTTCCGGTCTCGGTATGTTGATCAGCGGTTACACAACTATGAAGAACGGCGGCGGTTCAATGAAACTTGCTAATGCTACAGAAAAGATCGAAAGTTTACTTGTAATAACAAAACTTATAACTGTATTTGAACATTATACTTCTGTTGAAGAAGCTGTTAATAGTTTTAAATAATTTTTGCGGAGCTATTTTACTTTATAGCTCCGGTATTGAATGCCGGAGTATTTTTTTCCCTACCAAATTTTTTACCGAGGAATAAATGAGTGTTACTGTTATTGTGGGCAGCCAATGGGGCGACGAAGGAAAAGGAAAAATCGTTGATATCCTAAGTGAGCGTTATGAAATTGTTGTGCGTTATCAAGGTGGAGCAAATGCAGGGCACACAGTTCTGGTTGGAGATCAACAATTCATTCTTCATCTTATTCCATCAGGAATATTGCGTGAGAACGTTTTATGTTTTATTGGTAACGGGGTAGTTATAGATCCCAAAGCTTTACTTGATGAAATAAAATTATTAGAAGGAATGGGAATTAACATAGAAGGAAGGCTTTTTATCAGTCAAAACGCTCATTTGATTATGCCTTATCATAAACTATTAGATTCGATTAATGAAAGCGGAAATTCGAAAATCGGAACAACAGGGAGAGGTATTGGACCGTGTTACATTGATAAATACGCTCGTAAGGGAATAAAAATTGTTGATCTATTAGATCGCAAAGCTCTTAAAGAAAAAATAAAACTAAATATCGAAGAGAAAAATAATTTACTTAAAAAAGTATACAACCAAGAAGAGCTTAATGTTGATGCAATCATTAAAGAATATATAGAATTTGATAAAGCTATTGACCAATATATAACCGATGTTCCTTTTGTATTGAATAATGCTATAGATGAAGGCAAGTCAATTCTATTGGAAGGTGCACAAGGTGCTCTGCTTGATGTTGATTTCGGAACTTATCCATTTGTCACTTCTTCAAATCCAACTTCTGGCGGTGCAAGCACCGGTTCCGGAATACCGCCGACAAAAATTTCTTCCGTAATGGGAATTGTAAAAGCATATACTACACGTGTTGGTTTGGGTCCGTTTCCAACCGAATTACTTGGAGAAGATGGAGAAAAATTAAGAAAAATTGGTGCTGAATACGGAGCTACTACAGGAAGACCCAGAAGATGCGGCTGGTTTGATGCATTTCTTTTGAGTTACTCCCGCATGATCAATGGAATCGAACGTGCGGCAATAACTAAACTTGATGTCTTAAGTAATTTTGATCAAATAAAAGTTTGTGTTGCTTATGAAATTCAAGGAAAGAAATTAAAATCTTTCCCGACAGATGTGAACAAACTTATGAGTGTTACTCCGATCTATGAATCGCTTCCGGGATGGAAAACCGATTTAACCAACATTACGGATTACAACGAATTACCCTCTGAAGCAAAAGATTATTTACAATTCATTTCACAAAAGAGCGGGTTTGAGATCGGCATTATTTCGGTAGGACCCGAACGAGATCAGACAATAGAACTATAGAATAATTTTTACCATATCTATAATTTAATTAGCAAAATCCGTTTTTGTAAATTCCGTTTAGAATTATTTCTCTTAGGAGAGTAAAATGAAAATGACCGGTGGTCCCGCCTCAATGAATATTAAACTTGCACTAATTATTATTGGTGCAACGATTGCGCTCGGAACACTTTATTACACTCAAAATCTTGTAGGCAGACTACAGCAACGAGAAAAAGATATTGTTCAGTTATATGCCAGCAGTCTTGAGTACGGTGCTAGTACAGAAACTATTAATGCAGATTTTACATTTGTTTTTCAAAATATTATAGAAAGAATTGACTTCCCTCTTATTCTAACCGATCAAAATGACCGGGTAAATTCCACCGGAATTGTAAGCGGTTACAAAAATATCGAACACGATCCAAAACTACCCGATCAAAAATTAAAAATTTTTCTTCAGGAAAAAGTAATTGAGCTCTCCAAACAACACGCTCCCATTTTAGTCAAATCCCCTTCGGGCACAATACTTCAAAAAATTTATTACGGTGATTCTGATATTATTCAGCGTCTTCGTTTTTACCCTTATCTGCAAATATTATTTGCTCTAGTTTTTCTGATCATTGCTTATACAAGTTTCAGTTATGTTAAAAAAAGCGAGCAAAGAAATATTTGGGTGGGAATGTCTAAAGAAACCGCTCATCAACTTGGTACTCCTATTTCAAGTCTTATGGGTTGGAATGAAATGTTGAAAATGAATTATTCCAATCATGATAAAGTATTAGATATTTCAGATGAGATTAGTAGCGATCTAACACGATTAAGTAAAATCACAAAACGATTTTCAAAAATCGGTTCAAAACCGGAATTAATTGATGAAAATCCTTACGAAATTATAGTGAATGTTATCAATTATTTTCAGCGACGTTTACCTCAGTTGGGCAAAAATGTATTAATTTCTATTGCGGGCGAAAAAGAACAAAAGGTAAAACTAAATATCGAATTATTTGAATGGGTCATCGAAAACTTAATTAAAAATGCACTTGATGCAATTGATAACAAAGAAGGAAAAATTACTTTTAAGGTAGAGCATAATCGCAATAAGATTGAAATTGAAGTTACCGACAACGGCAAAGGGATAGAAAACAACAGAAGAAAAGATATTTTCCGACCTGGTTATAGTACTAAAAGAAGGGGTTGGGGTTTGGGATTAAGTTTATCAAAAAGAATTATTGAAGATTATCACAATGGGAAAATTTTTGTAAAACAATCAATTATTAATGTCGGTGCTACTTTTAAAATTATTTTAAATTCATCCGAAGAAATTACCTGAAAATTATTCCTATAGAGTACACCCTAAGACATTCCGACTGATAGTCTGATTAGCAATATGTAACGAAATTCGTTTCCAAGTTTCAAGAATGCGTTTATTCTTATTCCCAAACTCAAGGATATGCACTTTTCCTATCCGAAATAAAACTAAATTTTCTAAATAATTAATTGGTATGTTCTTTGAACAGACAATAGTGCCCTAATTATCGAATGTGTTAAACCCTCCTATATAACAGATCAAACTGCTATGGTTCGCCCTCAACCATAGCAGTTTATTTTCAAGATAATTCAAAAAACAATTGATTAATATCAAACCATAATATTTTGTAAATTTGCCCCTCAAATAATCTTAGTGGATTAATGAATAATTCTAATACTAAACGTCCTTCCTGGGATGAATACTTCTTAAAAGTTGCTATGCTTGTTTCTGAGCGTGCTACTTGCCCCAGAATGCATTGCGGCTGTGTCCTTGTTAGAGAGAAACAAATACTTTCAACCGGGTATAATGGTTCAATTCCCGGCGATAGGCATTGTGAAGACGACGGATGTATAATTGTTGATAATCATTGTATTCGAACTATTCATGCGGAAATGAATGCAATACTTCAATGTTCATCTCACGGTATAAGTACGCAGGGATCGACTGCATATATAACAAACATGCCTTGCACAAACTGTGCAAAAGCCCTAATTACCGCCGGCATAAAAGAAATAGTAATATTTTCTGATTACCATGATACATTGGCTGAAGAGTTCTTTAAGAAGGCAAATGTTAATATTAAAAGATTATCAATCCCCAATAAAAACATTGAATATGATCTTGATCGTTTTAGCTCTGCAAAAAAAATCAAATAATAATTGACCGGCAGAAAATGAAGTTAAGTAAAGAATATCTTCAGAAATATCTAAAGCCGGATAATTTTTTTAACAGAGATCTCAGCTGGCTTGAATTTAACCGCAGAGTCCTGGAAGAAGCCCTCAATCCCGAATTACCGTTATTAGACAAAATAAAATTTGTCTCTATCTTCTTTTCCAACCTTGATGAATTTTACATGATTCGTGTCGCAGGAATTAAAGAACAATTGCGCGCCAAAGTTATTGATACCTCCATTGATGGACTAACACCCATAGAACAGTTACGAAAAATAGAAAGTACAATTCAGCCAATGTTGAAACAACTTTCTGATTTTTGGCGAGATGAAATTATTCCCCGGCTAAAAGAAAATAAAATTTATATTTATAATAATTTAGATGAGATCGCCAAAGAAGAACGGGATGCTCTCAATCAATATTTTCTAAAAGAAATTTATCCTGTTCTAACTCCTTTAGCATTCGACCCCGGCAGACCATTCCCCTATATCTCAAATTTAAGCTTAAGCTTTGCTATTTTAATTAAAAAACCTTCCGGCGAAAAACATTTTGCGCGTGTTAAAGTTCCGGGTATTATTCCAAGATTACTTCGTATTGACAACATTGTAAAATCTAAACCTAAAAATGGTTCTAACGGTACATACAAATACGTCTGGATAGGTGATCTTATCAAATCAAATTTAAGTTTACTTTTTCCCGGTCTTGAAATACTTGAATCCTACCTGTTTAGAATTACACGGGATACCGACCTTGAAATTCAAGAAGATGAGGCAGACGATCTTCTGCAGATGATAGAAGAAAATATAAAGCAACGAAAATTCGGTTCAGTTGTTCGGCTTGAAGTGGAAAAACAGATGCCGGAATATATGATTGATACATTAATCGAAAATCTGGAAATCTCCCGAGATGATCTTCATGTAATTGACGGTAACCTCGGTTTAAGCGATGTGATTTTACTTTATGATTTACAGCTGCCACACTTGAAAGAGAAACCGTTTCATCCGGTTACTCCAAATATTTTCGAAGAAGAAGAAAATATCTTTTCTCTCATTCGAAGAAAAGATATTATGTTGCATCATCCGTACGATTCATTTAATCCTGTAATTGAATTTATTAAACTTGCTTCTAGAGATCCCGAAGTATTAGCAATAAAACAAACACTCTACAGAGTTGGACCAAACTCCCCTATTATAAAATATTTAATAGAAGCTGCCGAACGTAAAAAACAAGTTGCTGTTTTAGTTGAACTTAAAGCACGTTTTGATGAAGAGAATAATATTTTTTGGGCACGTGAGCTTGAAAAAGCTGGAGTGCATGTTGTTTATGGTTTATTAGGATTGAAAACTCATGCTAAAATGACCCTTGTTGTTAGAAAAGAAATTGACGGTGTTAAACGTTATGTTCATATGAGTTCGGGTAATTATAATATCGATACAGCTAAAATTTATACTGATATTGGTTTGTTCACAGCTGACCAAAATATTTGTTCTGATGTCTCTGAAATATTTAATTACCTTACCGGTTACTCCGAGCAGAAAACATTTAGAAAATTATGGGTAGCACCGGTAAATAAACGGCAAAAATTTCTTGATCTGATTGAAAGAGAAATAAAAAATGTAAAGTCTGGCGGTAAAGGGCATTTAATATTCAAACTAAATGCCCTTGTGGATCCACTCTTAATTGCTGCTTTGTATGAAGCCTCAGCAAAAGATGTTATGATTGATTTAATTGTTCGCGGTATCTGTTGTTTGATCCCGCAAGTACCCGGTTTAAGTGAAAATATTCGTGTTATAAGTATTGTAGGAAGATTTTTAGAACACGCACGGGTCTATTATTTCTATAATAACGGAACAGAAGAAATTTACTGCAGCAGTGCCGATCTAATGCAGAGAAATTTAGATAGAAGAATTGAAACAACTTTCCCTATTCTTGATGAAGAATTAAAAAAATATATCAAAGAAAAGATTTTAGAGACGTCAATTGCAGATAATGAAAAAGCGAGAATATTGTTGCCGACCGGAAAATTTGTTTTCAATAGAAAGGTCTTAAACGAAGAGAAAGTCAATCATCAAGAATTTTTAATGTCCCGTCAGCATCCGGCAAGTAAGAAAATATTGCCTATAGAGACTGCCGAATAAATTATCTAGGTAATCTTACAGTTATACCCAATCCACCAAACCAATCCGAGATATCATTATTCAATGTTGTTCCGACAGAAAAATCAATTTGAATATTTTTTGTGTGAAAGTATGTAAGACCGCAATCAAAATTATTTGATGGAATAAAACCGTCTTTCATTGTTCCATTTTTCATATTAGCACATCGTTATTTACTTACCCTGAATTTGGAAAAGTAATTTGATCAGTTTACTTGAAAAGGTAAAAATTGAAATGTTTTTTATTGATTACACATTCCATTATTGAACCGGGTAATTCACGTTTCTTACTTAATTCTTTGTGGACGTTCACGATTATCACGGCTCGTTCTCACAACCATGATTGGAATTTTGATTGAATGCCGCACACTTTCAACGGTTTGTCCAAAAAATAGATCTCCAAAAGTTTGATGTCCGTGAGAACCTAACACAAGAAAATCATAACCTTCTTCCTTAACGGATTTAACAATCTCTTCAGATGGATTTCCGTAACGGATTGTTGTTTCAACCGGTAAATCATGTTCTTCTATTTCTCTTGCCAATTCTTCTATGTAAGCGTGATCTTCCCTGCTATGAAGACTTTCTTCATCCGAACCATATACCATTGTTCCGGGTGTATCTACAATATGAATCAAACTTAATTTTGCGTTATGCAATTTTGCTAAAGTCAAAGCTTCGGAAATAACAATTGCATCTCCATCACCATGCTCGATGGCAACACCAATGTTTTTATATCTTTTTGTTTGAATGCGGGAAGCTACATCTTTACTTGATGTTATTATTCCGCTTGTCCATGTAGTTCCTAATTTGAAAAATGGAACTAAGGTTATGTAAGCCAATACCGCAGATATTATCAACATTAACGGAAGAAGAATAAAGAATAACCAGCTTCTACCTTCAGTCCATCCTACAATAGAATCGAGTACCAACTTAAAGTTTAGAGCAATTATTATAATAGCAACAATCCATGCTAAAATTTTCACAAGTAACGGATTCGAAAAATTTCCCATCTTTTTCTTATCGGATGTAAAATGAATCAAAGGTACAATTGCAAAAGGTAGTTGTAAACTAAGCACTACTTGAGAAAAAATTAAAAGCTTAAAAGTACCTTCATTACCGGTTAATGCTATAACAATCACTGCCGGCAAAAGAGCTAATCCTCTGGTAATTAATCTTCTTAACCAAGGACTAAGTTTAATATTTAAAAATCCTTCCATAACAATCTGGCCGGAAATAGTTCCTGTCAGCGTAGAACTTTGTCCTGCAGCAACTAATGCAATACCAAATGCTATAGGTGCAATACTTGTTCCTAATATTGGTGCAAGCAGGTTATGAGCTTCCTGTATCTCGGTAACGACTAATCCCCGGCTATGAAAAACTGCGGCTGCCATTATTAAGATTGCAGCATTAACAAAAAAAGCTCCATTCAAAGCAATAGCTGAATCAATAAGATTGAATTTACAGGCTTCCGATTTTCCCGTATGAGTATTTGAAACAGCTCTGGTTTGAACAAGTGACGAATGCAAATAAAGATTATGAGGCATAACAGTAGCGCCGATAATTCCAATTGCAATATATAGTGCACTCGAATCTAAATGAGGAATAAACCCGGATGCAATTCCGCTCCAATTCGGCTGTGCGAAAAATATTTCAATTATAAAACTTATACCGATGGTAGAAATCAACATAATAATAAATGCTTCCATCTTACGAACTCCAAGCCGTTGAATTGCTAACAATAAGAAAGTATCAAACGCAGTTACAACACATCCCCACAAAAGCGGTAAACCAAAAAGTAAATTTAATCCGATTATAGTACCCAGCACCTCTGCCAGATCGCAAGCGGCAATTGCAATTTCTGCAAGTACCCAGAGGACAAAACTCAATCTTTTTGAATACTCTTTTCTGCATCCTTGTGCTAAATCATAACCGGTCACAATTCCTAATCGGGCTGATAATGTTTGAAGCAGTATTGCCATTATGTTGGACATTAGCAAAACCCAGATTAGAGTATAACCGAACCGTGCACCGCCTTCAATATCGGTTGCCCAGTTTCCGGGATCCATATATCCTACACTTACAAGGTAAGCAGGGCCTGCAAAAGCAAAGAGCCGCCGCAACCATCCGCGTTTCTTTACAGACACGGAATTTTCCAGCTGATTTAAATTATTTTCTTTAGAAGTGTTCTTAATTTGATTCATTATCAATCTAAATAGTTTGAGAATAAACAATCTGTTAGCAATTTACTTGAACAATATTTCTATATCAAGAAGGGAATTTTTCATTTTAGTATTTCAAGTTTATCAATCGGTTTTCAATTTTTATGATTTTGGATTATGAACCTCTTAAAAAAATTTTTTGTTTACAAAGATGTGTAACATAAAAAATTGCTATTTTTGAAACCAAATTTTGGAGAAATAATGCTTACAAAGGAATCCGTCTTAAATGCGTTAAGTAAAGTAACCGATCCGGATTTACATAAAGATCTTGTTACTCTTGGAATGGTAAAAGAGATAAATATAAATGGAGAAAACGTTTCTGTAACTGTTGAGTTAACAACTCCCGCTTGCCCGCTAAAAGAAAAAATAGAACAAGATTGCGTTGATGCAATCAAAAAAGAAAATCCTTCAGTAGGAAAAATTTCAATCACAATGAGTGCTAAGGTTCAACATAGTAAGAATCAAAAAATGAGCGAGATTTTACCCGGAGTAAAAAATACAATAGCTGTTGCAAGTGGAAAAGGCGGCGTAGGAAAAAGTACAGTCGCTGTTAATCTTGCTGTCGCTCTTGCACTGGATGACGCTAAAGTTGGATTGATTGATGCCGATATTTACGGGCCAAGTATTCCAATGATGCTGGGAATAAATGATAAACCAAAAATTTTCCAAGATACAGCAACCGCAAAAATGGTTCCTCTTGAAAATTACGGAATAAAAGTAATGTCTATTGGATTCTTAATTGATGATGATGCACCGGTTATTTGGCGGGGACCAATGGCAAGCGGGGCTATAAAACAATTTATGAGTGATGTACATTGGGATGAACTTGACTATTTAATTTTTGATTTACCACCCGGAACAGGTGATATTCAACTTACACTTGTGCAAACAATTCCTCTTTCCGGCGCTGTAGTAGTTACTACACCGCAAGATGTTTCAATTATTGATGTAAAAAAAGCCTTAAAAATGTTTCAACGTGTCAATGTTCCTATACTTGGCATTGTAGAAAATATGAGTTATTTTATTGCACCCGATACAGGCAAACGATATGATATTTTTGGAACCGGCGGCGGAAAAAAACTTGCAGAAGAATTATCTATTCCGTTACTTGGTTCAATCCCGATCAATCAAGAAACTCGTGAGGGCGGTGATAAAGGTAAACCGATTGTTTTTGATAAACCAAACTCTGAGCAATCTAAAAAGTTTTTAGAGATCAGCAGAAACATGGCAGCTGAAATTAGCAAAAACAATTACTCATCCACTTCACCAAAAATTGAAATATCTTTGAATGATGAAAATTAAAAGGAGTTGACGATGAACGAAGTTCTTCACGCAAAAGTTGAAAAAGCTTTACAATCAATTAGACCGTATCTTAAAGCCGATGGCGGCGATGTTGAACTTGTGCAAGTAACCAATGAAGGTATTGTTGAAGTTAAACTTACCGGAGCTTGCAGCGATTGTCCTATGTCTCAAATGACATTACGTGCCGGTGTTGAACGCGCGCTTATTAGAGAAGTTCCTGGAATAAGAAGAGTTGAAGCTGTCAATTGACAGCTTTTTTTTCAAATAAATTAAGGATACATCATGCGTAAAAAAGTAATTGCCGGAAATTGGAAAATGAATAATGATCTTTATGGAACTATAAACCTAATTTCGGATCTCAAAAAGGAATTGAATGAAAAAAATGTTGAAGCTGATGTAATTATTTGCCCGCCATTCACAAGTTTGGAAACTGCATCTACTTTATTAAAAGATTCTACAATCAAACTTGGTGCACAAAATATGTATCTTGAAGAAAGCGGAGCTTTCACAGGCGAAGTATCTGTTTCTATGCTCAAAAGTGTCGGCTGCGAATATGTAATTCTTGGCCATTCGGAAAGAAGAACAATTTTTAGCGAAGGTGATCAAGTCATCAACAAGAAAATCAAAACAGCAATTAAGTTTGGACTAAAACCAATTTTTTGCATTGGTGAGACTTTAGAAGAAAGAGAAAAAGGCATTACATTTAAGGTAGTTGAGACCCAGGTTCAAAACGGATTAAAAGATTTAAGCGAAAGTGATTTATCGAACTTAATTATTGCTTATGAACCTGTATGGGCGATCGGCACAGGAAGAAATGCTACTCCCCAGCAAGCCCAGGAGGTTCATCAATTTATCCGCGGATTAATTTCCAAATTATACTCACCGAATTTTGCCCGTCAATTAGTTATTCAATACGGCGGAAGTGTAAAAGCAGATAACGCTAAAGAACTACTTTCTCAACCGGATATTGACGGCGCTTTGGTTGGGGGCGCCTGCTTAAACGCAGATTCATTTGCCAAAATCATTAATGCCTCTCTTAGGTAAATTTGAATGTTTTGATTTTACTTCAAAATGGGCTCAATTAGAGTCCATATTTTTAGAAATTTTATTGATACCCCCCCCCTCGATTTTGTATATTTGTATGATTTTTTTGAAAAATTATTGGTAATATGACAAAAATTCTTAATCGTCTCTTCATTCTTATAATTTTATTCCAAAACCTACTTTTAGCTCAAATTAAAGTAATATCTCTTCCTCAAAATCAAAGAAATATTTTTGATCCGATTTTCTTTGACAAAAATGATTACCGAAACGTGGAATTGATAAACTCTAATTGGAAAGTTTTCTATGAAAGTGACTCCGAGAAAAAAATCTCGGTCTCAATACCGGCAATTTTTGAAGGTGAGGAATCCTTAATATTCGAAAAACAAATTTCTTTATCCAAAACTCAAATTCAAAGTTCACAACTCGTTTTGGGATTTCTTGGAATAAATTACTCTGCAGAAATTTCAATCAACGGTTACAATATTTATAAACACTCCGGCGGATCATATCCTTTTGAACTTGCTCTTCCGAAAGATATCTTAAAAGAAAATTCAGTTATAACCATAAAAGTAAACAACAAACTTGATTCAGAATATTCCATTCCATCAACTCAAAGATTTTTGTTCTCAAGTTTAAGCGGCGGAATGATTAGGGATGTTTATCTTAAGACGGTATCAACAATTCACATTACTTATAATTCTTTTTCTTATTCGTTTGATCAGAATTTTTCAAAAGCAGTATTAAATTTTAAGATTGGAATCGGAAACTCCGACTTCAGAACAAATTCTCTTTCCGGTAATGTTATTATAAGAATAAATTTATTTCTTCCTGGCTCAACTTTTACAATAGCAAAAGGAGATTTCGTTCAAGTAATTTCTCAAGAAGATAACGAAGCTACATGCAGACTTGAAATTAATAACCCGCAATTATGGTCGCCTCAAACACCAATCAATTATTTATGCGATGTAAGTTTGATACGTAACGGTCAGATAATAGATAAATCCATTAAACAGATTGCGTTCTATCAGTTAAGAAAAGATGAAACAACTTTCACGCTTAACAGAAATCCGTTTACAATTCAAGGTACTACGTATTTATTTGATGAAACTTCGCTTCGAAGAACTAATGCATACAATAAAATAAGAGACGATCTTTTGTTAATTAAGAATACCGGTTTTAATGCAGTTCGTTTTTCAAAACAATATCCTAATCCTTATGCAGTTAAACTTTGTCAGGAGCTTGGGTTATTTGCTATGATCGAACTTCCCATAAATTCTGTTCCCGAAGAAATTTTATCTCATAATGATTTTCAGCTAAAAGCAGTACAACTTACTAAAAATTTCCTTTCCGGTTACAGTGAGTATTCTAATACGATCATAGTTGGAGTTGGCAGTTCTTTTCTTCCTAATTCTGAAATAAGCAGTAATTTTATTTCGAGTCAAACCAGCACAATAAAAGGAAAGGGATTTTTGTCTTATGCTTCTTTTGTAGGAATTCAAATTACGCAAATTCAAGATTTAGATTTTTATGGAATTGAATTATACTCATCTCCAATTGATGAGATTAAGGATCAATTACAAAAATCAATTGATACGTTAGGTAAGAATTCGATTTTCATCAGTGAAGTATCCTATCCTAATTATAAGGGAAGCGCTAGCGGATATTTAACAAAATATTCTTCTGATGCCCAAGCAAAATATTTGGGCGATATGATAGATTTATCGCGCCAATTAAAATTATCCGGAATTATTATTAACAGTTTATATGAATATAAGGGCGAGTATGCATCTCTATACGGTGGTTATTCAGAGAATTATATATACAAATTTGGTTTACTCGATAAATCCCGCGATCTAAATAGTATTGGTTATAAAGTCCTCGCTGCTAAACTCAGCGGCAATAGTAAAGTTACAATTCCAATTGGTACTCGTAAAGATGATAACCCAATAATATTTATAATTATTGCACTCTTGCTTTCTATTATTATGGCTGTACTGATCAACACTAAGAAGAAATTCCGTGAAGATTGTACACGTGCATTATTGCGCCCATATAATTTTTTTGCCGATGTCCGCGATCACCGAATAATTTCCGGTGTTCATACTGCAATATTAATGTTAATACAGGCCGGATCAGTTTCACTTTTGATGACTATATTATTATACTTTTATAAATCAAATATTTTATTAGAAAAGATTGTTTTATCATTTGGCAATCACAATTTATTAAAATTTGTCTCTTTCCTTTCATGGAATCCGCTAGTTTGTTTTGCTCTGCTTTTTGTTTTAATCATAATAAAGTTTGCTTTGATTTCATCAGTTATAAAATTCGCTTCTTTATTGTTAAAGACAAAAGTAGAATTTGCCAGCATATTTTATACAGTTGTTTGGGCGTTTTTACCGTTTACAATTCTGCTGACGGTTGAGTTAATTCTATTTAAGATATTAGTAAACGAAAATTTTAGTGTTATCGTAATTATCTTTTTAATTCTATTTATGTTATGGATACTTCAAAGAATACTAAAAGGCATTTATGTAATTTTTGATGTTCGTCCAATGAAGGTTTATATCTATAGTTTTCTCGTTATTATATTAGTAGTTGGTGTGATTTTATTAAAATATCAACTTACCAGTTCTACTCTCTATTACATTAATAATGCATTTAAACAATACAACTCAATGATTTTCTAGAGGCGCATTTTGTTTCTATCGAAATTAGAAATATTTGGTTTTAAATCTTTTGCAAATAAAACATTAATAAATTTTAATCGCGGCATTACAGGAATTGTGGGTCCCAACGGCTGCGGTAAAACAAATATAGTTGATGCGATCCGCTGGGTTCTTGGCGAACAGAGAACAACGACTCTCCGCAGCGACAAGATGGAAAACGTTATCTTCAATGGTACAAGAGGGAAGAAGCCAATGGGTATGTCGGAGGTTTCTCTTACACTAGTAAACGATCAAGGCGTTCTTCCAACAGAATATACGGAAGTAACTATAACCAGACGAATCTTCCGTTCCGGTGAAAGCGAATATTTGTTAAATAAAAATATTTGCCGCTTGAAAGATATTACTAACCTTTTCATGGATACCGGAATGGGTACAAACGCTTATTCAGTTATTGAATTGAAAATGGTTGAAACTATTCTTAGCAGTAAAACAGAAGAACGAAGAAGAATGTTTGAAGAAGCAGCAGGGGTTAATAAATATAAATTACGCCGCCGTCTATCGCTAAAAAAACTTGATGATGTAAAATCCGATCTTACACGTGTTAATGATATTGTCTCTGAAGTTGAAAAGACTGTCCGCTCGCTTGAACGTCAAGCAAAACGAGCTGATCAGTATAATCAGGTCCAAGTTGTTTTAAGAGAAAAAGAGATTGACCTTGCTGAACGCGATTTTGCTTCGTTAAATCTTAAATTAAGCATATTAAAAAATGATATATCAGAACACTCGGTTAAGAAAGATCAGATTGATCTTGATATCAGAAAAATTGAAAATGAATTGATCGAGTACCGGAATAGAATTAATGCTATTGATTCTGAACTACAGTCTAAGCGGGACGAACTTTCTTCAAACACTGAACAACTCCATAATACACAAAAAAATATTTCTGTTTCGGAAGAACGATTTAAATCTCTTATTTATAACCACGAACGATTACAAAGAGAAATTGCAGAACTGCAACAGTCATTTGAAGATGCTGATCAGTACATATTACGAAGTAACAACGAACTTAAATCTCACTCGGATAGTTTATCAGATAAGAACAATGAAATTATTGATAACGAACAAACAATAGTTGAAAAAAAGGAATCATTAGAGAGTAAACGTTTACAATTAAAGCAAAGTAACGAAGAGAAATTTGATCTACTTCGTGAAATCTCAGACAAGGAAAATTACTTAGCTAGTTTAAGGAAAGAGCTTGCTAATCATAATTCTAACATTGAAAAGCTTAATTATAAAATACAAAGCATTACTAATACAATCGCAAAGACAGTCGGATTTATCGAAGAACTCAACGCCGAAAAATCCAGCGCTGAAAATAAACTTAAAGAAGCAGGATTATTAATTGCTCTTCGTGAAAAAGAAAAACAAGAACTCGAGCATGAATTAAATTCACTTAAACAAAAAGAGATTGAAGAAAAAACTTTACTTGCCGGACTCAAAGAAAAAATTGCTTTCATTCAAACGCTGATCGCTAATCTTGAAGGTATTTCGAAAGGTGCTAAAGTACTTTTAGAAAATAAAGAGTGGACAAAGAAGAATAAAAATATTTTTGCCGATGTTGGAAATACACAAGAAAAATACAGGTTCGCACTTGAAGCTGCCTTAAAATCTGTGTTGAATAATCTACTCGTTGATAGTTTTGATGATCTTCAAAATGCGATCAATTACTTAAAGAAAAATGACCTCGGCAAAGCTTCGTTCTATCTGCTTCGCTCGAATAACAATTCTAAAAAATCTCTTCTTGATAGTTTAACATTGTTCAATCTTAAGAGAAAAGAAAAAAAACTTGTGAAGGAAGAATTCTTCATGGGTTGGGCAAAGGATTTTGTAGAAACCGAAAACAATTGGCTTCCCTATTTTGAACAAGTTTTATCAAAAATTGCTGTTACTTCCGATCTTAAATCTGCGATTGAGCTGAATTCAAAATATCCGGATTTCAATTTCACAACTTTAGATGGTGACTTTGTAAAACATGATGGAGTAGTTGAAGCCGGTTCATTGCCCAAACAAGATGAAACAATTTTTGGAAGAAGACAGCTTCTTGATAATTTGATCAAGGAGTATCCAAAGCACGAATCTAATCTTGCCAAAGTGCAAGCTTTTATTGCTGAGACGGAAGGGAAAATATCGCGGATTGACTTAAAGAACCTTAGCAACAGCGAAAAACTTATTTCGAACGATATATCAAATATCGAAAAGCAAATCTCACAGTTCGAATTTGAGAAAAATAAAGCAAACGAAGAGATCGAGTCTTCCCAAAAAGATATTCAAGAACTCGCAGATAAATCAAATTCGCTTTTTGTCCAAGCATCAGGATTGGATAAAGAGATCAATGTTCTTCTTGAGAAAAAGAATTCGGTTGATGAAAACATTTCAAAGCATGAAAATGAATTAAGCGACTTTGAAAATGATTTTAATCAATTTGTAGATCTTCAGAACGAAAGAAAACTTAA
Source organism: Ignavibacteriales bacterium (assembly GCA_016234355.1). Lineage (GTDB taxonomy): Bacteria > Bacteroidota > Ignavibacteria > Ignavibacteriales > Melioribacteraceae > Fen-1258. The sequence continues at coordinate 22,650 of JACRFC010000214.1, forward strand.
ACTTGAAAGATTAAAAGGACAGATCGAAAATATTCACAATGCAATTAAGCGGACCGAAGCAAATCAGTTATCAATTACAAACGGAATAGAAAAACGTAAGACCGATTTGCAATCAAATGAAGTTGAGACTAATTCTTTACAAGAAATGATTGATCAATCTAATTTATCATTAGTTCAAATTAATACATCCCGAACAACATTACTTACCGAAGAAAAAGAGATCAATGACAAATTAAAAGTTGTTAAGGATGAAGCAGCACAATTTGAAAATCAGCTTAATGCATTAAGGAATGAACGGCAGACGGTTTCGGATCAAGTTCATTCTTTTGAAATAAAAGAAAATGAGTTCAAACTCCGCTCTGAAAATTTGATCGAGCATATTAAAGAAAACTATTCGATCGAATTGGCTTTAAAGCAATTTGACGATCTTGATGCTTTTGATTTTGAAGGTACTACAAATGAAGTCCATACCTTAAAAGAAAAAATAAGGAACATCGGTCCTGTCAATTTGCTGGCTTATTCAGAATACGAAGAAGAGAAGAGACGTTTAGACTTTTTACACAAACAACGCGATGACCTGGTCAATTCGGAAAAAGATCTCATCAAAACAATTAATGAGATCAATGAAACCGCACAACAGCTGTTTATGGATACTTTTGAAAAAATCCGACAGAACTTCACAACAATCTTTCAAACATTATTTAATCCCGGCGATGAAGCAGATCTATATCTTGAAGAAGGAATTGATCCGCTGGAAGGAAAGATCGAGATTATGGCTAAACCGAAAGGCAAGCGTCCAACTTCGATCGAACTTTTATCCGGAGGAGAAAAAACTTTAACAGCAACAGCGCTTCTTTTTGCAATTTATCTTGTCAAACCAAGTCCCTTCTGTATAATGGATGAAGTAGATGCGCCGCTTGATGATGCCAACATAGACAGATTTACAAAACTTATTAAAGAGTTCAGCACAAGAACACAATTCATTATTGTTACGCACAACAAACGCACAATGGAATCTTCCGAATCTATGTACGGTATTACGATGCAGGAAGAAGGAGTTTCTAAATTAGTAGGTGTTAGTTTTGAAGAGATACCGGATGATAAAGTACAAGAGTAAGATAAAGAGTAAGATAACCAGCATGAACGATAAAACATTTAAAATATTTGTTGACTTCGATGGTACAATTTCTCAGAAGGATGTTGGCGAAGCGATGTTCCTTCATTTCGGCGATTCTGAAAAAGCTCTTGAGATTGCAAACGAATGGATGAGTTATAATATTAAAGCTACAGATGCATGGACAGCCACTTGCAAAACAATAAAGAAATTAGACCATGCTGAGTTCGATAAATTTCTTACAGGTATTCAAATTGATCCCGGATTTGTAAAATTTGTTGATTGGTGCATTCAAGGTCAATCCGAATTAAAAATTCTAAGCGATGGATTTGATTATTACATAGATAAATTTCTAAAGAGAGAAGGATTGGATCACGTTGAAACCCGTACTAATAAATTATTCTTTGGAAATGAAAATCAATTGATACCGTCATTTCCTTACACAGATGAAGAATGCACAAAATGTGCGAACTGCAAACGCAATCATATCCTTAATTTTAGCGGCGATGAAGATTATACGGTTTATGTTGGTGATGGATTTACAGATTTCTGTCCGGCACAATTCTGTGATTTTATTTTCGCAAAGAACTCTCTCCTAAAATATTGCGAAGTAAAGAGAATTACATATTTCCCATATTCAACTTTTAACGATGTGATTGAAAAATTAGAAGAGCTTAAAGGAAAAAAACGTCTTAAGAAAAGACACCAGGCAGAACTTAAACGCAGAGAAGTTTTTATTCAAGGATAGTTGTCAATTAACTAATGACGGTTTTATGAATATAGCATCAAAAATTTTCAAGTACAGAAGTTATACACCGCTTCCATTTGTATTGTTAATGCTGATTTTTCAAGAAGCTACTGTTATAACTATTCTAATTGGTTTTGTAATTGTACTCTTCGGTGAGTTTTTCCGATTGTGGGGTGTTTGTTATGCAGGCAGTGAAACAAGAACTACAGATGGAGTCGGCGGAACATATTTAGTTGTATCCGGTGCTTTCGCTTACGTACGCAATCCGCTTTATCTTGGCAACATGCTGATGTATCTCGGTGTTGGAATTATGTCTATGGCACTATTCCCCTATCTTCAAATTGCTGCGCTACTCTTTTTTTTCTGGCAGTACACGGTTATCATAAAAGAAGAAGAGGGATTTCTTAAAACTAAGTTTGGGAAAAATTACGAAGACTATTTGAAAGCTGTTCCGAAGTTAATTCCAAGTTTAAGTAAGTATCGTAATTCCGGAATTGAACAACCGCCGTTAAATTTAGAAGCCGGTCTGCGTTCGGAAAGTAGAACTATGCAGGCAATTTTAGCGGTCTCTTTTTTAGTAATAATTCGTTTTGTATTGAGTTGAATAAAAAAATAATGATAATAGCCGGTGAGGCATCGGGTGATTTACACGGTGCTGGTCTCATCAAAGAATTGTTCAAGTTAGATCAGTCGCTCCAGATTTTTGGAATTGGCGGAGACAAAATGATTTCAGCAGGAATGAATGCACAATTCCATATAAAACAAATGGCATTCCTCGGATTTATAGAAGTGTTGAGACATCTTCCGTTTATATCGAAAGTAAGAAACGAATTACTTCGTAAAATTGCTGAAGAAAAAATCGAGACAGTTATTTTGATTGATTACCCGGGCTTTAATTTAAGTATTGCAAAAAAACTGCACGTGCTTGGTAAGAAAATTATCTATTACATATCACCGCAAGTATGGGCTTGGGGTAAAGGCAGGATTGATAAGATCAGAGAAGTTGTTGACAAAATGATAGTTGTATTCCCGTTCGAAGAAAAGATGTACCGTAAGTATAATGTTGACGTTGAGTATGTTGGTCATCCTTTGGTAGAATATGTTGAGAATTACCCGTTAATGAACAAAGAAGAACTTTACAAAAAATTAAATTTAGAAGAAGGTAAAGAAATACTGCTCATTTTGCCTGGAAGCAGAAAACATGAGATCAAAAAAATATTTCCAAAGTGCATAAACGCTGCGGTAAAACTTTCAAAAGATTTTAATTTACAGACTGTTGTTGCTTGCTCGGAAAACATCAACGAAAGTATTTTCACAAACTTAACAACAGAAAACAATTACAAGTTGGTAAAAGGATATACTTACGATTTGCTCAAGCATTCGTATTTCGGGATTATTAAATCCGGTACTTCTACACTTGAAGCGGGGTTGTTTCAACTTCCGTTTATTGTAGTTTATTCTACTAATTATTTAACATACTGGCTCGGCAGAATTGTAGTTCAGATAAAAAATATTGCTATGACTAATATCATCCTTGGTGAGAATGTAATTGACGAATTGATTCAGTACGACGTTAATACAGAAAATATTTATTCAAAATCTGAGGCAATATTAAAAGACAAGCAAAGATATAATTCAATCAAACAGAAACTTGGTTTGATAAAAGAAAAACTCGGCGGAAGCGGAGCTTCAAAAAAAACCGCCCAAAAAATATATACATTGTTAAATGAAGCTTAGTGATTTTCAGAGAGATGTTCTTCGATATATTGGAATACAATTTGCAAGTGCTGCAATTAGAGTATTAATAAAAACACTGCGAATTAAAATTATTAACGGCGAAACAATTTCAAAGCTTGCAAGCGAAAAGAAAAATTTTGTTTCTGCTTTCTGGCATGGTAGTATGATGATCGGCTGGCATATTCATAGGAACAAAAATATTGCCGCACTTGTTAGTCAAAGTAAAGACGGCGAAGTACTTGCAAAAACACTTGAGAAATGGAATTATAAAGTTGTACGAGGTTCCAGTTCAATTGGTGGAAATGAGGCGTTATTTGTAATGGTTGATTTTCTCCGCGAGAACTATTCTCTTGGAATTACACCGGATGGACCACGCGGACCAATTTATAAAATGAAAGCCGGTGCTGTAGTTTCGGCAAAAAAAACTAATGTGCCTTTATTCTTAGTTGGTATTGGCATTAAGAAAAAATTTGTTCTAAAAAGCTGGGATCATTTCGAAATACCCAAACCTTTTTCCAAAGTTGTTGTGCTTTATTCTGATCCGGTATTAATTGATGATAGTCTCGGTTATGATGAAACAAATCAAAAAATAATTGAGTGCGAAGCACTCTTAAATAAATTGCAGAAGGATGCGTTGCAGTTGTGTTAAAATTTTTTAGAGTGATGTTATCGCCCTTAGTGTTCGTTTATTCTTTTATAATAAAAGTTAGAAACTGGTTCTTTGACAAAAATATTTTCAGCGCAGTTAAGGTAAATGCAAACGTAATCTCTGTAGGAAATTTAACGGTCGGCGGTTCCGGCAAAACCCCAACTGTTATGATGATCGCTTCATACTTGAAGTCTATAAATAAAAATGTCGGGGTTTTAAGCCGAGGTTACGGCAGAAGTTCTCTCGGATACATTTATGTCAGCGACGGAAAAAATATCAATTCAACTGTTGATGAATGCGGGGATGAAATGTATTTCATGTCCGAGGAGCTAAAAATTCCCACTGCTGTTTCCGAAAGACGTGCAGACGGAGCCCGTCAATTTATTGATGATGCCGGAGTTGATACAATAATCCTTGACGATGCATTTCAACATAGATGGATTCACCGGAATGTTGATGTTGTGATCTTTGACCAAAATTTTTTGTACAAGTCGGGACAAATTGAACAGAGTTTGCTTCCTCTTGGTTTAATGAGAGAACCTTTTGATTCTGTTAAACGAGCAGATATTATTATCATTAACAGAAAATTCTCTGAAAAAATTGAGATACCGGATAAATTGAAAAAATATTTCGAGAACAAAAATGTATTTACCGGTTATTATCAAGCTGATGGAATTTACGATGTTAAAACACATCACTTTTTTAATATGAATGAGTTCCAAGGGCAGAAAAGTTTGGTCGTATGCGGTGTGGCTCTTCCATTCTCCTTCTTAAACGCACTTGAGAAGAACAAAATTGATATCACAAATAAAATGATTTTCCCGGATCATAAAAATTATACTCTTAAAGAGGTACAGGATATCAGAAAGAAATTTTACGAAACAAATTCTTATTCAGTTTTAACAACTCAGAAGGATGCAGTTAAACTAAATAAATTCTCTAAAGATTTAGATGATATAGATATTTTTTATTTGAAGATCGAACTCAAACTCGATGAACAAGATTTATTTAATGAACAAATCATAAAAACAATGAACAAAACAAAGTAAAATAAAAACTACTATTGGAGGAATGATCAATGGCTAAAGCAACACAAAAATATGTTTATTATTTCGGCGGCAAACGTGCTGAAGGTAAAGCAGATATGAAAGAACTTCTAGGCGGCAAAGGTGCAAACCTGGCTGAAATGGTTAACATCGGTTTACCGGTTCCGGCCGGCTTCACAATTACAACGGAAGTCTGTACCACATATTATAAAAACAATAAAAAATATCCTAAAGAACTTGATAAGCAAGTTAAAGCTGCTCTTGCAAAAGTTGAAAAAGAGATGGGCGCAAAGTTTGGAGATAAAGTAAATCCGTTGCTCGTTTCGGTTCGCTCCGGTGCGCGTGCATCAATGCCCGGTATGATGGAAACAATATTAAATGTTGGATTGAACAATGAAACACGTGAAGCTTTAATAGCAAAGACAAATAATCCCCGCTTTGTTTATGATTCACACCGCCGCTTGATCCAAATGTATTCCGATGTTGTAATGGAAAAAGCTGCAGGCATCGAACCGGCAGAAGGTAAAAGTGTCCGCCATCAATTAGAAAAAGAACTTCATAAAATGAAAGAAGCTCGCGGTGCAAAAAGTGATACTGATCTAAGTTCGGATGATTTAAAAGAACTTATAGAAATTTACAAAGCAAAAGTTTATGAAGTTCTCGGTAAACCTTTTCCTGAAAATCCTATGGATCAATTATGGGGAGCTGTCTCTGCAGTATTTCAAAGCTGGATGGGTAAACGCGCTATATCATACAGAAGAATAGAAAATATTCCCGATGAATGGGGCACTGCTGTAAATGTTCAATCAATGGTTTTTGGAAATATGGGAGATACATCTGCGACAGGTGTTGCATTTACACGTAATCCTGCAACAGGAGAGAATTATTTTTATGGTGAATGGCTGCCGAATGCACAAGGTGAAGATGTTGTTGCCGGTATTAGAACACCAAATCCTATTAATGAAATTGGCAAGACTGATCATACACGCGATCTTCCTTCTCTCGAAACAGCTATGGTTCCGGCTTACAAACAGCTTTATTCAATAGAACGCTCACTTGAAAAACATTATCACGATATGCTTGATATTGAGTTTACAATTCAAGAAGGCAGACTTTATATGCTTCAGTGCCGTGTTGGAAAAAGAAACGGACCGGCTGCAGTAAGAATGGCTGTTGATATGTACAAAGAAAAATTAATTACAAAAGAAGAAGCTGTTATGCGAGTTCAGCATTCACAATTGGATGAACTTCTTCACCCGATTATAGATCCGAATGCAGAACTCACATCTAATGTTATTGTGAAGGGATTACCTGCAGGACCAGGCGGCGCATCCGGACAAGTTGTTTTCTCAGCAAATGATGCTGTGGCTTGGGCTAAAGAAGGTAAGAGAGTTATTCTTGTACGTGAAGAAACAAATCCGGAAGACATTGAAGGAATGCGGGCTGCACAAGCAATACTTACGGGCCGCGGTGGAATGACATCACACGCTGCACTCGTTGCGCGAGGTTGGGGCAAATGTTGTATCGTTGGTGCAGGTTCTGTTAAAATAAATTATCATGAAAGATATTTTACCGTTGGAAATTATACAGTGCGTGAAGGTGAATGGCTTACTCTAAATGGTTCCAAAGGAACTGTATATCTTGGTGAACTGCCTATGATCAAAGCTGCAGAAGAAAACCCCGACTTCCAAGCATTTATGAAAATTTGTGATACTGTAAGAAAATTAAAAGTTAGAACAAATGCTGATACACCGGAAGATGCAGCTCGTGCACGTGCATTTGGTGCTGAAGGCATCGGCTTATTTAGAACCGAGCATATGTTCTATGGAAAAGATTCCGAAGAGCCGTTATTCAAACTTCGTAAAATGATCCACTCAAATACCGAAACGGAAAGAAGAAATGCGCTTGATGAATTGTTCCCTTTCGTAAAACGTGATGTTAAAGGTACAATGGAAGCGATGAACGGTTATCCTGTAACATTTAGAACTCTTGATCCTCCGCTTCACGAATTCGTACCAACAAGACAAGATGAAAGAGAAAAACTTGCTGCGAGCTTAGGAATTTCACTTGATGAATTAACTAAACGAGCCGATTCATTACATGAAAACAATCCGATGATGGGCCACCGCGGTGTTCGTCTTGGAATTACTTATCCTGAAATTACCGAGATGCAAGTTCGAGCGATCTTTGAAGCAACTGCAGAATTATTGCAAGAAGGGAAAAAACCATTTCCCGAAATCATGATTCCGGTTACCTGTCATGTTAATGAGATCAAACATCAATACCAAATAATTACAAAAGTTTATGCGGAAGTTTGTGGGAAATTCGGAATCAAGAAAATTCCGCATCTAACCGGAACAATGATTGAAATTCCTCGTGCTTGTTTAACAGCTAACAAGATTGCGGAGGTTGCTCAATTTTTCTCGTTTGGTACAAATGATCTTACACAAATGGGATTCGGCTTCTCAAGAGATGATATCGGCGGATTCTTACCTGAATATCTTGATAAGAAAATTCTTCCGGAAGATCCGTTCCAATCAATTGATCAAGAAGCGATTGGCAGTTTAATGAAAATTGCTGTCGAAGGTGGACGTGCTACCCGCCCGGATCTTAAAATTGGAATTTGCGGCGAGCACGGTGGCGAACCAAAATCCGTTGAGTTCTGTCATAAAATTGGTTTGAATTACGTAAGCTGTTCTCCTTTCCGTGTACCTATTGCAAGACTTGCAGCCGCTCATGCTGTTGTTAAGGAATTGAGAAATGCAAAACAGACTGTTAAGAAAGCCGTAGTAAAAAAATCAAATAAGAAATAAATAAATTGTAATTCTGAATCCGATGCCAAGATTTGTCTCGGCATCGGGTGAAGAATCTCAAAGTTCACAAGTTGAGACTCTTCCCCCAATAAATCGGGGTCAGAGTAAAAAAGAGGAGAATAAATGAAGTTATCAGATTTCAAGTACAACTTGCCGAAAACCGCAATCGCAAAAAATCCGAAATCTCCGCGCGATAAAGCAAGCATGATGGTTCTTAACCGTGCAACCGGTGAAATTGAACATCACAAATTTTCAGAGCTTGTAAACTACATGAAGAAAGGTGATGTAGTTGTTGTTAATCAAACAAAAGTTATGCAAGCCCGTTTGTTCGGAAAAAAAGAACGGACAAATGCGAAGATAGAAGTTTTCGTCCTTAGAGAATTGAACAAGGAGGAAAATATTTGGGATGTAATTGTTGATCCTGCACGTAAAGTAAGAATTGGTAACAGAATTTATTTTAACGATAAACTCTGGTGTGAAGTAATTGATAACACTACATCTCGCGGCAGAACTGTCCGCTTCAACGAAGATGCCGGAGATATTTATAAGGCGATTGAAAAGATCGGGCACACTCCTCTACCGCCGTATATCAAACGCGATGCAGTTCCATCGGATAAAGAAAACTATCAGACAATATTTGCTCAAACAGATGGATCGGTGGCTGCACCTACAGCCGGTTTGCATTTCACACCTGCTCTTGTTAAAAAGATTGAAAAGCTCGGTGCAAAAGTTGTTCCTGTAATTCTTCATATCGGTCTTGGTACGTTCCGTCCGGTTGAAGTTGAAGATCTTACAAAGCATAGAATGGATTCCGAATATTTTGAAATTCCTGAAGAGACTGCAAAAATTATCAATAAAGCTCTCGATGATAAGAAAAATGTTTTTGTTGTTGGAACAAGCACTTGTCGTGCAATTGAAAGTAGTGTAACTGCAGACGGATTTGCAAAACCGAATTACGGTTGGACAGATAAATTTATTTTCCCGCCATATGTTTTTAGAGTGACAAAAAAGCTAATAACAAATTTCCACCAGCCGGAATCTACTTTAATGATGCTTGCTGCTGCATTTGCAGATTATGATTTTTTAATGAAAGCTTATAAGAAAGCAATAAAAGACGGTTATCGCTTCTTAAGTTACGGCGATGCTATGTTAATAATTTAAGATTTGTAATTTACGAATTACGATTTACGATTTTGATTAAGAAAATGAAAACTTTTGCTATCATACCATCAGGAGGAACAGGTAACCGGATTGGAACCGATCTTCCAAAACAATATCTTCAATTCAACGGAAAGGAATTGATTGCATATACAATTGACATCTTTCAGAAATGTGATTTGATTGATGAGATAATTATCTCAGCGTGCAAAGATTATTTTGATCTCCTTCATACAATAAAAAACAATTATTCATTCTCAAAGATTTCAAAGATTGTAGAAGGCGGAGAAGAACGACAGCATTCGGTTTTTAACGCATTAAAATCTATTAATGCTAATGATGATGATCTAATAATAGTTCATGATGCTGTTCGCCCTCTACTTCCATATGATATTCTTATGAAAGCAATTGAAACAGCAAAAATAAGCGGAAGTGCTGTAGTTGCAATTAAAGCAAAAGATACTTTGGTCAAAGGATTGGATTCAGTTATTTCATACATAGACAGACAAGATATTTTTTACGTACAGACTCCGCAAATTTTTCATTTTAGAATTCTTATGGATGCTTTTATAAAAGCTGAGAAAGAAGAGTTTATCGGAACAGACGAATCAATGTTGGTTCAACGAGCCGGAAACAAAGTGAACATTGTAAGCGGTTCTTCTTTTAACTTTAAGATCACAACTGAGGAAGATTTATTAATTCTTAATAATATCATTCAAAATAGATGAATGATTCTCCCTTGTATATAAAATACTTTTTCTCTAATTTTAACCCAAAATTAAGGAACTTCGAATGTTGAATTTAGCTTTTGTTGTAATCCTATCTTATTTAGTTGGTTCAATTCCTACAAGTATAATAGTAAGTAAGCTTGTACGCGGAATAGATATAAGAGAACACGGCAGCGGTAATGCCGGCGGATCAAATGTTTTCAGAGTTTTGGGATGGAAATTCGGCATTCTTGTTATTTTGTTGGATGCTCTTAAAGGTGCTCTGGCTGTAATTGTTGTAGCTCGTTTTTATTTAGATAGTTTTCCTTTCAATAATATAACTCCATTTGATGATTTTACTCTTGTTCAAATTATTTGCGGTGTATCCGCCGTCATTGGGCATATATGGACAGTCTTTGCCGGATTCCGCGGCGGAAAAGGAATTGCTACCGGTCTCGGCGTTTTAATAATGTTAGTTACAATTGATATGGCTCTTGCACTCGGAGTATTTTTTATTGTTGTAGGAATATCGCGTTACATCTCACTTGGTTCTTTAGCGGCTGCAGTTGCTGTTCCTTTGATTCTTGTAGTACGCGAAAATATTTTTGGCGTTGATATTCCGGGCTACCATACAGTTCTTCCATTCTGTATAATTCTTGCCCTGTTAGTTATCTATACACATAGAAAAAATATTGATCGTTTAATCAACGGCAGTGAAAGTAAAATTTCATTTATAAAAAAGAAATCTAATTAAATGAGAATTTCTGTTCTCGGCGCCGGAAGCTGGGGAACTACCTTAGCTATTCTTCTTCATTTCAACGGGCACAATGTTACAATTTGGGAATACAAACGAAGTTACGCTAAAACTCTAAATCGTTCACGTGAAAATAAAGTTTACCTTCCCGGAATAAAAATTCCTAAAGAAATTACAATCTCACATTCACTTTCAGAAAGCTGCGAGAATAAACATATGATCGTTCTCGCTGTCCCGTCCCAATTTATCCGAAGTGTATTGAGAGAAATGAAGAAATATAATTTTAGTAACACAACTTTTGTTAGTGTAGCTAAAGGTATTGAGAAAGATACTTTATTGACAGTTTCACAAATAATTAAAGACGAATTGAAAAATATATCTGATTCCAGCATTGGAGTTTTATCCGGACCAAGTATTGCAGGTGAAGTGTCAAGAAAAATTCCCACAGCTGTTGTTGCCGCTTCGAAAGATCCTTTTACTGCTAAACAAATTCAATCGGCTTTTATTACATCATATTTCAGAGTTTATTCATCTACTGATATAGTTGGAGTTGAATACGGCGGTGCTCTGAAAAATGTAATTGCTATAGGTGCCGGAATTATTGACGGGGCAAAATTTGGAGATAATACAAAAGCTGCTATCATGACTCGAGGCATAGCGGAAATATCCCGACTTGGAATTGCTCTTGGTGCTCGTCCTGAAACTTTTGCCGGCTTATCCGGAGTGGGCGATCTAATTGTTACATGTATGAGCAAGCACAGCCGTAATAGATTTGTTGGTGAACAACTTGGCAGAGGAAAAAAACTTAAAGACATTTTGAAAAAAATGCAGATGGTTGCCGAAGGTGTTGAAACCTGCCGGTCGGTACATCAACTTTCTCTCAAACATAAAATCGAAACGCCAATAGCCAAAGCAGTCTATACTATTTTATTCGAAGAGAAAGACCCGACCAAGGCTACATACGAATTGATGACCCGCGATATGAAAGCAGAAGACGAGTAATATATTACCTCATTTTTCATAGACTGTTTTCAATAAAAAGTTATAATTATTAATTGGATTTTGTATTAAATTATAGTGAGGAATAAGCGGGTGGTTATGATAATTTCTTTTCGGTTATGAATACCAAATCTTTTTCTTACGTTGATCTCTTTGCGGGCGCGTCGGGACTTTCTGAGGGATTCCGTCAGGCTGGTTTTCGACCGGTAGCCCACATTGAAAGAGATGAAAATGCCTGTCTTACTATTAAAACTAGAATTGCTTATCACTATTGCAAAGATAATAACCTGGAAAATTTTTATAAAGACTATTATTACGAAAAGATTGATAGAGAAGATTTCTATTCGGCAATCCCATTTGATAAAACCGATACTGTTGTTAATAAAGAAATTTCAGATGATAATTTTGAATTTATCATTTCAAAAATAAATTTAGCAAAGAAACAACTTGATGTAGATAAAATTTTTGCGCTCATCGGTGGACCGCCGTGCCAGGCTTATTCCGTAAGAGGAAGAAAAGCTAATGAGCATAAAAAAAAATATGACCAGAGAATTTATTATTACAAACTGTACGCCCGGTTTTTGAGAGAACTTAAACCAAAGTTATTTGTCTTCGAGAATGTTCCCGGTCTAACCTCATTTGAAGGCGGTTACATTTTTGATGATCTACGCGAAACATTAGCAAATGAGGGATACACACTTGATTACAAAATATTAAATGCTTCTGATTTTGGAGTATTACAGGATAGAAAAAGAATAGTTATTATTGGATGGAAAAATGAATTATCTTTTTCATATCCTTCATTTGAAAAAATTAAATACAACGCCGTTGTTTATGATTTGCTTAACGATCTTCCTGTATTAAAACCCGGCTCATATAATCCGCCACTTTACTATTCTAATAATTCAACTTCTTATCTGGATGAAAGTAAAATTAGAAACGGGTATAAAAAAGTAAGTTTGCATAACACTAGGCCTCATAACGCTATTGATCTTGAGATTTATAAACGGGCAATTGAATTATGGAATGCAAAACAACAAAGATTGAAATACAGTTCTTTACCTAAAAGATTGAGAACACATAAAAACGTTGAAGGATTTCTTGATCGTTTTAAGGTTGTTGCAGGTGATGCAAAGTATTCCCACACATTAATTGCCCACATTGCCAAAGACGGTCATTATTATATACATCCGGATATTAAACAATGCCGTTCCATTTCTGTACGTGAAGCGGCGAGAATTCAATCTTTTCCGGATAATTTCATTTTTGAAGGTCCAAGAACTGCTGCATTCACTCAAATCGGAAATGCTGTTCCACCTTTGATGGCTAGTACTTTAGCCAAGGGGATTAAAAAACAACTAGAGAGTTTATGAGTATCACCTTTAGAGATATTTTAAATCAAAAGACCTGGAATCGTTATGAAGATTATATAACTGAAGGTATTCGTCAATATTCAAAAGAACTTTCTGATGATATCTCCGAAGGAAGAAAACATAAAAAGCAAATCCGCGATTACCTCGAGAAACACTTCGATATAAAAAAAATACCTACAGATTTAAATTATGAAAAAGAATTACTTATTAAAGGCGAAGTTGTAGGAATAGATGGAACTATTGCCACACATAAGACAATTACAGGAACAATGGCACAGTTAGGTGTTGTTGCGGTTAACTATCTTAACGAAAAAATTCAGCATTCATTTTTCATTTCAGAAGCAAGATATAAACAAGACATAGAAGATGTTGCAGAATATTTGTATGCACATGAACCAATTAATAAAGTAGTTTCAAATCCAGTTCTTCGAGCCGCTTTACAGGTCAGGGAAAGGGAACTTGGACTCGACGATCAATTCAAACAAAAATATAAAATCTATCATGGTCCTCTAATTCCATTTGAAATGTTAGCCAATCCCGGAAAAGCTGAATTGAAGCTTCTTGATGTAACTCTTGAAATTCTCGAAAAAATAATTGCAAATAAAAAATGTTTTAGTATAGTTTCAAGATCACAAAATGACGCATACATGAGAATTGGTTTATCACTTAACAAAGGTGAGTACATTCAATTAAAA
>JACRFC010000216.1 GCA_016234355.1 Ignavibacteriales bacterium
AACAAAGGAGAAATATCCGGCGAATTCAAAAATCAATTTAACAACTGGCTTTTCGGCTGCGATATTTGCCAGGATGTTTGTCCATGGAATAAAAAATTTCCAACTCAAACACGTGAAAGAGAATTTGAACCGAATGGGAACAAAGAAATTGCACTTCAAGAAATTATTGAGATGAATACAGAAAAATTCAAAAAGCGATTTGAAACAAGCCCTATCAAACGAGCTAAATTAAACGGTATTAAACGTAATGCCGAGTTTTTAGTGAAAAGCAATTGATTCACTTCATTAGAATCCGATTCAGAATAATTCCATCTCATAATTACTAAAATTGATCACATTTAGGTAATTTTGTTTAGTAAAATTTGGAGATTAACTAATGTCAAATAATCATTATAAAGTAATAATAATTGGTTCAGGTCCGGCAGGATTAACAGCAGCTCTTTATACATCACGTGCAAATCTAAATCCGGTTGTCTTTGAAGGAATGCAGCCGGGCGGACAATTAACAATTACTACTGAAGTAGAAAACTTTCCTGGTTTTGAACACGGAATTCAGGGTCCGGAATTAATGGATGTTATGCGTAAACAAGTTCAGCGGTTTGGTGCACAATGCTTTTTTAAGAATATAACTGAAGTTGATTTTTCCAATCGTCCGTTTGTAGTAAAATCTGAAGACGAAACATTCACTGCTGATTCAGTAATTATTTCAACAGGCGCATCTGCAAAACTGCTTAACATTGACAGCGAAAAGAAATTTATGGGTTATGGTGTTTCTGCATGTGCAACTTGCGATGGTTTCTTTTTCAAAGGATTGAAAGTTTTAGTAGTTGGCGGTGGAGATACAGCAATGGAAGAAGCAAATTATCTTACAAAATTTGCATCAGAAGTAACAATTATTCATCGCCGCGATGAATTCCGCGCCTCAAAGATCATGTACGACCGTGCGAAGAAGAATCCTAAAATTAAATTCATAACTAATGCAGTTATTAAAGAAGTACTAGGTAAGGAAGAAGAAGGCAAAAAATTTGTAATTGGCGCGCTTCTTAAAAACACAAAAGACGGTTCTACGTGGCAAATTCCTGCAGACGGAATTTTTATGGGAATTGGTCATCAACCAAATACTTTACTCTTCAAAGGAATTCTAGATATGGATGAAACCGGTTATTTGATTGTAAAGCCGGGAACAACTAAGACGAACATTGAAGGAGTTTTTGCTGCCGGCGATGTTGCTGATAAAACTTACAGACAAGCTGTAACTGCCGCCGGAAGCGGTTGTATGGCTGCTATTGATGCACAGCATTGGCTTGAAGAACATGAACTTGCTTAGACTATTTAATGGAGCGAAGCGAAGAATCTCAATTTATACATTGAGACTCTTCACTTCGTTCAAACAATCAGATCAATTATTTCCGTTTTTCATTTTTCTTGTTAATAGAAATCCAGCAAGAAATCCTAAACCGGTCATCGTTACAATAAAAAATGGAATCCATTCTTCATAACCGGTCCAATTACTGAAAAGAAATCCGGCACCTAAGCCGAGCCCGACAAATAATGTTAGAACTCCTAACTTTAATAAAAGATAAGGATCGCGTTTTGTTCTTAAGAGCTCTACCATCTGCTCATAAGAAAGTCCTTTTTCGATCATCATTTGTTTTTCTCTTGAACGGAAAAAAATAAAAGTAACAATTACAATGCCTATTACTAAGAAAAAAACCATTCCTAATACGTCTCCGCCATGCATATTATCCTCCTTGGTTATTTATTACTTATGACTATAATTTTTCTAAAAGGTTACAATTAATTTTTATTTTTCTTAAGTAATGATTCACTTATCTTAAATAGAGAATTAATTATCTCACTTCTTTTGACATAGTCCAAACATTAAAGGTTACATATTATTTTCAATTTTCGTGTAACCTTAGAAGAAAGTTATTAGTCTAATGTAGTAATGAGACACTTAAGTGATATCGAAATTATCGAGTCTATCCAAAGAGGAAATGCATCTGACTTTTCTCTTCTGATAAATAGATATAAAGACAGGGCGTTTTCCTTGTTGAGAAGAATTTTGAAAAACGAGATGGATGCTGAGGAAGCTCTTCAAGATAGTTTCTTAAAAGCATTTAATGGTTTAAAAGATTTCCGTAAAGATGCTCAGTTTTCAACATGGCTATATAAAATAGTTTTCAATACAGGCTTAACAGTTTTGTCATCTAAGAAAAGAAAAATTGAACAAGAGATGAGTTCGATAGATGAGGAATTTGATCTTGGTAATTATGATAATGAAATTTACGGTACTACAGAAAATGTCCGGCAATATATTCTTAAAATGGTAGATAAACTTCCCGTCCGCGGAGCTCTTGTTGTAATATTGTTTTATATGGACGGACTTTCGCTAAATGAAATTAGCCAGGTGATGGGAACATCATTAGTAAATACAAAAGTTTTATTACATCGTTCACGTAATGCTTTGAAGAATTTACTTCTCAAGCATAACTATCAGGAGGAAATGTTATGAACAATTTAACGGATGAAATTTTGAATAAATATATTGACGGCGAATTAGAGCCATTTGAACTTGCCGAAGTAAAAAATGAAATCGAAAAGAATGATGAAGTTCTTGCAAGATTAAAAGCATTACGGCTTGTTGATAGTTCATTGAAGCAAATGGAAGTTGATATTGCACCGGTAAACTTTTCAGAGAAAGTAATGAAGGCAATCTTCAATGTTTCTAAAGCGGTTAAGCCAAAGATTAGTTATTTCTTTGTAACGATTATTACTCTTTTCTCTATAGCAGTTTTCGGAGTCATTGTCGCAGCGTTCAAATCTATTGATGATGGAAACGGTCAATCAACAATGGCTCCGTATATGGATAAAGCTAAAGAAGTAATCGGGAAGAATCTAATTGAATTTCAAAATTTCTTCGCAAATAAAAACGTGTTACTTGGTGTTTCAATATTGACATTAATATTACTTATAACAGTTTATTTAACATTTGAGGCACATAAAAATTTTAAGAACAAATTAAATCATTATTCGCGTTAACTCTCAACACGTAACCGAATTCTTCTACTCAGTTATTGGCGTATCTATATTTCTTTCGATATTTTCACATCCACAATAAAAATAAATAATTATGTCTATTAAAGCGGGATTTGTTTCGATAATTGGAAAACCAAATGTCGGTAAATCAACATTGATGAACACCTTAATTGGCGAACGGCTTTCTATAATTACAAACAAACCTCAAACAACACGCAAACGAATTCTTGGGATCTTAACTGCAAATGATTATCAGATAATTTTCCTTGATACACCCGGCATTCTTAATCCGGAATATTTGTTACAGGAAAGAATGCTTGAATATGTTTTTCAATCCGTAAAAGATTCTGACGTTATTCTGGTTATAATTGATGTGGATTCAGATCCCAACGGGTCAAAAACTTTTTCGGATGAACGTGTAAAAGCAGTCCTTAAGGAAAACAATACAAAAAAGATTTTGCTCTTGAACAAAATTGATCTCTCTAATCAACCGGATATTGAAAAGTTAATTAATCAATATTCCGAAAAGAGTAATTTTGAAAAAGTAATTCCAATTTCAGCAAAAGAAGGATTCAATCTTGAAAATGTAATTGATGCAATTGTAGAACTGCTGCCGGAACATTCCAAATATTTTCCTGAAGACCAGATCACAGATGAAAACGAACGCTTCTTTGTTACAGAAATTATACGAGAAAAAGTTTTTGAAAGATACCGGGAAGAAATTCCTTACAGCACAGAAGTTTTAATTGCTGAATTTAAGGAACGTGAAAACGCAAAAGATTACATCAGTGCTGAAATTGTAGTTGAAAAAGAAACTCAAAAGCCGATCATACTTGGAGCTAAAGGCGAATCAATAAAAAAACTTGGACAGTCGGCGCGTGAAGAAATAGAAAAATTTTTACAGCGTGAAGTTTATCTAGAATTACGTGTGAAGGTCCGCGAAAAATGGCGCTCTAATCCAAACATGTTAAAAAACTTCGGCTATAATACAGAGAATGAATAGCCCGTCTCAAAAAACTAAAAACAAATTTTTAGGCGAAGGTGCACTACTTTTAATGACAATATTGTGGGGCGGAACATTTGTTATTGTTAAAGAATCTTTGAATGATATTTCTACAATGCTTTTTGTTGCACTCCGTTTCGGTCTTGCAGGATCAATTCTATTTTTAATTTTATTTTTCAAAAAGCAAAAAATTGTAAATGAATCCATCTTACCCGGCATTTTTCTCGGAACACTTTTATTCCTTGGATTTTTTACCCAAACAGTCGGACTTAAATTTACGAGCGCAACAAAATCCGGTTTCATTACCGGTTCATTAGTAGTTATGGTTCCGTTGTTTCAAACTTTGATCGAAAAGAAATTCCCGACTAGAGGAGCGCAGATCGGAACAGTTCTGGTTTTTATAGGAATATTATTTTTATCGAATGGCGGTTCATCTATAAATAATTTTCTTGGTGAACTTGGTGCTAATTTTAATTTTGGCGATGGAATGACTCTTGCATGCGCGGTTTTTTATGCTTTGCATGTAGTTTATATAGATATAATTTCTTCTAAACATGATTATTGGATCTTGCTTACAACACAAATTGTAACTGTGGCATTCTTTTCGTTAATAACATCCTTCTTCTTGGCTGGATTTTCAATCGAACCGCTGCACATTAGTTTTTCTTCGTATTTAATATTTGGAATTATATACACGGCAATTTGTGCAACGCTTATTACGATTGGTTTACAAACAAAATTCCAAAGAGTTGTTAGCCCAACAAAAGCCGGAATCATCTATTCATTTGAACCGATCTTTGCGGCAATATTTGCATTCTTTTTACTAAACGAGAAAATCACTAACTTTGGTTTAGTCGGCAGCACATTGATCTTTCTTGGGCTGATTTCATCTGAAGTAATTGATTCATTCTTTGAAAAGAAATATGGCAATTCAACGGGCTGAAATATTAGTTAACGGATTTGTTCAGGGTGTTGGGTTTAGATATTTTGTTGCACGGAATGCCGAACAACTTTTATTAAAAGGATTTACTAAGAATTTATTTAGCGGCGAAGTTTACACAGTAGTGGAAGGCGAACTTGCAATGATAGAAGAATTGTATAAGAAAATTAAAATCGGTCCTACGCATGCAGATATAAAAAACGCTTCGATTAAATGGAGCGAACCCAAAAATGAATTCACAATATTTGAGATAAGATATTGAATTTACAATTTAAGATCGGTTTTGGATATGATGTTCACAAATTTGCAGAAGACCGCAAACTAATATTAGGCGGCGTAGAGATTCCCTATGAAAAAGGATTGCTGGGGCATTCCGATGCTGATGTTCTTCTCCACGCAATTTGCGATGCAATACTTGGCGCTCTTGCTCTCGGAGATATCGGTATTCACTTTCCAAATACAGATTCAAAATATAAAAATGCAGACAGCAAAGAATTGCTGAATCATGTTTATTATCTTATGAAAGATTTTCATTACGAAGTTGGAAATGTTGATTCTACAATTCTTTTGGAGAGACCAAAACTTGCATCTTACATTCCTGAAATGAGAAAAATCATTGCTAATATTTTGAACATCTCAGTTGATCAAATTTCCGTAAAGGCAACAACAACCGAAGGATTAGGTTTTGTCGGGCATGAAGAAGGTTGTGCCGCACAAGCAGTTGTTCTACTAAACAAACAAGATAAATAATGCTTCAGGAAATAATCTCTTATATCAGCACTTTAGATCCCGCATTAATTTATGTTGTGCTTTTCTTTTTTGCATTCATAGAAAATATTTTTCCCCCATCGCCAAGCGATTTTGTTGTTCTTGTCGGTGCAACACTAATAGCTAATTCAACTCTGGGATTTATTCCCATTCTTTTGCTTACTAGTGTTGGAAGTGCACTTGGTTTTATTGTAATGTATTTGATCGGTGAATTCCTTGGTGAAAAACTTTTACGTTCAGGAAAATTTAAATTTATTAAACAAGAATCACTCGATAAAGCAGATCGGTTCTTTCACAAATATGGTTACAATATTATTCTTATTAATCGGTTTCTACCCGGTACACGTGCTGTTGTTAGTTTTTTCTCCGGAGTTCACAAATTAAAACCAATGCGTACATTTATTTATGCTGCTGTCAGCTCATTTATTTGGAATGCTATTTTAATTTTTCTTGGTATTCAACTTGGGAATAATCTTGAATTAGTTGATAAATATCTTTCAGAATATTCACAAATCATTCTTGCTCTAACTGCCGTTATTATAATTATTGTTTTAGTTAGATTTTGGATGAAAAAGAAAAAGAGTAAATGAATTTCTTCAAGAAGTACATAATGCCTCTAACACCAGATCAGAAAAAAGTACGCAACAAAGATTTATTACTCGGATTGTTAAGTGGAATCTTACTCGGTTTATCTTACCCGCCCGTACCTTTACCGTTTTTGAGTTTTGTTTCATTGATCCCTTTTCTATTTGTCTTAGAAAAAAGAGAAACTTTGTTATCAATTAATCGCTTCACTTATTACGCTCTTTTTTTCTTCAATTTAATAACATTGTATTGGGTAGGAAGCTGGACTAAAGAAGCCGATTCATTTCTTATGATCTCAGGTGTAGTACTTTTATTTTTTAATCCGTTTTTTTATCTGATCATTACAACACTTTATCATTTTTCAAAAAAATCATTTGGAAAAAATATTGCTCTTTTTCTTTTTCCATTTTATTGGGTCTCTTTTGAATTCTTATATAGCTCGACCGACCTTCGTTTCCCTTGGCTAACACTTGGTAACAGCACACCATACTTTAAGCTCTTTATACAGATTTCTGATCTTGTCGGGGTTTACGGTCTATCGCTAATAATTTTATTTGTAAATATTTTTCTTTATCTCTCAGTAAAAGAATTCAGGTCAAAGAAGAAATTGAATTTTAAATATTTGTCTTCTGCACTAATAATTTTTCTATTAGTAATTGCTTATGGATTTATAAGAATTAACAGCTTCCAGGAATCAAGCAAAAAAATAAAAGTCGGTTTAGTTCAGCCAAATTTTAATCCGTGGTCAAAATGGCAAGAAGGGAATTTAGATGCTCAGCTTAATATTTATTTACGTATGTCAGAACAGGCAATAGAAAAGGGTGCAAAGTTTATCATTTGGCCGGAGTCAGCATTGCCGGTTTACCTGCTTTCAGGTAATTATGATTATGAGGTTAGTAGAATTCATCAGTTCGTAACTTCGTATAATATTTTTTTGATGACCGGAATGCCGGATGCAAACTTTTATTTCAATAAAAACGAAGCTCCAAAAGATGCCAAAGAAACTAGGAGTGGAATCTCATATACTTCTTACAATTCAATTTTACTTTTCAAACCATATTCACCTACTGTAGAAAAATATGGAAAGATAAAACTTGTTCCGTTTGGAGAGCATGTTCCTTTTGTTGAACATTTACCGTTTTTAGGAGATTTCATAAAATGGGAAGTCGGCATTTCCAGTTGGAATGTGGGTAAAGATCAGGTTGTGTTTGATCTTAGAGATGCGGATAATTCTATTGTAAAAACTGCCGGGGTGATCTGCATTGAATCTATTTATCCGGAATTTGTTGCCGGATTTGTACATAAAGGAGCTGACTTAATTACTGTTATTACGAATGACAGTTGGTATGGATATTCGAGTGGACCATTCCAGCATAAAGAAATTTCTGTATTGCGTGCCGTTGAAAATAGAAAATCTGTTATCCGTGCTGCCAATGGCGGAATTAGTTGTATCATTGATCCGCTTGGTAATACAATAGCATCTACAAAACTTTTTACCCGGGACATACTAGTAGGCGATGTGATAATTAACGAAGGACAAACTTTTTATTCCCGCTTCCTGTGGATATTTCCTTTGATCTCTTCTTTTATTTCTATCGTTACAATTATGATTTTTATATTTAAAAAATATCAACCCAAACAAAAAAACAATCATGAAAAAAATTATTGATCTAAGAAGCGATACGGTTACAAAACCATCTGAAGCAATGCGAAAAGCAATGTATAACGCCGAAGTCGGTGACGATGTTTATAAAGAAGATCCGACAGCAAATGAACTTGAAAAATATGCGGCGGAATTATTAGGCAAGGAAGCTGCACTTTATGTTCCAAGCGGCGTAATGGGAAATCAAATTTGCTTAAATGTTTTAACGCAGCCGGGCGATGAAGTTATCTGCGAAAAAGATGCTCACATTTTTCAATATGAATCCGGATCGCCTGCTGCTTTGAGCGGTTTGCAGTTAAGTTTAATAGATGGTGTTCGCGGTGTGTTTACACCTGAACAAGTTGAACCATTGATCCGTCCCGAGAGTGCATATTACATGGCTCATACGAAAGTGATTGAAGTCGAAAACACACACAATCGCGCCGGCGGTACAATTAATCCGATTGAAAATATTAAATCAATTTCTGAATTAGCTAAAAAGAATAATTTGCTGATGCATCTTGATGGTGCAAGAATTTGGAATGCCTCTGTTGTAACCGGAATATCTCCCGCTGATTATGCCAAACATTTTGATTCGGTATCTTGTTGTCTTTCTAAAGGTCTTGGCGCTCCAATAGGATCTATAATAGCCGGAACAAAAGATTTTATTAAACAAGCTTACCGTGTACGTAAAGGTTGGGGTGGAGGAATGCGTCAGGTTGGAATTCTTGCTGCTGCCGGATTGTATGCTCTTAAAAATAATATTCCACGATTGAAAGAAGATCACGATAAAGCGAAATTATTATCTGACAGACTTTCAAAATTACCAAATGTTTTTGTGGATACTGAATCTGTTCAGACAAATATTATTATGCTTTCTCCTAAGAAACTATCAGTTGAAGATTTCTTAACTAAATGCAGAGAAAATGGTTTATATCTCGGAACAGGAAAAATCGGTATAATAAGAGCCGTAACGCATATGGATGTTTCGTTTGAAGATATTGAACTAGCTATACAAATTATAGAAAAAATAATTTCTTAATCTTACTCTTGTTGGTAATCTTAATATTTACACACACAACAAGAATTTTACGATGCAGTTAAGAAATTTGAGAAAAAAGTTAAAATTCAAAAACAGCTAACGAATAATAAATATTACCGTTCCAATAATTAAAACTGCTGCTGTAAGCCATCTGCAATAAACAGGGTATTTACTTTTGAGAAATCCCCATGCCTTAGCTAAAATTAACATTAACACAATAAGAATAGCAGTTACCATCAAACATTGGAAGGCATTGTAATTCCTTTGTGAAATATCAATAAGACTCTTTCCCCAAAATAATTCTCTATAGATTAATTGCAGATGTACCCAATAAACTAAAAGCGATTGGCGGCTTACATCTAAGATCATTGAACTGTAATTTTCTTTGTTGTTAAGATAGAACCAAAATACTCCGAGGAACAAAAGAATTAATCCGAATCTCTCTAAAAAGAAAAAAGGATTTGGAATTATCTTTGCTAATTCTTGAGGGAACAAAACATACATTATCACAACACTTATTAAATAAAAAAGCGAGCCTGTAATTATCAATTTTCTTGCAAATGTTTTTTCGGAATTATTTTGTTTGGCTTCAAGATAATATTTAGCCACATAAGCACCGCTAAAAACAAATGCCCACCATGGAAAAACCGGAAAGAGAGAACCGTGCATCTTATTGAAATAGTTAGCAAAGAATAATGGCAGATAATTCGCAAAATCTATTTTCCACATCAACGGACTAATCAATAAAATTATTGCTGTTAATAACAGCATGAAATTATAAAATCGTTTTTCGGATTTGATAAATATCCGTGCAAACAATAAAACAATCAGTCCGGTAGAAATTATTTGAAGAATATCTACTGTAAATAAACTGTTAAGATTTTGCTGTGTTTGATTGTTGAGTATTTTTGTTAATGAGTAGTATGGAAGATGAAGAGAATATCCAATGAAAAATATTAATCCAACTCTGGATAACTTGCGCCAAAATTCTTTTCCGAAAGTTCGTAACTGATCAACACCTTTTTGTAATGATAGTACAAATACCATTCCCGATGCGAAACTAAAAGAGGGTGCAACTAAACCATTTATGAAATTTAATGATGGAAACCACCAGGATTCTTTAAGGGCAGGCAAAAGCAATGCATTAAAAACATGTACTTCGACCATAACAATAAGTGCAAGGCCTTTTAGCATATCAATGAACAAAGCACGGTTTTTTAATTTCATTTGTCCCTCTTTATTGAATAATTGCAAAAATAATCAATAATCTTAATTTTCAAAGCTTAGAAGAATCTAAAAATAATTTAATTCTATTAAATCAATTAATTTTTCATTAGTTTCTATTAACAACAAGAATAAAGTTGGGGGTATATGAACCTTGTTTTTGATATTGAAACTGTCGGTGTAGAATTTGTAACGCTTTCCGATTCACAAAGAGAGTTCCTGCTTCGATATACAGAATCGGAGAAAGACCCGATTAAAAAAGAAGAACTGATTGACGAAGCTAAAAGATATATCAGTTTATATCCTTACACTGCAAAAATTGTTGCTATTGGTTTGTTGAATACTGAAACGGAAAAATCATTAGTATTATATGAGGGCGAAAAAGACGAAGAATGGAGTGTTGATGAAAAAACGATTACTTACAAACCTCTTGATGAAGAAGAAATGCTAAATTATTTTTGGAAATATGTTTCGAAAGCCGATAAAGTAATTTCATTTAACGGAAGATATTTTGATTTACCGTTTATTATGATTCGATCAGCTCTGAAAAAAATTAAACCCGCCTTAAATCTTATGAAAAATAGATATGACTCTTCTCATCATATTGATCTGTTAGAACAATTGACATTTTTCGGGTTAACTAAAAAATTTAATCTTGATTTTTACTGCAATGCATTCGGAATCGAATCGCCCAAATCAAAAGGCATAACCGGAATGGAAGTTAAGGAACTTTATAAAGCGGGAAGGATCAAAGATATTGCTATTTAC
>JACRFC010000215.1 GCA_016234355.1 Ignavibacteriales bacterium
CATGCGGTTTATATAGTTGATTTGAATGCTGTCTCAATCTAAATAAGATTTTCTACCGATGCAATTGTTTTTTATCTTTGAATACCATTTACCCAAATTTGAGAAAATATGTATTCTGTCATTGTTTTCGATCTCGGAAATGTTCTACTTCCGTTTGATTATTCTAATCCAATAAGTTATTTCAACGGACTTAGAAAAGGGTTGGGAGACAATTTTATAAAGTTGTATATGAAGAACTATCACGTTCACAGAGAATTTGAAAGCGGCATATTAAGCGAGGAGCAATTTTTAAGAACAATGTTAGAGTGGGTTGAACACACAGTTACCGGAGAACAATTCTGTAAAATATTCTCCGATATTTTTACTGTGAACCAAAAAGTTGTTGAGTTAATACCTTTACTAAAAGAAAAATACAAAGTAGTTTTGCTTTCCAATACAAACAGTATCCATAAACGTTACGGCTACGGTCATCTTGATTTTCTAAAATGGTTCGATCAAATCTTTCTTTCGCACGAAGTTAGTGCTGTTAAACCGGAAGAAAAAATCTACCGCACGGTTGAATCTTATACGCAAAAAAAATCTTCGGAACATTTTTTTATTGATGATATTCAAGAATATGTTGATGGAGCTAAAAAGTTCGGCTGGGATGGCGTACAATTTGTGAACTACGAAAAATTGATTGAGGATTTTACAAATAGAAGAATCTTGTAATGAAGAGAGTCATTTATCGTCATTCGATAGTCATTCAATTGTTTCGATGAATGATGTTTAATGACTACGAATGACCTTCGTCTATCCATCTCTTCCAAGTTTCCGGTTCATAGCCCACAGTTACTTCTTTTCCGTTTCTCACAATCGGCGTTTTTAGCAAAAGCGCGTCGTTCAACAATTCTTCTTCAATATTATAAATCATGTATTGAAGATTTCGTTTCTTGAATTGCTTTCCTTCGCGGTCAATCAATTCTTCTAACGGAATAACACGGATAATATTTTCAAGCTCTCCTTTTGCCAGACCTTTTTCGTTCAGATCGCGGAAATGAAACCGGATTCTTCTTTCCTTAAAATATCGTTCAGCTTTCCGGGTATCACTGCAGCTTTTTACACCTATTATTTGAATGTTCATAATAATTCCTTCAGATGCACTGATACTTCATTGTTTAGAGACTTCAAAAGTTATATTTTTCTTTTGAACAATTATAAATAAATGGCAGGAAACTTATGCGGCAACTATCTAATTTTTTATTCATCATTATTGGAATAACAATCATGAGCTGTTCCCCAGATCAAAAAAATAAAGAAGATAATTTTAAGTATGTAACCGAGCAATTTGCCGATCTTAGAATCCAACGCTATCAGGTGCCGGGTTTTGAAGAACTCGGTTTAAGACAAAAACTGCTGGCATATTATCTATATCAAGCATCGCTTTCAGGGCGCGATATGATTTACGATCAAAACTACAAACACAATTTATATATCCGCCGTACTCTGGAAGCTATTATTAAAACATACACCGGCGATAGAACAACTGCCGATTACCAAAAATTTATTACTTATGTAAAAAGGGTTTGGTTCTCAAATGGAATTCATCATCATTATTCCAGTAAAAAATTTCTTCCGGAATTTTCAAAAGAATATTTTTCTCAACTAATTCTTAATTGCGATGATTATGAACTTCCATTGCAGAACATGGAAACGCCAAATGATCTGATAAAAAAGCTCACGCCGATACTTTTCGATCCTAAAGTTGACGGAATGAAGGTCAATCAGAATTCTAATGTAGATATGGTTAAATCTTCCGCAGTAAACTTTTATGAAGGAGTAACACAAAAAGAAGTTGAAGCTTTCTATAAAAAAATTATTGATCCAAATGATCCCGAGCCGATTTCATACGGATTAAATTCAAAACTGTTGAGAGAAAAAGGAGAAGTGTTCGAACGTCACTGGAAAGCAAACAGTATGTACGCAGCACCGATTCAAAAAATTATTTATTGGTTAAAAAAAGCTGTTGAAGTAGCTGAAAATGAACAGCAAAAAAAATGTTTTCAACTTCTGATAGAGTATTATGAAACCGGCGATCTAAAAAAATGGGACGAATACAATATTGCTTGGGTAAAAGATACAACTTCAGTGGTAGATTTTGTAAATGGATTTATCGAAACATATAACGATCCTCTCGGTTACCGGGCGAATTATGAATCAATTGTTTCTATCAAAGA
Source organism: Ignavibacteriales bacterium (assembly GCA_016234355.1). Taxonomy (GTDB): domain Bacteria; phylum Bacteroidota; class Ignavibacteria; order Ignavibacteriales; family Melioribacteraceae; genus Fen-1258. Next base: position 2,217 of record JACRFC010000215.1, read on the forward strand.
TAATGAAGCGACAAAACGTATTAAAGCGATCGGTGATAATGCTCAGTGGTTCGAAGATAATTCTCCTATAATGACCGAGCACAAAAAGAAAAACGTTAAAGGTATCAGCGCAAGAGTAATTACAGTTGTAGTTGAATCCGGTGATGCTTCACCCTCAACACCAATTGGAATCAATCTGCCTAATGCAAATTGGATCCGTAAAGAGCATGGTTCAAAATCCGTTAATCTTGGAAACATAGTTCACTCATATAATATGTTTGCCAATACAAGCGGAGTATTGCAAGAGTTTGCTTATTCAGAAGAAGAAATAGAACGCTCAAAAAAATACGGCTCACTCTCGGATGATCTTCATACGGATATGCATGAAGTAATAGGTCATGCTTCCGGTCAAATTAATCCGGGAGTAGGAGAGACAAACGAAACATTGAAAAATTATGCATCAACATTGGAAGAAGCGCGCGCTGATCTTGTGGCACTCTATTATGTGTTTGATCAAAAACTTGTTGAAATTGGAGTAATGCCAAGTCTTGATGCAGGCAAAGCAGAGTACGATTCATTTATCAAAAACGGTTTGATGATTCAGCTTGCACGAATTCAACCCGGAGAAAATGTTGAAGAAGCGCACATGAGAAACCGACAGCTTATTGCTAAATGGGTTTATGAAAAAGGATTGCTAGAGAGAGTGATTGAGAAAAAAGTTAAAGACGGCAAAACTTATTTTATAATTAACGATTACAATAAATTGAAGAATTTATTCGGTCAATTACTTCGAGAAATCCAGAGGATCAAATCGGAAGGTGATTATACTGCAGGTAAAAACTTAGTTGAAAATTACGGCGTGAAGGTAGATCAAGAAATTCATAAAGAAGTTCTGGAACGATACAAGAAACTAAATATTTCACCTTATGCGGGATTTATAAATCCCAAATTAGTTCCGGTAATGAATGGCAGTCAGATCATTGATATTAAAATTGAGTACCCGGAGGATTTTACAAAACAAATGCTGGAATACGCCAAAGAATATTCTTTCTTAACAACGTATAATTAACAGCCCCATCCCCACCCTTCCCCAAAGGGGAAGGGGGTTTAAGGGCAATGCTGTCAGGTTAATGATTTTGTGTGTGAAGACAAAAAATAAACAAAAATCGTTAACGGTTTCTCTTCTTAACCCGACAGCATTGGGGAATAAGGGGGTGGTCTTAATAACGGATGATTAATTTGAATCTTGGTTAAGTGAAATGAAAAAAAGCCGTTCTCTTTTATTTTTAATATTCGCTTTTGTATTTGCACAAATTGCATGGATGGGATTATTGGGGCTTTGGATCTATTGGTATGTTTCCAATTATCTAATCTTTAAACAAGTTGGCGATAAACTTTCCCCTAAAATAATTCTGGACAGCCCCAATGTTGGTGTTTTTGTTTTCGGCATCATCTTAATTGTTTGTCTTGCTGTTGCTATGTTTTTATTTTTTAGAAATCTAACTGTGCAGATGAAACTTACTAGTCTTTATGATAATTTTATTGCAAATGTAACACACGAATTAAAATCGCCGCTTGCGTCTATTCAGCTTTATTTAGAAACTTTAGACACTAAAGATGTTCCAAAAGAGAAACAAAAAGAATTTTATGCAATGATGACCCGCGATGCGAACCGGCTGAAGAAACTTATTAATTCAATTTTAGAACTATCGCACTTAGAACAAAAAAGAATTGTGCACAATTACCAGGTATATAATGCAGACAGCATATTCAGACAATTAATAGAAAATTCAATTGAACAATTCCGGATCACCAGGACAAATGTAAAAATAGAAGGAGGCGCTTTGTGTAATTGTGTGATAGATAAAGATTCGATGCAGATAGTATTTGATAATTTAACCGACAACGCAAAAAAATATTCATCGGGCGCTGCTGAAATATTGGTTAAGTTGTCAACACATCAAAAACATATATTGATAGAGTTCATTGATAATGGTGTTGGCATTACAGCAAAAGATCAGAAAAAAATATTTTATAAATTTTTGCGGATCAGTAATAAAAATATTCCTAATGTTAAAGGCACGGGGCTTGGTTTATATTGGGTGAAAGGAATAATTAAACAGCACGGCGGAAAAGTTTCCGCATACAGTGAAGGAAAAGATAAAGGAACATGCATAAGAATTGAATTACCCATATATCAAACATCTAAAAAATTTTATATTAATTCTTTATTGAGACAAACTGCTAAAAAACAGAAATTTTTGGAAAAGCAAAATGGAGAATAATTCATTTAAGAATTCAAAAATCTTGTTGGTTGAAGATGAAGAGACGCTGGCTGTTGGTCTTGAATATAACTTAACCGATGAGGGTTATATAGTTGACTGCGCAAAAGATGGAAAGCAGGCATTGATTTTTTTTGATTCTAAAGTTTATGATCTGATCATTCTTGATATTATGCTTCCGTATTTTGATGGTTATGAAGTAGCGGAAAAGATACGCGCTAAATCTCCTCAGATGCCGATTCTTATGTTAACCGCAAGAACTACTGCAGAAGATAAAGTTAGAGGGCTTGAAGCCGGGGCGGATGACTATTTAACAAAACCGTTCAATCTGAAGGAACTATTGCTTCGTGTAAAAGGAATGTTAAAGCGGAAGATGTGGTATCAATCGTTTACCGGGTTACCGCCATTATATCGATTTGGAAATAACAGAATTGACTTTGAAAATTTGAATTGTACGAGCGGATCAAAAAAATTTGCGTTAACGCAGCGTGAAGCAATGGTATTAAAATATTTAGTTGAAAGAAAAGGGAAGATCGTTTCCAGAAAAGAGCTTTTAGAAAATGTATGGCATCTCAATCCCGAAATTGAAACAAGAACAGTTGATAATTTTATTGCACGGCTGCGTAAATATTTTGAACCCGATCCTAATAATCCGGTTTATATAAAAAGTATCCGCAGTGCCGGTTATTCTTTTGTTGATGAAAAATAACTGCTCCTGTATTAACATGGCTAACCTTGAAGGTCAAACGAACGAAGAAGGGCAGGCGAGACCTTCAAGGTTATCATGAAATTGACAAAGCGTGCATAAAAGATTACGTTCGCAATAAAACAAAACAGATTTAATGAAAACCGTAAATGCATCATTGACAAGAAACAGCATCTACCAGCTAATAGACAAGACAAACGAAACAAGAGAGCCAATTATCATCACAGGCAAAAGAGAGAATGCTGTATTGGTTGCGGAAGATGACTGGCGAGCGATCCTGGAAACACTCTACTTATTGTTCATACCTAACATGAGAGAATCAATAGTTGCTGGAATGAAAAAACCACTTAATAAATGTTCCAATAAAATAGTATGGTAAAGTGAAATGTAGTTTTCGCTAAGCAAGAACTAAAAAATGCTAAAAAATAAACACTAAACTGTAAAAGTAATACGCATGTGGACCCACTATGAATAGAAAAACAATCTTCAGTATTTCTATTCTATCTTTATTCTGTTTTCAGTTTTTAGTTTATGCCCAATCGCTTACTGTTCATTTATCTAATTACAAATCCGGTAAAGTTATTATCTACTCTTTAAGCGGAGAAAAAACAGCAAGGATTGATTCTGTTGCTTCGAATGAAGATGGAAAGATTTTTTATCAATTAGATTCTCAAAAATACCACACCGGCTTTTACCGCTTATCATTCGATAAAAACAAATGGATTGATTTTGTAAATGATGGCGAAGACGTTTCTATCTCTACGAATGCAAATAATGTATTAGATAGTCTGCAAGTAGTAAGTTCGGAAAGCAATAAATTGTATTACTCTTTTATTAAACTTAACAAAGCATACAAAACCAAAACAGAATTATTACAGCTCATTTTAGCTCGTTATCCAAAAGAAGACAACTACTACAAGACCACACAAGACAGATTAACCCAAATACAAAATGAATACATTGAATTTGTAAATGTAACATCTCAAGCAAATCCAAATTCTTTTATTGCAAAGTATATTCGCTCGGCTCAGCTTCCAGTTGTTGATATTTCAATTCCGTTTGAGAAACAGCTTGCATATTTGAAAGCACACGCATTAGACAATATTGATTTTAATAATTCACTGCTAATTAACTCCGATCTTTTCTCGAACAAAACGATTGAGTACTTAACTTACTACCGCAATCCGCAATTACCGCTTGAGCTTTTGGAAAAAGAATTTATGGTTGCAGTTGATTCAATCCTTAGTAAAGCAAAAGTAAACCAGCTTGTATATCAGCATATTGTAGAATATCTGATTGACGGATTTAAGAAATTCGGTTTTGATAAAGTTTTGGATTACATCGTAGAGAACTATGTAATAAAGGATGATCTCTGTCTTGATGTAAAAACAGAAGGACTAATAAAAAGAAGAATAGATCAAGCCAAGTTTTTTAAAATTGGAAGCATTGTCCCTAACATTATTATCTCTGATTTATCCGGTAAGCAAATTGAATTAAAGAATATTACCGCAGAGAAAACACTAATTGTATTTTATGCAAGCTGGTGCCCGCACTGTAAAGAACTTTTACCAAAACTGAACGAGCTTTATAAAAACCAAAAAGTAAAAAAGTTTGAAGTGCTTGCCGTTTCTTTAGATTCGAAAAAAGATGATTGGCAGAATTTTATTAATACGAATTGCCCGTCTTTAATAAACGTCTCGGATTTAAAAGGATGGGAAGGAAAAGCTGCGACAGATTTTTTTATCTACGCAACACCAACAATGTTTTTGATAGATAATGAGAAGAAGATAATCGGCAAACCGATAATAATTGAAGAAGTAAAAGTTTTATTAAAGTTTTAATTCAATCCGCACATTTAATTAGTTGTATTAACCAATCCCTTCAATCCTGTCAATGAAAACATTGACAAGTTTATGGTTGTCGCTTAATTCTGAAATAGACGACCAATTTTTTGTTAAGATTTTGAAAAAATCATTAAACTTCAGATTGCCAAACCGAATATGGATAACTCGCGGAGGAGGTTCGGTAAGTAAGATCTTATTAGAGAAGTCAGAATCTTTTGTTACAATAGTTAAATTATTTTCTCTAGCATATAACCAAATTTTCTCATCTGTCCACGCGTCATCAATATCACGTTGGTGAATAAATTTTTCATCTTTCCAGAGAGAGAACAAATATGGAAGATTTACATCAATAAGATATTTTTTCATTTTAAGAAACAGCTTGAATAGTATAATTTCTATTCATTAATTCAGAAGCAAACTTAAGACATGCGGTTATATCTTCAGATTCGAGTGAAGGATACTGTTTCAATATCTCGTCAATATTTTCCCCGGCAGATAGGAATTCAAGAACGGTTTGAACAGTAATTCTTTTACCTCTTATAATAGGTTTGCCATTGCAAACGGCCGGATCAATAGATATTCTTTTTAATAAACTATCCATAACGAATTACTCCTTACTTAAATCAAATATAGAAATATTTCTGTTAAAAAGTATTAGGGATAAAATGTCAACCTTCACTGAATTAATCTTAAAGATCAAAAAATTTCATCAATTCGAGCATCGCGTAATAATTATTAAAGCATCAAAGTACCTGCCACCGGGGAAAGAATAAAGAGACGGACTTCTAATTCAATCCGCACATTCCATTGGCACAGCCGCCGCCGTAAGAAGGTACACCGCAGCTTCCGTCAGAACAGGATGGACCGCTTTCAAAACTTGACGAACCCGTTGATGCGCTGAACGAGGACAAAAGTTTTTTATAATTCTTCGATTGGCAGTCCGGACAAATTACTTCTTCTAAATTTGTAGATGATTTATGAAGCACTTCAAATTTTTTATTGCAATCGTTGCATTTGTATTCAAAGATAGGCATAAGAATTACTCCAATAAGGTTAATGTATTTTTTTTATTGATCTATTGTTAAACTGTTCTATTGTTATATTGTTTTGTTATACAATATTTGTTTTAATGTTACCAATATTTTCTAATACAGCTTCAATCTTATCACCCGGAACAACTTTACTAACTCCTTCAGGTGTTCCGGTAAAAATTAAATCTCCTTTTTCAAGAGTCATTCTTGCAGCAATATATTTTACAATTTCAACCGGAGAAAAGATCATATTCTTAATAGATGAATTTTGTTTTGTAATTCCATTCACCATAAGAGAAATGTTTTCATCACCGCGTAATTGATAATCTTTTTTTAGAATAACTTCGGAAAGAACAGCCGCTGTATCAAAACATTTTGCAAGAGTCCATGGATCACCTTTTTTCTTAAACTCGAATTGAAGATCGCGTAACGTCATATCCAGACCAACGGCAAATCCATGAATTGCTTTCTCTGCTATTTCATCCGTTGCATTTTTCACATCTTCACCGATATAAAGAACAAGTTCAACTTCATGTTGTAAATCTTGAGAGTAAGTTGGATGGATAACAGATTCACCGGAGTAAATAACATTCGATGCCGGTTTTAAAAAGATAATTGGAAATTCCGGTACATCATTCCCAAGTTCTTTTGCATGCGCTGCATAATTTCTACCAACACAGACTAACTTTCCAATCGTGACTTGTTCACTATGATTTTTGAATTTTAGATATTTCATACCGCCTCGTTAGATGAAAATTCTTGAAAAAAGATTCTAGATGCTTGATACTGGATTCTTGATTCTGGATACTGGATTCTTGATACTGGATACTTGATTCTAGATACTGGGAATAAATATCATTATAGTATTGTCAGTTAACTCTTTGTTTTTTGTGTCAAGATATTTTAGAACAATTTTTCCCATTTTCCATCAAACATCAACCATCGCGACTTGTAGCGCTATGTGTATCAATAAATTCTTCTATTATCCAGTATCTTGTATCCAGCATCCAGTATCTAGTTTTAAGTCTTCTGTTCTTTCTTTTTAGCTGCCGGGAAGAGGATATTATTCAATATTAATCTATAACCGGGAGAATTCTTAAATAAACTCAAATCCGTTGGAGGATCTCCTACCGCATGCTGATAATCTTCCGGATCGTGCCCGCCGTAAAATGTAAAAGTGCCGCGCCCGTAATTTCCATGAATATATTTAATCTGATCTGCTCCTGCGCGTTCACCTAAAATATAGACAGAATTTTTTATAAACTTTTTACGGAACATAGTTGTCTGACCCATAAATCCATGAATTACATTTACATGATCTTGCGTTAACATTGTAGGAACAGGATCGTACTTTGCCGAGAAATCGAATAACGTGAAGTAATCATTTCTTTGGTCTCCAACTTCCAACGGTTGAATATCAATATCGCTGTATTCATAGATAAGAGGATTCATCTCTAATTTAAAATTTTCGAAAGCAAATGTGTTAGCAAAATCAAGTTTGTTCTGTACATCCGGATCGGGAGGATCACCATCGTACATCCGATCAACTATATCAACATTCATAGCGGCAAGGGCAATGTCAAATGAATCGGTTGCAGAGCACATAGCAAACATGAACCCGCCTTGAGCTACATAATTTTTTATTGTCTGAACAACAGCTTTTTCCATATCCGATACTTTTTTGAATCCTAGTTTCTTAGCTTCATTTTCGTAGAGTATCTGTTGTTCAATGTACCATTGCGCACCGCTGAATGACGCATAAAATTTTCCATATTGTCCCGTAAAATCTTCGTGATGAGAATGAAGCCAATCATATTTTTCAAGATTGCCGCGAAGAATTTCTTCAATCCAAATTTTATCATAACTAACTTCCGCATAGTTTAGTGCCAGCATTACAGCATCATCCCATGGTTGGAATCCAGGCGGAACATAAACAGCAATTTTAGGTGCTTTCTCAAGTCGCACAACTTCCATATTTTGATCTTCACTTTGTACAAGTGAATATATTTGTACAGCGTCTTGATTTGAAAGAGTTAGGAAGGCAACACCTTTTAATCTGCATCGCATAGCAAGTTGTTCGGAGTAATCGAACATAAAAGATCCGCCGCGGTAGTTAAGAAGCCAATCGGAAGTTATTCCGTCTTTAAGAGCATTGAAAGTTATTCCGTAAGCTTTAAGATGATCGGTTTGCTGCAGATCCATATAGATTAGAAGTTTTGTCTGTGCAAAAAGTGATGATGAAACAATTAGAATTATGAATAGATTTTTTTTCATTTAATAAATTTTAATTGGCGGGCATAAAATAAAACCGGCTTAATCCATATTCAATTAATAAATGAATCAAGCCGGGAAAATTATATAAAGTACTTATGCGGTCTTTCTGTCGCTTTCTATATAAACCGGCTTCTCGCCTTTGGTAACAGTATCGCGGGTAACCATACACTTATCAATGTTTTCTTTTGTTGGAAGTTCATACATGATATCAAGTAAAATTCCTTCAACGATAGAACGAAGCGCACGTGCACCGGTTTTTCTTTCAATTGCTTTCTTTACAATTTCTTCTAAAGCATTTTGATCAAAACTTAATTCCACACCTTCCATCATAAACAATTTTTGATATTGCTTAATGATCGCATTCTTCGGTTCAGTAAGAATATTTTTCATTGCTTTAGAATTTAGTGAAGCAAGCGGGGCAATGATTGGTAATCGTCCGACTAGTTCGGGTATCAATCCGTACTTTACCAGATCTTCCGGCTGAACTTTTTGAATAAGATTATCTCTTTCCGTTTCGGAAGGATTTGAAATGTTTGTATCAAAACCAATTGTGTTCTTGTTTATGCGGGAAGCAATTATAGATTCGATGCCGTCAAATGCGCCGCCGCAGACAAATAAAATATTTTTTGTATTAACATTTATTAAACTTTGTTCCGGATGCTTTCTTCCACCGCGGGGCGGAACACCGGCAACGGTTCCTTCTAAAATTTTTAAAAGTGCTTGCTGTACACCTTCTCCTGAAACATCCCGCGTAATTGAAGTGCTTTCACTCTTTCTGGCAATTTTATCAATCTCATCTATGTAAACAATTCCTTTTTGAGCTTTCTCTAAATTATAATCGGCAGCTTGAAGAAGACGGACTAAAACAGTTTCTACGTCATCACCAACATAGCCGGCTTCAGTAAGCGTTGTTGCATCTGCAATCGCAAACGGAACATCAAGAATTCTTGCGAGCGTTTGTGCTAGTAATGTTTTTCCAACGCCTGTTTGTCCTATCAAAAGAATATTGCTTTTTTCAATTTCAACTTCATCCATTTCAAAAAGAGAATTTGTTGCATTGCTTCTTTTGTAATGATTGTAAACCGCTACTGCTAGAATCTTTTTTGCAAGATCTTGATCTATAACATATTCATCCAAACTTTTCTTTATTAGATCAGGAGTTAGTAAGGAATGATAGGTTTCTTTTTTTGGTGCTGCAGTAATATTATTCTTTAAAATATCTACACTGGTCTTGATGCAGATGTCGCAAATATAAACATCGGGGCCTGCAACCATTGATGTAACTTCACTGCCGTCCCTTCCGCAAAAGGAACATTTTACTGTACGAGGTTCTCGAGGATCACTCATTTTAAACCATTTTTTGTTGGAAGACTAATTAATCCCGCTATGCGGGATACGGTGCGTTTCAAAATTTTCTATGTTAGTAATTTTTCTTAATTAAGACCATTTTTTGAAGAAAAACTTTGTAACGCTTTACGCGCACGGTCAAAATAGAGTGAGTTTGGGAAAGTTTCAAGTAATTTCTGGTAGATTTCGGCAGCTTTTTGAAGATCCTTTATCCCATATTGATAGCACAGGGCGAGTAAGAAAGTGGCTTTTTCGTCGAAAATTGAATTATTTCCGGTTTTTGTCATCTCTTCTAAATTATTAATAGCAGTTTGTAGATCATTTTCAGCCAACAACATTTCAGAAAAATATATTTTTGCGAACTCATTTAGAACAAATAAGTTGGGGCGATCACTTAGAGTTTTAAATTCAATCGCTGCTTGTTTGTACTTATTTTGTGTTGCAAGAAGATCTGCATGAGCGTACAACGAAAGATTTAATGAATCTTTTTTTGTTGTACTTATAATTGATGAAAGTTCGATTGCATCGTTCGAGAAATCTGTAGAAAGATTTTGCGGCACTTCTCTAAATAACCCGATTGATTTAGAGAAATTACCTTTCCAAAATTCTATTCTTGATAGATAAAAATTTGCTTTAGAGAAATCATTTGGCTCAATACGTTGTAACGATAATGCTTTTTGAAAATGAACCTTTGCTATATCCAAACTGTCTCTTTGGATTGCAATTTCACCTAACGCAATATGCGATTGAACACCATAGTTAGTGTATTGAGATATTTGAGAAAGTTTTTTGTAGAGAGAATCTGCTTTTTGATAATCAAAAATTTTAGTTCTATAAATTTCGGCAATTCTAAATAATGCTTCAATACTAACCGCATTTTCCGGTATCGCTATAATAAATTCTTCGTATGCATTAATAATTTTTTTGTACTCATCTGTAAAAAGCGGCTCGTACTTAATAAATGGTTTCCAAGTATCAATACGATCAAAAAATTTTTGATCTAGCGACGCTTCCAAAGTTTTTGCATAACCGATTTTTGACATCTGATAATAAGGCGAGTTTAAATAATTGTTAACAATAAAATTATATGATTCCGATGCCCAATTAAATTGTTTGTTACGGTAAGCTTCTTGAGCGAATAGAAAAACATAAGTGCCGTTAACTTTAAATTTTTTCTCAATTTCAATTACGTTTTCAAAAGCATCTTTGTAATTGCCGCTTGATTGGTAAACAAATGTTAATAAATCGAAAAGTTCGATTTGAGATCTAGATTCAAAAAATTCTTTTATTGCACGAATTGTTTGTTCTGCGGCGCCGGGCCTGTTCAAGTAACTGCTTATTCTTGCTTTTGCAGATTGGGCTTGTTCCGGATGAACTTCAATCAAACTACAAAGTTCATTTGCAGCATCTGAGAATTTCATATTTGCTGCATAAATATTTGCCAGATCCATTGAAAACATAATAGGATCACCCGAAATCTTTTTACCGCGTTTCAGAATATCAATTGCTTTCTCGTATGCTCTATTTTCTATTGCATAATTTGCAATTACTCTATAACCTATATAGGAGGATGGATTTATAGCTATCCCTTTTTCCCACGACTCAAATGCTTTCTCCGATTGATCCATAATAAAATATGTTGAGCCGAGTAAGCCGAAGAGATTGTAATCATTAGGTACTTGATTAATTTTTTGAATCAGCAGTTCAATTGATTCGTAATATTTTTTTTGTGAAACGAGGTTTTTGTTTAAGGATTCGAAAAAAATATTATTCAACGGTTGGATTTCAATTAGTTCGCGATAAACAACTTCTGCTTTATCGAGTTGCCCTGCTTGTTCATAAATCTGTGCAAGGCGTAACCGAGCATCGGTATTTGCATCCTGTGCTTTTAGTACAGAAGCAAAAAACAAAACGATTATTATAAGTAAAGATCTACCGACCATTGAATGCATCCAAATATTTTTCGTCAAAAATATTTCCAACATTAAGAATTTTGTTAGGATCAAAAATTGATTTTAATTTTGCCATCCTTAGAATATTATCTTCCCCATACATTGTTTTTAAGTAATCTCTTTTCAATTTGCCTATACCATGCTCGGCAGAAATGGTTCCTTCAAGACGAACTGCTTCTGCACAAATATTAGCATAAATCTGTTTTGATTTAAGATATTCCAATTCATTCTTTGGCAGCATATTAAGATGAGGATGGCAATCACCGAAATGACCATATACAACGTAATCAATATTTTCTTTTTCCACTGTTTCTTTCATCCAATAATAAAATGATCTGAAATGAATTACCGGAACGGATACATCCGTCCCTACTTTTTTAAGATTGTGTTTGGAGATGAACTCATTTACTTTCCAAGAAATGGCATGGCGGAATTCATGAAATTTTTCTTGTTCAATTTTATCGAATGCAAACCAAACAGAATCATCATTGCAATTATATTTATTTAAAAGAGAGACCCAATTTTTAACGATATCGTCGTTATCAGTATAGTAGTCTTCTTCAAACCAAACAGCAGCTTGCGAAAGTTTCGGAATATTCGGATAATCTCTTTGTAGGAATCTTAAAGCATTTGCATCAAAGAATTCTAATGCGCGTGCTATTGAAAATGGAGAATTGTTTTGTCTCAGCTCTCGAGCTTCATCAATAAAAGACAGAGCATTTTCTTCCTTATGGAAAAAAGCCACACACGATAAAACTTTTTTAGGCAGATCAATCAATTCTAATTTTATTTCTGAAATTATTCCAAGTGTTCC
>JACRFC010000217.1 GCA_016234355.1 Ignavibacteriales bacterium
ACACTATCTTTATCAGATATTAGATTGAAATATTTTTCAACCATCACCGAAAGACTTTGTTTATTTTTCTGAGCATATTTTTTTGCACGGTCTATGGCTTTTTTATTGAGTTTTAGAGTTAGTTTAGTATTCATATGATCCATTTCAAATAATACGTAAATATTTTTACGATAAAATACGTATCACTAATTCAATATTCAAGTTCGTCTTTTAGCCGTATAACTGCGTGGTTTTTAAGCCGCAGTCCAAAAAACAATGCAGTTTTTGTTAACGCAACTTTATTTTTAAAATCATTTTTGTTTTTCCAATCAACTTTGAACAAACAACTTATTCTGAAAAATCAAACCTAAAGCGACTCAATAAGACCGCATCGAAGAACGGCTTGAAGAACGTGTTATATGCGTCTTCATTTTAATAATACTAATTTTTTTGATACAGAATAGTTGTTCATAGTTAATTTATAAAAATAAATACCGCTTGATAAATTATTACCATTAAATGTTACTTCATGAATTCCGGCATCTAAATAATCATTTAGCAATACAGATATTTCTCTGCCTAATAAATCATAGACTCTTAATGTTACTTTTCCGTAATGAGGAATAGCGAACTTTATATTTGTATAAGGATTAAAGGGGTTGGGATAATTTTGGAAGAGAAATATTTCTTGTGGAATAAGATGATTACTAGGATTCAGACTTGATACACCATCCGGTGTTAATCTAAAAATATGCCCATTTGATCCTACTGCCCATGCATTTGATTCACTAATTATACTAAATGAATAATTGTAAAAATCCGCAATGCCATTAATGCCATATTCTTTTGTCCAAGTATAACCGCCATTCCTTGTATGATACAAAAATGATCCGTTATTTAACCATCCAACTGATTCATTATAAAAAAATAATTGTGAAGTCCAATAGGCAATACTTTTAACAGATCGATTAATAACTTCCCAACTTGTACCGCCATTTGTAGTCTTATATAATATGCTATCAATAGCATATCCAATATTTTCATTAATAAACTTCATTGTGGTGAAATTAGAATTCATTTGTTTCCAGGATAATCCGCTATTTTCCGTAATAAAGTTTGGTTCAGACGGATTAAGATGACCTAATATTATCCACTTATTATCTGTTACTCGAACAAATTGTCTTAACATTTGAACATAGAACTCTGACGAATGTGACCAATTACTTCCTCCATCAGTTGACTTATATACTCTTCTACCCGCTAAAAAAACAATGTTCTGATTATTAAATATAAAGATATCCCTAATTTGTTCGTCATTATTACTAGCCACATCTATTATTTCAATCCATGATGCGCCATTATTATCTGAACGATATAGTTTTGTGTTGCTGGAAACCCAAAGTACATCATCGTATTTTTTTAATATAGAAACACCGTAAAGATTCGGGGAGGGTATATTATTCCAAGTTTTACCACCATCTAGGGTTGATAACAAAATGGCCTTATCATTTGCATTTTGTAGGAACTGAGCTCCATAGATGTATCCGATGTTGCGATCTGTAAATGTAACTCCTCTTAGTGCTGCATAATAAAAATCAATACTCGAACTTATTCTTTTCCAATTCTCCCCAAAATCATTACTCCTTAAAACATTACCTTCAGTACCAACTACTTTCAGATTCTGGTCTTTTGAATAAAAGCTTGTTAACTGACTTGAAGTTGATGGAGTATTTATATTGGTCTTTATTTCCCAATTCAGACCTCCATCTGTAGTTTTTCCTAAATAATATCCACCAATAGCAATGCCATTTTGTTCATCAACGAAGTGCATTTGATCCCAGACAAATGTATGTGATAAAGTATCCCAACTATTCCCAGAATCTGTTGATTTCAATAACATTCTACCCGTTTGATTATTATGAACAGACATAAAACCGATTCGATTATTTAAAAAATATATTGAAGAATATTTTGTGCTGCCGCTATCAACTTTAGCCCAGGTCAACCCGCCATTATTTGTCTTAAATAATACTCCGGCAGTCCAAGGAGTGATATCAAGATTGGGCTCGTTATAATAACCAGATAGAAGGAAACCAACATCCTTGTTCAAAAGTATTATATCGTTTTGATGCCATTTATTATTTATTCTTGTTTGTTGCCAATTGATTCCTCCATCTTCAGTTCTTAATACCAAACTATCATTTGCCATAATCCATCCATGATCCTCATCGATAAATTGAATTTTTATCAAGGATTTTTTTGTATTGGATATTTGCTTGTTCCAAGTTGAGCCCATGTCATTGGAAAATAAAATCAATCCGTTTTGACCAACAATCCATATTTTTTCATGGATAATTTCAGAGTCGTAGAGATTATCAGTATAGTTTATTTTAATTGTTTTCCAAGATTCACAATTGACATCAGATTTAAGTATTGTTCCGAATTCACCCATCACCCATGTATTTTGGTAAGAATCTATATTAACATTATATAAATCAAAACCAGTAGGTTGAGGATTAACGAACTCCCATCTATTCTGCGGCAGAATAATGCTCGTGCAGAATAAAAAAACAATAATTATGTATTTCGATTTTAAGTTTAACATGAGCATATAACTATTAATTATTCTGCCAATAATCTATTTCAAAAAAAGTAGTCGTCATATTTTCCCGGGGGTAAAAAGAAGTTTAAGAAGATTATCCCCGCATCAACTTAAATTTATAGAAGAAGGTTGTCAAGAAGTTTCTTTTGGTTTTATATCTGTCGTCTTATGCTTTCCCTTGCGAGCTTTGCGAAATCTTAGCGGACTTTGCGTGAAATCATTTCCTTGCTAAAAGCCCGTTAAAAATCGGACAGGCGCAAAGAAGCTAATGTAAATCTATGACACGTGAATTTTATTTTTGAAAATCTATATTCACACCGCCTATAGGCCAGCGCGCACGGAGATTTAATGTATCCGGGTAAAACTTAAATTCTTCGGAAAGCTTAAAAGGAGAGATAGTACCAAAATCATATTTGCCGTTCTTGTTCTTATCCTTAAAACTCCACGCCAAATATTTTCCGGGTATAACTTTTTTAAAATCAAAATTTTTCTTCGAATCAGTTTTTTGTTTGTAAATTCTCTTCACCATTTCTGCTGCTTCGAGCACAACAAAAGTCTGTGTCGAATCATTCAACGCAACTGTTCCGCTAACTCCGCTGAAATCAAGTTCGTTTGATGTAGAAAATTTATTCTGGAATAGTGAATCAATTTTATTGCCGGACAGATCGGAATAATTTTTCAGATCGAGTTTTAAGGTGTAATCCGTACTCTGCTTTAATTTTTCAGACAAACGAACTAAGAAAGAAGCATCATCAGCTCGTTCAACATCAAGCAGAATCTTTTTCCCTTTCGCATCTTGAATGCTAAGTCTCTCTTTCACAGTTGAAAGTTCTACTGCATCATTAAAATTTATCAAAACAAACGGTTCTTCGTAATCAACTTTTTCTCCGGGGAGTAATCCGGCAGATTTAATTATTCTCAATGCAAGTGTGTCGCGGTCGTTCTTAACTGCAAAAGAATTTTTTTCTTCGGAAGATAAATTGTTCTTCAGATCGGGGATGTTTTTAGAGATCAGAACCCAACTTTCTTTTCTTTCGAGTGTATCGGTAAATGCAGCGTAAAATTGATTCGGTCTTCCTTCACCTTTGAAAAAATATTTCAGAATTATTTTTTTGTTCGCGGTAGAATCAAATAAAACAAAATTATCACCGGAGATTTTAGAACTGTCAACCGGTTCATTAAATTCAATCTGTATATGATTCCGGTCTTTCATAAAAACATTGGAGATCTTAGGTGCAATCGTATCTTCAAACGTTAAGAAGAAATCTACATTTTCATATTCGATCGTCTTATCAATCAATTCAACTTTTTTATTTTGTACGCCAAGTCCGTCTTCGTTTTTTTGATATAGCAGATCGCGGAATTTATCGCGGATCGCAAAGATGGAATAATTTCCATCTCTAAGACCGGGAAGAGAATAATTCCCTTTCTTTCCTACTTGAGAAACATAATCCGGTTTTTGTTTTGTAGGATCTGCTTCCTTACTGTTCGCTTGATAAGCAAAGATCATTACACCTTCCGGTGAAGTATCATAAATTTTTCCACTGATCTTTCCATTATCAATTTTATCCCCGGTTGAGAAAGCAAACGTTAGAGATTCAGCCATCTTGTTGCCGTTGTTCACATCTTTAACATCGGTGCCGATGCTTACAGTGTAAGTCGTGTTTACTTTAAGTGTATCGTTGAAATAAACTGTAAGAGTTTTTCCGCTCCAATCATACTTAAGCGGCTTCTGCAAAGCTGGAGAAATAAAAATTGCTTCTTGAACTGAACGCTTGTCAACATATTCGCTGAAAGAAATTTCAAAATAATCTTCGTGATAATTTGCAGTTCCGTTCCCGGGATAGACTTCAATGATCTGCGGAGGGACAGTATCAACTTCCCCGCCGCCGGGCTGAAGCTGATTAGCACATCTTGCAAATAATATCAGAGATGTAACAGCAAGAATTTTAATTATTGATTTTGAGTTTTTCGCCACTGTCTATACTTCATTACATTTAGTTCATGTTCATTTGCGGAATGAGAAAATGAATGTCCGCCGCTTCCGTTAGCTACAAAAAATAAATAGTTATGTTTTTCGGGATAGAGCGCAGCCATAATTGCATCTTTACCGGGATTACTAATCGGTGCGGGCGGAAGTCCGAGATATTTATACGTGTTAAACTTAGAATTAATTAACAAATCTTTCTTAAGAATTTTATTTTTATGTTTTTCACGGATAAGATATTGTATGGTCGGATCAGCTTGAAGTGCCATTCCAATCTTTAATCTGTTGTGATAAACGCCCGAAATAGTTCTAAACTCAGAAACAAAATTCGATTCTCCGTCAATGATCGAAGCAAGCGTTAAGATTTGATGCTTCGTCATTTTTAATTCAGCCATTCTCTTTTCAATTTCCGGAGTAAAGATTTTATCCATCTGCAATTTTAACTTCCGCAATATTTCTTCTGCAGTACTGTTGGGATAAAAAAAATAAGTTTCGGGAAGCAGATATCCTTCTAAACTTTTTGTATTCAAATTAAGCGAATTAATAAATGATCTGCTTGTGCTTAGACCGATCACGTGTGAAGAATCAATATTTAATTTTTCTTGAAGGATTTGAGCAATCTCGCTCTGCCAAATTCCTTCCGGTAAAGTTACTGAAACTTGTTCAGTCGGAGAACCATTTACAAGAAGTTCAACTAGTTTTACGTAACTCAATCCGTTTGGAATATCATATCTCCCCGCTTTCACTTTTTTCTCAACTCCGTAAACGAAAGAGATGATCTTCATTTTCAATTTACTTGGAATAATTTTATGCTCGTACAAAGTATCAATCACATTTGTTAATGATTCACCCCGCTTGATATCAATCCGGTAAGGTGATTCATGTTCGTAATAATTTGGAGAATAAAAAGTAAAAAGAAGAACGGCAAGTACAAATACAAAGAAGAGCGCAACAACATAAAATTGACTGCGCGATAAAAACCGTTTTGTAGATATTTTCTGTTTAGTCATTCAGTTTTTTTGATTAGAACAATTCCAATATATAGATTTTTTTTCTTATGCGGTGTGTGAATTTATCCGGCTTAAAAATCAGTTACTTAATAAACGAGTAATCGCTTAAATTCGGGTAAGCATTGAAATCATATTCGTACTTAATTCCGGCTTGATGAAGTTTCAATCCGCGGTAAGCTATCATAGCGGCATTATCACCGCAGAATTCAAGTGAAGGAATGATCAGGTTTTTTTTATACTTCAATGCTAGCTTTTGGAAATCATCACGAAGCATTTTATTTGCAGCTACTCCGCCGACAAGCGAAATAGAGTTTACATTAAATTTATTCAACGCTTTTTCAGTATTATTTAATAGTGCTTTTACAGCAGAGTATTGAAAAGAAGCCGCTATCAAAGAAATATTTGCAGCTGGAATCTTAGAAGCATCGCCATATTCTTTCTGAATGAATCGCAATACTGAAGTTTTCAAACCGCTGAAAGAAAAATCGTATTCATTTTTGCATCGTGCGATCGGGAAATCGGCAAAATCTATTTTTTTACCTTCTGCAACTTCTTGTATCTTAGGTCCGCCGGGATAACCAAGTCCAAGCAATTTGGAAATTTTATCAAATGCTTCACCTGCGGCATCGTCTATTGTTGTACCTAACTTTATAATTTTAGTATCGTTTTCAACAAGTAACAGTAAAGTATGTCCGCCCGAAACTACAAGACACAAATATGGAAATTCCGGTTTATCATTCATTAAAAATCCGGAAAAAATATGTCCTTCAATATGATTAACAGGAACAAATGGTTTTTGAAGTGAATATGAGAGACCTTTTGCAAAAGTTAAACCGACAAGAAGTGCACCGATCAAACCCGGTCCAGCTGTTGCACAAACAAGATCAATTTGATTAAGAGAGATACCGGATTCCTGAAGTGATTTTTTTACGAGCGGCAATAATATTTGAAGATGTGCCCGGCTCGAAAGCTCAGGCACAACTCCGCCAAAAACATTATGGATATCTTGAGATGAAATTAAATTTGATAAGAGCTTACCATCAGAAATAATTGCAACTGAAGTTTCATCACACGAGCTTTCTATTCCTAGTACTTTCATTAGCTTATCTTACAGTTTCCATCTTTTTGAAAGATGGAAACTTTTTAAATTTTTTCTTCAAGTGCTAACAGCTCCTTCCAAATATCTATTTTATTTTTTTTATGACAATCTATAAATTCTTTAATACCACTAAACCAATTAATAACGTCAATCCTTTTTAGGTTTGTAAAACCCGTCCCAATAATTATTTTGTAAGAACTATAAGCGTAGTTCTTAAAGTCTGTAAATACAGAGTGATGTAATGGATTAACATGAATATAATGTACGACTTTCTTGAGGTGATTTTCACCGCATACTACTTTTCTCTTAAAGTTCTTTTGAAAGAGGTTACCTCTTCTCCCTCTTTGTTTATTTAATGCCATTGAATACGAAATAAATAATCTTTTGAATTGTCTGCTGATTATTTCCGGGTCATTGACAATTGGACTGATTAAAAAATGGAAATGATTTGGTAAAAGACAAAATGCATAAGTATTAACAAAATTATTCATGAAAAAAGAAAACTTCTTCAAGAAGTATTTGTAATTCTCATCAGTATAAAATAATAGATCACTTCCAACTGCTTTGTTATATATATGATAGAAATTATGGTATAAAAATGGTGGATGATAATTTGTTTTAAGTTCTTCTATCATGACAAATAATGTTTCCATCTTTTTGAAAGATGGAAACACCCATCAATTTAGTGAAAAGATACTTTTTGTTATATACCAAGCAAGCTGAGGATTCTCTTGCAATCTTCTGATCGAGTATTTGTACCAATGTTTGCCGAAAGGAACGTAAATTCGAATTTTATGTCCGTCTGCTTTGATCTTATCGCGCAGATCTTCTTTAACGCCGTATAGCATTTGAAATTCATATTTGTTCTTAGAAATATTTTTCTTCTTGATCAATTCGTAAGCACCTTTTACCAAATAATCATCATGAGTGGCAATACCGACATAATCTCCATCGTCCAACATTATTTCCAGAACTTTAAGAAAATTATTACGGACTTGCTGGCGTTCTTTGAATGCGATCTCTGCCGGCTCAACATAAATACCTTTACAGAGACGGTAATTTGTTCCGAGCTTATTTTGTTCTTCAACATCACTGTACGCCCGTTTCAAATAGCATTGAACAACAATACCAACATTGGAATATTTTTTTTTCAATTTGCTGTGCAGTTCCAAAGTTGCATCAGTTGTTGATGAATCTTCCATATCAATGCGGACAAAATTGTTATAACCTTTCGCCTTTTCTAATATTGCAGAGATCTGTTCATAACAAAATTGTTTATCAATTATCAGACCCAACTGAGTCGGTTTAAGAGATAAGTTTGAATCGAGTTTGTGTTCATTGATTGCGTCAAGAACCATGAAGCATTCTTTCATTGCTTGTTCGGATTCTCTTTTTGTGTTAACAGATTCTCCAAGAACATCCATCGTAGCAACAATACCTTTTTCATTCAATTCTTTAACTACACGCACAGCGTCTTCTAATGTTTCACCGGCAATATATTTTTTAGCGAAGATATGAACTACTGATCTTGGTAATAATTTTACAAAACCCACAAGAGCATCATTAATTACTTTCACAGAACACCTTATTTTAAAAAATGTGAGGGTAAAATTAGAGCAAGAGGAGTTATAAATCAAGGAAGGATGTTTTCAACTTTTTAGGTTGATCAAACAATCGCAGCTTTAATCAATTCAATAACAAACTTGGTCCTTGATTCCAGTTTATCGAATGTAGAATTATTATCAATTACAAAATGTGCCCGATCTGTTTTCTTTTCATCTGGAATCTGAAAGCTCATTCGTTTTTCAACATCAAGTCTGTTCATTTTATCATTTTCGATCTTACGTGATATTCTTATTTCTTCTTCCGCATAAATTAGAATTACATAATCGAAGAGTTTCTGGATCTTAGCTTCATAAATTAAAGCGGATTCAACAAAGACTAAATTATGTTTTTCAAAAAGTTTTTTTGAGATCGCTTCGATCTTTTTGACGGTGGGCGGATGAATTATTGAATTAATCTTTTCAACTTTATCTTTATTACTGAAAACACTATCAGCAAGATATTTAGAATTAATTCCTTTTTCTGTAAATGACTCCTTACCGAATGATTTAATAATTTTCTTTTTTACCGATTCATCCTTCAGCATCAATTCTTTAGCAATATCATCTGCTTTAATAACAGGAAATCCGAATGATTCTACTATTTTTGATACAGAAGATTTTCCGGAACCAATTCCGCCAGTTATAGCGATTTTTAATTTCTTTTTCATATAAGACTCAAAAAAATAAGAGACTGTCTTTGTGAACCTTTGTGTTCTTAGTGTCTTTGTGGTTTGTTTTTTGTTATTCTAATAAACAAAAAGATTTTTACCACTAAGACACTAAGGTCACCAAGAAACACTAAGCTATTATTTACTAATGAGACAGCCTTTTAAGAATAATTTTATTTTGCGTAAGCTATTTTCCGAACCTCCCGTATAACCATTACTTTAATTTGTCCCGGGTATTCCATATCCTCCTGTATTTTCTGTGCGATATCTGCAGCTAAACGATCTGAGAATACATCATCCACTTTATCGGGTTCAACAATAACACGCACTTCTCTACCCGCTTGAATAGCATAAGTTTTAGCAACTCCTTCGAAAGATTTTGCGATAGCTTCCAGATTTTCCAATCGCTTAACGTAACTTTCAAGAGGTTCTCTTCTTGCACCCGGTCTTGCACCGCTTATTGCATCCGCTGCTTGAACTAAAGCTGCAATCGGATGTTCCATTTCAATATCTTCATGATGACTTCCTACAGCATTGACAACGATAGGATGCTCATTATATTTCTTTACCAGATCATAACCAAGCAAAGCATGCGGACCTTCAACATTTCTATCAATTGTTTTACCGACATCGTGAAGAAGTCCTGCTCTGCGTGCAAGATTTGTATCGAAGCCAAGTTCAGCTGCCATAATTCCGGTTAAGTATGCAACTTCAATACTATGCTGCAAAAGATTTTGCCCGTAGCTTGAACGGTATTTCATTCGTCCAATATGTTTTACAAGTTCTATATGAACTCCGTGCAGACCTAATTGAATTAAAGTGTTCTCTCCTTCTTTCTGAATTTCTTCATCCAATTCTAATTCAACCTTTGCAACTATTTCTTCAATACGAGCCGGATGAATTCTTCCGTCTGCAATTAAACGCTCGAGAGAAATTCTTGCTACTTCTCTTCTAAATTGGTCGAACGCCGAAAGGATTACAGCTTCAGGTGTGTCGTCAACAATTACATCAACTCCTGTAGCGGCTTCAAATGCACGGATGTTTCTTCCTTCGCGGCCAATTATTCTGCCTTTCATTTCATCATTCTGAATTTGAACAACTGAAACAGTTGATTCAACGGAATGATCAACTGCTGTTCTTTGAATTGCTTGAATAGTAATTCTTTGTGCTTCTTTCTTACCGTCAATCTTGGCTTGATCACGAATTTCTTTGATAGATTGAGCAGCATCGGTTTTTGCTTTGCTGATCATATTTTCCATCAGCATTTTTTTAGCATCTTCGGAAGTCAATCCGGCAATTTTTTCAAGCCGTACATTTTGTTCGGAGATCAAGTGGTCCAATTCGGAATGTTTTCTATCAAGATCTTCTTTTTGAGTTGTTAAGGTTTTTTCTGCATCTTTTAATACTTTTTCTTTCTGAGTAACAACCTCGTATTTCTTCTCAAGACTTTCTTCACGTGATTCCAACTGCTTTTCATGGTTCTGAAGTTTCTGTTTTTTGGAATTTACTTCCGTATCGAATTCTTGTTTCTTTTTTAACCATTCGTCTTTTACTTCAAGTAATTTTTCTCTTTTAATATGTTTAGATTCTTTATCAGCTTCATCAATAATACTTTGTGCTTTTTCTTTGGCAACCGAAAGACTATTTCTGCCTATCTTTGAGTTAATAAACCAGCCAAGAACAAAAGACAACACTACCAATATGGCAGCAACCGCTATTACAATAATTAAATCGCCCTGCATCTTTCCTCCAATATAACAGAATATTTAAACCACAACTGCCGATCCTATTATAGGAAAAGAACATTTTTCCTATAACAATGTGGGAAACCGCCCGCCGCTTTTTACTTCCACTAGTCCCATATTACGGGATCCCGACAAGTCGGGATGAGGCCTGTAATACACGACGTGAGTCGATAACCCTATAGTTTTACTATTAGTTCTTTTTTATAAATGAACCGGCAGTGTGGAAAAAGTTAGGATGGAGAGGACATAAATTTAGATTCGTTCAAAAGAAGCTTTATTTTTTTGATTTTATCTGTGGCTTGTATGCTGAATTCACGGTATTTATTTTTTTCTACAAATAAATCATAAGCAATGTTCAACGCAGCAATGATGGCGATTGTATCTTTTGATTGATCAGGTAATTCATCTTTTGTTTCTTCCATCATTGTATTTACATATTCAGCTAATTCTGCCGCTATTTCTTGGTTTTCCACAAGAAGGGAATATTCTTTATCAAAAATTTTTACTTTCAGCTTCTTTTTTTCATTCATGTTATGTCTATTCCATCTACAATAACTAATTTAAGAACGCAAATGATAGTCAATTCTTGCTATCAGTTCACTAATTTTGTTCTTAAGTGCCTCTTTCTCCTCTAAGTTAAATGATTCATTACCAAAAAGGTTTTCACTATTAACAAATGACTTACTAACTTTTGATTCGATTTCTGAAATTTTCTTTTTGAGCGCGTCGTTTTCTCTTTCAAGTAAAGTAATTCTATTATTTAACGCTTGATTGGATTCTAGTATCTCCGTTCCTTTTTGAATGAAATAATATATCTGTTTTTCGAGAGTATTCAACTCATCAATAAACAAATCATATTTCGTTGTTTCTGCCAATCAACTACCTCTGAGTTGTGCGTTAAATATTTTTTCTACAGCCTTAATTGCATTTCTAAAATCTGTTTCCACTTCTTCTTCAGTAAGAGTTCTGCCAGAATTAAAAAACTCTAATTGAAAAGCAAAACTCTTTTTACCTTTACCTAAGCTTTCACTTTGAAAGATATCAAATAACTTTATATTATGCAACAAGTTAGTACTGGCTTCTTTTATAATACTCGTAACTTGGTCAGAAGTAATGTTAACATCTAAAACAAAAGCCACATCTCTATAAACTTTAGGGAATTTCAGTAATTCATTAAATATTTTTTTTGAAATGTTAATCCCCTTCAAAACAGCTAAATCAACTTGAATCATGTAAACATCTTGATCAACATCGAATAAAGTACAGAATTCTTTTTTGAGCCTTCCCCCAAATCCGGTATTTTGATTCTCACAGATCAAATCAAAAGAATAATCAAATTTCGATCCCGATTCGCTTATTGATTTTATGTTAACTGTAACGTCAGGTAAAATTTTAGTCAAGAATGATTCAACATATCCGGTAAGATCGTAAACATCAAAAGGATAATCTTTTTCAAACCATTCATTCCTAATTCGGTTACCTGTCAATGCAAGAAGCAAATGCTCCAACTCTGTGAAATCTTTAAAATCATTGATATCAGAGTTTGTACTTTTTTCAAAAACTTTTCCTAGTTCGAATAACTGAATATCTTTTTCATTTACTTTAATGTTATTAGATATAGTTGTTAATAACCCTGGGATTAAAGAAGTTCTTAAATGTGACATTTCACTACTTTGCGGATTTAAAAGATTAATGGCATTACCAAAACGTCTTGCAATATCTTCACTTAACAGTGAATTGGTAATAATCTCATAAAAGCCAAGCGAGTTTAATAATTCTCTTACTCTATCATTAAATGCAGAATGATCTACTTTCTCTTCCAAAGTAACAGAGATCTTACTTACCTCAGGAATTTTATTATAGCCGTATATTCTCGCCACTTCTTCGATCAAATCTATTTCACGTTCAATATCGTGACGGTAAGAAGGAACTGTGACTGTTAATTCATCAAATGATTTCTTATCAATAATAAAACCAAGCTTGATAAGAATTTTTTCAACTTCACTTGCTCCGATTTGATAACCTAAAATTTTATTTAAACGATTGAAACGAATTCCACATTTTCTTGAATAAATTTTATTTGGATAAGCATCAATTTCGTCTTTAGCTATTTTTCCACCGGATGTCTGTTGGATTAACTGAGCAGCGCGTCTTGCAGCCCATTTAGTAATCTCAGGATCAGTTCCTCTTTCAAATCTGTAGGAAGCATCAGTTGATAGACCAAGATTTTTAGAAGTCTTTCGTATGGATGATGGATTGAAATATGCGCTCTCAATAAGCAAATTTTTAGTTGATGATGTTACTTCGGAGTTTTCTCCGCCCATAACTCCAGCTATAGCTACCGATTTATTTACATCACAAATCATTAGATCATTCGATTGCAGTTTTCTTTCCTTAGAATCAAGAGTGGTAAACTTTGTATCCTTGCCGGCATTCCGGACGATTATTTTTCCCCCGCCTAAATTATCAAGATCAAATGCGTGCAGAGGTTGTCCTACTTCATGTAAAACAAAATTTGTAACATCAACAACATTGTTTATAGGTCGCAAGCCAATGCTTTTCAATCGTTTCTTTAGCCAATCGGGAGATTCTTTTATTTCAACATTGCTGACAGCTTTACCAATGTAACGGGGGCAATTATCTGGATCTTTGATTTCTACCGATGCTAATTCTTCTGATCTCTTTCCGGATTCTTTCAAATTAACATCTGGATATTTTAATGTCAGATCGAACAATGCGGATAACTCACGTGCAATTCCAATATGACTTAATGCATCAGCTCGATTTGGAGTAATTGCAATTTCTAAAATCGTATCATTCAGTTCCATCGCATCTGCAAAAGATAATCCTTCTTTTAATGAAGGATCCAAAACCATAATACCTTCGTGATTTTCACCAAGACCTAATTCCCGTTCAGAACAAATCATACCAAAAGATACTTCGCTGCGAATCTTAACTTTTTCAAGTTTCATTCCGCCATAAGGAATTACAGCACCTACTTTAGCGAATGCTACTTTTTGCCCGGCAGTAACATTAGGTGCGCCGCAAACAACGCTATAATCGTCCTTTCCGTCATTTACTTTGCACACAGACAATTTATCGGCGTTAGGATGTTTCTTTACTTCTTTAACATTACCGATAACAATATTTTCAAATTTTTTCGCTTGATCATCAACTTCTTCAACTTCCAATCCGGCATAAGTAAGTTTATCTACAATTTCGTTTATGGAAATGTTCTTTAAGTCTACGTAATCATTCAACCAGTTAATAGAAATTTTCACTTTATATCCTCGCTTAGAATTGCGTCAAGAATCGTTTATCGTTATCAAATAAAATTCTGATATCATCAATACCATATTTACGCATAGCTGTTCTTTCTATACCCATTCCAAAAGCATAACCTGTATATTTTTCAGGATCTATACCAACGTTTATAAGAACATTTGGATCCACCATTCCGCAGCCAAGAATTTCCATCCATCTGCCCTGCTTACCTTTTGGTTCCCACCAAATATCCATTTCAGCACTTGGTTCTGTAAATGGAAAGAAACTTGCACGGAATCTGTATTTTATATTCTGACCAAAAAACTGTTTGACAAATGCAACAAGAGTTCCTTTCAATTCTGCAAAAGTAACATCGGTATCAACATAAAGTCCTTCAACCTGATGAAACAAACAATAACTCTTAGCACTTATAGCTTCATTTCGAAAAACCTTTCCCGGCATTATTGCTCTTAGCGGCGGTTTCTTCTCTTTCATCAAGCGAATTTGAACAGGAGATGTATGAGTTCTAAGCAAGAATTTATCGGTAACAAAAAATGTATCCTGCATATCTCTTGCGGGGTGATCAGGATGAAAATTCAACGCTTCAAAATTATAATAATCCGATTCGAGTTCCGGTCCTTCATAAACTGAAAAGCCGAGTCCTCTGAAAATATTTTTTATTTCATCCAGAGTTTGAGTAAGAATATGTTTGCTTCCTATTACATGTTTTCTTCCTGGTAAAGTTAGATCAACAAATTCCTCAGAACTCTTCTGGTCTTTTTCTAATTTTTCTTTTAGCTCATCATATTTTGATTGTGTATGAATTTTAAGCTGATTAAGAGCTTGCCCGACTTTTGGTTTATCTTCTTTAGAAACATCTTTTAGCGATTCGAAAAGTTGTGAGACTAATCCTTTGCGGCTGAGGAATTTTATTCGAAGGTCTTCAAGTGAAGTTAGATTTTCAACTTTTGATAAATCTTCATCAAAACTTTTTCGGGTTTCATCAATTTTATCTATCATAGCAACAATCCCGAGAACCTGCTTGCAGGCAGGCAAGTTTAAAAAAATTCCCTCCCGAAATTTAAGCTAAAAGTTCAAGAGGGAAAAAATTAGTTCATTGCAAATTTAACTACATCAGTGAAAGCTTGCGGATTTTCAACCGCTATACTTGCAAGTACTTTTCTATTGATCACAATTCCTTTATCATCAAGCATGTGAATCAAACGCGAATAAGTTGTTCCGTGCATTCTTGCTGCTGCATTTATTCTGATAATCCATAATGATCGGAATTCTCTCTTTTTAAGTTTACGGTCGCGATATGCGTGCTGCAAACCTTTATCAATATGATGCTTTGCAACGGTTAATACTTTACTGCGTGCGCCCCAATATCCTTTTGCCATTGCCATAATTTTTTTACGGCGTCTATGGGATGCAACTTTATTTTGTGCTCTTGGCATGACTTACTACTCCTTATTGTAACAAAATTTTAATTCTTTTTGTCTCTGCCTTAGAAACAAGTGTGGATTTTCTCAATCCTCTTTTTCTTTTGGTAGATTTCGTTGTTAAAATATGCGATTTGAATGCTTTGTTTCTTTTAATTTTTCCGGATGCGGTTTTTCTAAAAGTTTTTGCCGCTCCACGATTACTTTTCATCTTTGGCATTATTCCACCTATC
>JACRFC010000219.1 GCA_016234355.1 Ignavibacteriales bacterium
AGCTTTAGAACGATACAAAACCATCGAATGAACATTTCTCATAAGTTAGGTTTATGCGGGCATAACAAACTTCTCTTGTTCGCCATTGAACATAAGTCGCTACTTTAGATGCTGGATGCTTGATACTTGATACTGGATACTTGATGCTGGATGCTTGATACTTGATACTGGATACTTGATACTGGATTCTTGATACTTGATACTGGATGCTGGATACTCGATTCTTGATACTGGATGCTTGATACTGGATGTTTGAAAAAGATAAAAATATTTTTCTAATCCATTCGCCCAGTAACCAGTATCTAAAATCCAGAATCCAATATCCAGAATCTAGAATCCAGAATCCTGTATCCAGCATCCAACATCTCACCTGAGTACATCTACTCAAAAAAATAGAGTACAATTCTCTATTTACTAAAAGCTCCCCACAGAATAATTTATTACCGCAATCCAAGTGAGTGCAGTATGAAGATTTTAATTGTAGACGATAACGAACGCATCAGAAAATTAATCAATAAACTCTTAGACAAACTTAACACTCCTATAGATGTAATCGAATGCGCGGACGGTGAAGAAGCCGTAAAAATATATAATGAAGAAAAACCGGATTTAATCCTAATGGATATTATTATGAAAAAGTTGGATGGTTTCTCGGCAATCCGTAGAATACGATTAATATCACCGAAGGCAACAATAATTGTCGTATCACAACTGCCGGAACAAGAATACAGACAGGAAGCGCTTGATGCCGGCGCTGTTGATTATTTGAATAAAGAAAATTTAATTCTTTTGCCGGAGATGATCGAAAATATTTTTAATAGTTCAAATAAAAATTTTATCAATTAAAAAAAGGAGCTCAAAAATGAAAAAGCAATTTTTACTTTTATTAATTACCATCTTTTTTACTTTTGGTTTTAATTCAAATGCACAGTGGCTGCAAACAAATGGTCCGTATGGTGGAAATATTAGAACAATAATTTCCTCCGGCAACAATATATTTGCAGGGTCAATAGGAGGAGGTGTTTTTCTTTCCACCAACAATGGTACAAATTGGACTGAAGCTAATAATGGTTTAACAAATCTTAATGTGTATTCTCTTATTGCAAGCGGTTTAAATTTATTTGCAAGTGCCACTGGCGGAGGTGTATTCCTTTCAACGAATAATGGAACTAGCTGGACACCCGTGAATAACGGGCTAACAAGCTTGAATGTTTTTCCTCTAATAATTATAGGTACAAATCTTTTCGTTGGGACTACTGATAAAGGTATTTTTCTTTCTACTAACAATGGTACAAGCTGGACACAACCCGGTAACGCTCTTAATTCTTCTTACATTTATTGTCTAGCAAATAGCGGTTCAAATCTTTTTGCAGGAACTTATGGCGGAGGAGTATTTTTATCAACAAATAACGGAACGAGTTGGACAAC
>JACRFC010000218.1 GCA_016234355.1 Ignavibacteriales bacterium
ACTTTCATAAATACTAAATAGATAAAAGTGATCAACAAATTAATCCCGAATTGTATTGCCAATCCGCCGCGTCTTCTGTTGGCAGAAATTGGAAGTCCGAAAAGAACAACAACAACACTTGCAAATGCAAAAGCAATACGCGATTCATATTCAATTGAAATTGCTGTCGGATCATTTCCTGTTCTGAACTGTTCATCACCGTAATTTTTTAATTCGGAAAGCGTCATCTCTTCAGGTTTGCGTTGTTTTTTCATAACATCTTCGGGCTTGAAGTTTAATTGCCTAAATTCTTTCACCATAAACTTTTCTACTGATTCGGTAGTATCGCTGAAGATTCTTGTTATGCCATCGTAAGTAAACCAGCTGCTTTTAGTTGAATCGTAAATCATTCGGAATGCATCGGTTCGCGATATTAATTTTGTTTTGTCTTTATCGCTGAATTCTTCAATGCTAATTTGATTCGCTTGTTTTTGCATTAAATCATAATTATTAATAGAAACAATTTTTGTTTTGGTGTCTTGAAAAAAAATATTGCTGCCTAAATAAACCAATCCTTTTTTCATGTAATTCTGTTCGATATAAACTTTTTGTTTGTTTGCCATCGGAACTAAATATCCTCCGAAGTAAACAGAAAATATACTTATTACTATTGTAGTTATAATGAATGGAGTCATAAATCTATAAAGACTGATTCCGCTTGCTTTGATGGCAGTAAGTTCATTTTGATTTGCCATCTTACCTGCCGTAAATAAACTTGCAAGAAGAATTGCAATAGGAGTCATCAATCGAACCATTTCAGGAGTAAATACAAGATAGTACTGAAGGATCAAACTTGTAGGAACATTTTGGTCAAGAAAATCATCGAGATTCTCCATCATATCAATCACAACAAAGATCAATGTAAATGCAAGCAGACCGAAGAGGATTGTCTGCAAGTATTGTTTAATAAGATATCTGTCAAGAATTTTCATCGTTCTCTTGCTGTGTTTTCCACGATTGTGGAATTAATTTGGTAATGAAATCAAAGCTGAGTGTAACTTTTTCTCGTGCACTTTTAATCATTAAAAATATTCCAAGTATTCCAAGTAAAATATTAGCACTCCAAATTCCCAAGAAAGGAGAAAGCAAACCGCGGTCTGCATATTTTTCTCCGCCGATAAGAAATGCCCAATAGACTAAAAAGAAAATTAAACTCATTCCTGCTGCCATTCCGAAACCGCCCCTTCTCATCATTGTTCCTAACGGTGCACCGATCAATACAAAAACAATACATGCAAACGGAAGTGAATATTTTTTGTGAATCTCAACCCAATATTGGTCTATTTGATTATCATTATACTCAAGACGGTTTAATACATCAAGCATTGCGCTTTCATCAGATCTAATTTTTTGTTGGGATTTAATAAAAACAAATTGTCCCGGAAAATTTGTTTGCGTTAAATAAGAATTACCGTTTTTACTATCTGTAAGTGAAATAATTTTAGAGTAATATTCCTTAAAATAATCTGCTCTAATAACTTCAAGACTGTCAACAATAACTTTTAAATGAGGTGCGCCGATCTCACGTTCGTAACGTTGTCCGCCCGGTGCAGACTGTTCAAAAGTAAATTGTTCTGCCGGCATTGCAATTTTGTGACGTTCAAATCTTAATCTTCTGTAAGAATTTTGTTCCGTGTTATCAGATTCATGAATCTCACCGTTCTTTAGATCCATTATTAATTTTTTCTGATTCGCCGAAAAATAAATTTGTCCGGTTGATGCTGTTACTATATTAATTTTCGGACGATTGGAATAATCATAAATGGTTATTTGTTTTAGTTGATTGTTTGATTGATCAATTTCTCTAACAAGAATTGAATAGTTTGGAACTTCTTGAGAGAAAACTCCCGGTACAAGAGAAAGTGTTGGTTTTTTGCGTGAGATATCT
Source organism: Ignavibacteriales bacterium (assembly GCA_016234355.1). Lineage (GTDB taxonomy): Bacteria > Bacteroidota > Ignavibacteria > Ignavibacteriales > Melioribacteraceae > Fen-1258. Next base: position 1,928 of record JACRFC010000218.1, read on the forward strand.
TCCAACAAAAGACGTGCAGCATGGTTAGCATCAGGATAAATATTGTTATTAAAATGAACTAGAAAAAGAGCAACAAAAATACTTCCTGCAAGCGGCGGTATCATCATTTTGTACAGACTAACACCGGTAGCTTTGAAAATTGCTATCTCATTGTTCTGAGACATCGAACCGAACGCCATTAAAGTTGCGATTAGAACAGCCATAGGTACTACAAGTGCAACAATCCATGCAAGACTGTAAGTTATCAATTGAATGATTACCCATGCGCTCAGTCCTTTTCCAATGAGACGATCTGACATTTTAACTAAGTATTGCAATACGAAAGTGAAGAGTAGAATCGAAACTGAAAATAGAAATGGGATTAGGTGATTTCTTAATATGTATCGGATCAGGATCATTTTATTTGTGAATCTTCACACTTCTTTTGTTAACAAATTTACCATAATTAGGAAAGAAACCAAAGCGGGATAAAGTATTTGGTCTAATATAACTGATGATATGAATGATTCTAAAATGTATTTAACTGATACTTTGCATCGAGAATTTATTTCATTTGAAATTATATCACTTGAATACAGAGATTGTTAGGTGTAAATTTGATACGATAAGTTATGCTGTTATTTAATTGTTCATATTCATTTATATAATCTTAAATGAAGAAATGGAGGAATAGTGGAATCTGTTGTTAATTACCTTAAAAGTAATTTAGATAATTATTTGGAAGAATTTAAAGATTATTTAAGAATTTCAAGTATAAGTACATTAGCTACGCATAAAGATGAAATGATGCAATGTGCAGAATTTGTATCTCAGAAATTAAAAGATGCAGGAATGACTAGAGTAGAGATTTTTCCAACAGCAGGTCATCCAATTGTTTACGGAGAATGGCTTGGTAAACCCGGTAAGCCCACTGTATTGGTCTATGGTCATTATGATGTTCAGCCTGTTGATCCGATAAATTTGTGGACTAATCCGCCGTTTGAACCAGTAATTAAAGAAGGAAAAATTTGGGCTCGGGGCGCTAATGATAATAAAGGTCAAAATTTTGTTCACATTAAAAGTGTTGAAGCATATTTCAAGACAGTAGGTGAACCCCCTGTAAACATTAAATTTTTATACGAAGGTGAAGAGGAAATTGGAAGCACAAATCTTGGTCTGTTCTTAAAAGAGAAACAAGAATTATTAGAATGCGATACAGTTTTAATTTCAGATACAAGCATGTACGCAGAAGGTGTTCCAACAATTACATACGGACTAAGAGGATTGCTCTACATGGAAGTAGAAGTAACTGCAGCAGATCGTGATCTTCATTCAGGCAGTTTTGGCGGTGCGGTTGCTAATCCGATCAATGAATTAGCTAAGATCATTTCTAAACTTCATGATAAGAACGGTAAAGTAACTGTTCCAAATTTTTATAAAAGTGTTCTTCAATTATCGAAAGAAGAAAAAGAAAATTTTAAAAACTTAAAATTATCTGATAAAGAATATGCAAAGGAACTCGGTGTTAAAGAATTACAAGGTGAAAAAGGATATACAACTTTGGAAAGATTGTGGGCACGTCCTACTTTGGATTGTAACGGTATAATCGGCGGCTTTACAGAAAAAGGAGCGAAGACAGTATTACCTTCTAAAGCAATGGCTAAGATCAGTATGAGATTAGTTCCAAAACAAGAACCATTAAAACTTGCAAAGGAATTTACAAAACATATCAAGGCATTATCACCCAAAAGTATTAAAGTGGAAGTTAAAACATTACATTACGGCTATCCGGTAATGGTTCCTTTGGGAAGTAAAGCGTTGATTGCCGGAGCTAATGCTGCTGCAAAAGCATTTGGTAAGAAAACCGTTTTCACCCGCGAAGGAGGTTCTATTCCAATCGTTGTAGATTTTATGAGAATATTAAAAGCCCCGGCGGTGTTAATGGGATTAGGTTTGGATAGTGATAACATTCACTCTCCTAACGAACATTTCCTTTTGGAAAATTTTGAAAAAGGATTATATGCCTCGGCATATTTTTTCGATGAGTTTTCAAGAAGTTAAAACAAAATATTTTATAACAATTAAGGATAAACGAGATGAAACTCTATAAAATGTTTATAGTGTTATCTCTTTTGGGATTATTAATTTACTCTTGTACATCACAGCAGGAAGAGGGCGGAGACGCATCTACATCGGATACTAAAAATGAACAAATACAACAGTATAATATTGGTGTAGAAAAAGAACAAACAAAAAATCGTTTTCCGTGCGATACTATTTCTTTGAAAGAATATGTTCTTAGAAAATATGATCCGGGCACTTATTTAGTCGAGTTCGATAGAACATTTACATACAACGTTCCGAAAATTGCCGTAATATATCTTAAAGATGTTACAAACTATGTACTTTGTGTTGTTGCAAAATCAAAACCCGGAGAAAGAAATATTGAAACCAAAAATGTTATCGGTTATGAATCAAGCTACATTAATCTCGATAGCACAAAACTTGGTACTGCGTTTTTCTGGTTAACGCTATTTGAATGTAATGACGGAGAGTTTAACAGGGTTTGGGAATCAGAGGTTCCGATTCATGGTGGATTTAATAGTATGACGGTCAAGAATTGGAAAGCTAAGAACATGAATTATGTTGAGCTGAATTTTGAAGATGGTATTATTTCGGGTCATAGGAATTATAATTTCTTTCTAACAGATGGATGGAGAAAACCACCTCATCTTATGGAAACGTATTTAGCCCTAGTGCACAAAAGAACATTGGCAAACATTAACAACGATAAATTCCCCGATTATTATGAATATCGTTTTACGACAGGAAAATCTTTGAAGGATTCTCTGTATGCATCAATTCGTATTCTAGATTCGATCCCATTTTATTGGAGCGAGAAAAGACAACTATATATAACAGATCAAAACTCACGCTGGTTTAGAAAATATTAATGATATAAGAAAGGTTCTGAATGTTTCAGGAGAATAATAATTTGTTAACAATTGCCGAGTATTTTGCAAAAAAATTTCCGAATTCAAAAAAAGAAGGAAATTCCGTTCGATATTTTTATTCAGACCATGATGAGTATAAATCATTGAAAAATGGTATTGGTATTAGAATAAAATTGAATTCTACAATAATCGAAATGACCGGCAAAGATGTTCTGGATTTTTTGCATCGGGTATCTACAAACACAATTAAAGATCTAAAATTATTTGAGAAAAAGAATACACTCTTCCTAAATGAAAAAGGCAGATTCATTTCGAGATCAACTTTATTAAATCTTGAAAATAATTTCTACTTAATCGGAAACAGTGATTATGATACACGGCTTTTCAGCTGGGTGAACAAATTCATAATTTCAGAAGATATAATTACACGTGATGTGTCGGATAATTTTGTAGTTCTGGAATTAATTGGTAAACAATGCAATTCTTTTCTTACAATGCTTGTTGGAGAGGAGATTGATTCGGTTGATATGAACTTAGTCAGAGTTAGTGAAATTGATGGATTTAGATTTATTTTTTTTGCCGAGCAGAATTTTAACGGTAGTAATATTTACAAAATATTAATTGATAAAGAAAAATGTATTGACTTCTTAGAGTATCTTTCAAGTATTAAAAGTGTATTTGATCTGTCTGTTGTCGGAGAAAATGCTTACGATGTTTTTAGAATTGAGAACTGTATACCGTCTTATCCTAACGAGATCAATGATTTAACAAACCCACACGAAGTTAATTTGATAAATGAAATAAGTTTTAAAAAAGGTTGTTACATAGGTCAAGAAATAATTGCACGGCTTGATACATATGATAAAGTGCAGCGGAAGTTGGTTAGAATTACAATTAACGAACCCTTAAATATTATTACTCCTTTAATGATAATAGATGAAGCAGGAAACGAATGGGGTGAATTGACGACCGTGTCTTCACCGAAACTTGTTGATCCGCAAATCGGATTAGCACTGATAAAGAAAAAAGTTCTTTCTGATCATACTGTTTTATTTATTAAATCTGCCGATAAGAAAATTAGAATTAGAACTTCTGAAATAACCTAAACAAAATGAAGATTTATACAAAAACCGGCGATAAAGGAAAAACATCTCTCTTCGGCGGTAAAAGAGTTTGGAAAGATGACCTAAGAATTCAATCATATGGAACGGTTGATGAATTAAATTCCATTCTTGGAGTAGCTATTACTGAAATAAAAAATAAGAAACTAAAAAAGATTTTAAGCAGTATACAGCATGAATTGTTTAATCTTGGTTCTGATCTGGCGTCTCCGGAATATAATGGTAGTAAAAATTTTTCTATACTACGGATTAATGAATTTAATACAAAACGCCTTGAAGGATTGATTGATAAGGTTGATAATAAATTATTACCATTAAAAAATTTTATTTTACCAGGCGGATTAAAAGGCGCTGCGTTATTACACCAAGCTAGAACGGTTTGTCGAAGAGCAGAAAGAGAAGTTATTTCTCTTTCAAAAGTTGATATGATAAACTCAGAAATAAAGATATATTTGAACCGTCTTTCAGATCTATTATTTGTTCTTGCACGATTTGAAAATTTTTCATTCAAGCACCCTGATATTGAGTGGAAGAAGTAATTCTCAACCTGCCTACCGGCAGGTAGATCTTCCATTCTCAATTATCAAACGGGGGTGACATTGGCTTCGACGGGATTATTTGTTCTTTGAACTGCACACCGTGTTAACCGAAGACACGTAAAACGACGGTAAAAAAAATAAAAGGCGAATATAACTACGCTTTAGCTGCGTAATTAACGCAGCCGTTCTTCAGCTTCATTCATACCTGGGGTTGAAAGAACGTCGTTTGGTATGATAGCCAAATTGAACTTCCGGATAGAAGAGGCGAAACTAATTTCGGAATAGTCCCGGCATAATTTGTTTGTCAATGCTGTCGGGATGAAATTAAAAGACAGAATATGTGTGTAGACGTTCATAGGATTGTAATTTCGGACGCGGGTTCGACT
>JACRFC010000029.1 GCA_016234355.1 Ignavibacteriales bacterium
CCGGTATGAAAAAACGGTGCAAAACTTTGTGTATGATCTTCTGTAGTTATATCCAAGCGCAAAGCTGTGTTGATCGAATTCCAGAATAACATTCTGTGATTAATGATTGCGCCTTTTGAACGTCCTGTGGTGCCTGCAGTATATAGAATCATTACGGGATCTTCTTGACCAAGATCTGTGACCGGTGATCGGTGATCGGGTCAAATAGAAACGGAGTTATTTGATTAACAGTTTTCTTGATTGGAATTTTTGATAGCGTTTCCAACTTCTCAACTTCTTTTTGATATTCACTCTCGTAAATGAATAGCTGAGGTTCGGCATCGTGAATCAACAGATCAAGTTCACGCGGAGTTAATCTGAAATTCAACGGGACAAGAATAGCCCCTGTTTTGATACAAGCGATAAGCAGTAAAACATATTCAGCACGGTTCTTTGAATAGACAGCAACGCGATCACCTTTTTTGATCGTCAGTTCATCAACAAAAAAGTTTGCAAGTGAATTAGCCCGGTAATTGAAATCAGAGTAAGTCCATTCCATTTCGGTATCGTGTTCGCGAATGAACATTCTATTTGGTGTGTACTGCGCCCATTTCGCAACCCAATCAATTTGAAAATTAAGCGGCATTCTTTTCTCTCGTTATCAAATAAGTGATTGAACCGACTATTATAGATGAGATAATTGCTATTGCTGCGGCAACCCCCGGATTCTCTCCCGTAGCAACCGTAAACGGCACACCAACTTTTCCGTAATAGAAAATAAAGTGAACTGTTATGGCTGAGACCGATGAAAGTATCGCAACAAGTTTATTTGCATTCTTCAAAAACATTCCGGATAAAATAGGGACGAAAGCGGCAGAGAAATATGCATACACACCATTCTGAGCAAAAATTCCAACACTGAGTTTTGGATTGATTAGCTGATCGTATGATAGAAGAATTGAAACAATAGCAATAACTACTATTACTACCCGGTTGATTGTTATATAAACTTTTCCGCCATTCTGATCGTCACTTTTGATATACTTTCCAAAAAGCGGTTTAATAATGTCCGTTGTAACAGTTGTAGAAACAGATTGGATCAAACCTTCGAGAGTTGAAATACCGGCAGAGATTAAGCCCATCACAACTATTAATCCAACGAACCAAGAAAACTTTTTAACAACGTATGCTGATATTACTCCGTCCACCTTTAATGGCGTTCCATTTACCATTAAATCCGGGAAAGTAATTCGAGCCCACAATCCTGTAACTACAACCAAGAAAAAAATGAATTGAACAAAAACGCCCGTAACGAGATAGCGATTAACATCTTTATCGGTTTTTAACAGAAGTGATTTTGTAATTATATGAGGTTGGCAAACTATTGCAACACCAATGATGATCTGCGTGATGAAGATTTCAAAATAATCCCGGAATAAAAAACTGCTTTCGTTTGTTGTTTGAACCAGCTTCGGATCAATCGCATTTAACTTATCAATCAATCCTCCAAAACCTCCGCTTAAATTATCAGCGCCGGAACCGAGCATTATGAATGCTACAACCAGCATTATAAGTGCTTGAACAGTGTTCGTGTAAACCATCGAGTTCGCACCGCCGAACATCATATAACCAAATATGAAAACAACAATACCAATCAAAATATTTATCTCTGAAACGTTGAGAGTTTTTGCGAGAACTTTTGTGAGTCCGACGTTTATCAGTACAATAAAAGTGATAAGTAAAAGTGAAAGAAATGCGAAGAAGAGAGAGTAACCTTTACTGTTGTAGCGGGTTCCCATCCATTGCGCCATTGAGAGTGCTTTAACATTCATTCCATGTTTACGGAATCCTTTTGTTAAAAAGATCAACGAGACTAATGACGCGACCGGCAAAACAAAGCCAAAGGAAATCACTGCACTAAATCCGTAAAATGCTATAAACCCGGGATTGATTACAAAAGTTGCCGCGCTTGTCATTGCTGCTGCAAGTGCAAGTCCCACTGCTATTGGTGAGAATGCAAAACTTCCTACAGCATAGTCATTCATACTTTTCGTTTTCCGCGCACCGCGGATCACAAAAAATAAAATCACAGCCGAATAGAGAACAACTAAAACCCATCCTGCTATTACTAATTCATTTGATGCTAAGTTGATCATAACAATCTCAAATTAGTTACCATTTAAAAATTGCGCTTGCAAATGCGAGACCGCCGCCGGATCCCATAAACACAATGAGATCGCCTTCATTCAATTTCCCTTTCTTGTTTGCGTCATCAAGTGCCATAGGTATGCATGCGGATCCCGTATAACCAAAATATTCCATTATTGTATGTGCTCGATCGTGAGGGACTTTCAAATTGTCTAATGTTTCATTGATGCTGTTAATGTTAAGTTGTGTGAAGAAATATCTGTTGATCTGCCAGGGCGTTACTTTGATACGCTGCGTTAAATTATTTATCAAGCGGGTCCAAGTTAAAGGATTTATTTCTTTCGGAAATTTTATTATGAATTTTAAAAGATGATCTTTGTCCAAAATAACATCCTGTGTTATCGGCTGATGAGTTCCACCGGCATAGATCCCCATCCAATCATGGTATTGTCCTTCAGTATAAAGCTCGCTTACTAAAAATCCTCTGTTCAGATTTTCCGTTGCAGATAAAATTACTGCCCCTGCGCCATCTGCAAAAAGTGTTACTGTTTTTTTATCCGTCATATCTAAGTACTTGCTCATAGCATAAGCACCTATAACAAGAATATTATTGTAGCGTTCATCTGAACGAATATATTTTGATGCGACATCAAGAGCTGTTACAAAGCCGGCACATGCTGTGTTGATATCAAAAGTACCGGCATTCTTAGCACCAATTTTGTATTGAACAACGGAAGCGGTTGATGGTGAAATATATTCCGGTGTATCTGTTGAAATGATTATGAGATCGATCTCTTCTGCTTTTATATTGGCGTTTGCTAATGCACGGTTAGCAGCTTCAATACATAAAGTACTTGTTGATTCATTTTCGCTGCACCATCGGCGTTCGCGAATATTTAGATTCTCAACAAGCCATGTATTTACATCTTCACCCAGCAATTCATTAAAATATTGATTTGGGATGATCCGTTCCGGCGCAAAAGATCCGGTTGATTTGATATATGCGTTTCTCATAAAAATAAAAGCCCATCCCTACCCTTCCCAAAGGGAAGGGCTTTTTTAAACTCGGTCGAGGTATTTAATCCTCGACCTTCGTCATAAAATTGTAACCTCGACGCAAGCGTCGGGGAATTAGCATTAAATCTAATACGCGTTTTCAACCCAATAAAAAGAAGAAATTAGAAATCATATCTTAATTCAGCCGAAAATAATCTATTAATAAACGGAGAAGCAACAAATTCTCTTTCTTGAGTATCAAAAAGATTTGTTACCTGCGCCGATAGAGTGATGCTATCAGTAAGTCTATAACCTGCATTTATATCAATATTAACAAAGCCTCCTAAAGGTCCATAATTCCATGATCTGCCAACGCGTGCATTTTCTACAAGTTTAGTTCCTGAAATAACAATATTTGGATCTGCACTAGCTGCAACATTTATCCCTGAAAAGAAATTATACGCCTGAACCCAACGTGTAAATATTGTACCAAAAAACTTTTCATAACTGACGTTAACTCCAAAACCAAGTTTATTTTTCGGTGTATTGATTGGTAGATCTGTATCGGTAACTACACCGCTTTTTTTCTCCGTCATTATTTAAATCGCTTTTATCAAGACTAAAGTCGAAGAATGAATAATTCAAAACGAAGTTGACGTTTTCATTTAAATAATAATTAAGTCCAATGTCTGCGCCATAAGTATTAACTTTTCCAAAATTTAGATATGTAAGTAGAAATGCCGCACCTGCTGCAGGAGTTCCCGGGATAATATCCTGGATAGGTGTATCTCCTCTTTTAGTAACTTTTCTACCAAGTGTTGCAATATTAACAAGTGGACTTAAAAAGTTCTCGGAGATATTATAGTACGCATTAACATCTACATAAAGTTTATTTTCAATTACTCCTTTATAGCCAACTTCAAAAGAATTTATTGTTTCAACTTTTAATTTTGGAATTTGCGTTCCATCACTCAAAGTAAATCCTTCACCATCACCTAAGACTAATCCGCCAAAAAGATTTCCACTTAAATTCAAAATTGTTGGTGCGGCAATACCTTTTCCATAAGTAGCTCTAAATGTTCCTATACTACTGGAATAAACAACACTGCCTTTAGGAATGAAATTAAATCCGTAAAGTTCGTGGCTATCACCTCTGGCTGCTGCTAAAATCTTAAATCCGGAATTTTCAATTTCATATTCTGCTTGAGCATAAAATCCATATTGATTGATAATGATAGATCCGGTTTTGTCCATCAAATAAGTATTGTTGCTGTTCGCATCATCCCGTTGCCATTGTACGCCCGTAATCAAATTAAGACTTCCAAAAGTATGATTGTATTGAACTTCACCGTTCCATCTTTTGGAAGCATCTTCAAAAACTGCACCTCTGGGTAATGCTACACCTGCAGCTTTGGTTCCAGCCCAAGCTTCTTTAAATGACCTGCTGCGAGCTTCTGAATCACTGAACCCAGCGTTAATAAAACTAACATAATTTTGTGTACGTTGATTCATAGCATAAGTATTAGTCGTCTTACTCCAAGTATGATATAACTGAGCAAAAATATTTTTTGAAACATATCTTCCTTGTAGATAATGGATTTGCCAATCTTTAATTTGATTTCTACCTGCACTTGTTACTCCAATATTATTACTATTACTTCCTCCATAAGAAAGAATAAAATCTGAAGATTTATCAAGACTATAATAGAGACCGGCTTCACCTCGAATTGCGTCAAATTTTGTATCGAGATCCAATTCGCGATACCCTTTAGTGCCAACATAAACGGTATCAGTATAATCAAACTCTGTTCCTCTAGAATACTCTCCACTTATTTTAAAAGACAATTTATCATTCACAACCTGAGCATGTCTGAACCTTCCACTGAACACGCTCTGATTTCCTGCATTTAATGAAAGAGTTGTTCCCTGTGAAAACCTTGGATCTTTTGAAATTGTATTAACTAGACCATTATGTGCGTTTGGTCCATATAAAGCAGCAGCTGGTCCAAGAATTATTTCAATTCTGTCAACATCTTCTTTAACAACTGTACTTAACGCTCCTAATGGAAGTCCGGTTGCAACTAATGTGGATAATCGGTTGTCATTCATCTGTAAATTTTTGGGGTTAAATGCACTGTTCAAACCTCTTACATTTATTCCAATGCCGAGAACGCCGGATCGTACATAATCCACGCCTTTTTGCCTGGATAAAAGTTCACCTGTATTAAAAGAAGCAAAATTCTCTATATCCTTAGCAACAATAACATCAATTGTTGCAGGTGCTTCAGTAAGTTTTTCCTTTCTTCTGGATGCAGTAACAACAATTTGTTCACCTATAATACTAGTTTTATTTAAAGCAACTTCAATTTCCTTCGTTTCATTGTCGGTAATATTAACTACAAGAGAAGTTGAAGCATAACCAATAAAACTAACAACAATAGTATATTGCCCTGAAGTGATTGCAGTAATTGAAAAATTACCATTCACATCGGTTGCAGCCCCTTGATTTGTGCCCTTCAGAAGAACAGTAGCCCCAATAAGTGGTTCTCCTGTCTCCGCATCTTTCACTTTCCCCTTCAAGTTACCTTGACCTGCATATACAATTGACATGGAAGCCAAGAGGATAAGTACAAAAGTTGTTATCCGTTTTTGCATAGCTACCTCCTTAAAAATTAGTGATATGTTTAGTTATTTGTTTAGTGAGACCACTTTATTTTTCTATTGATCATCACTTTGTAAAAAAGCAATCGATGTTAGAATTGATTCCCGATAAAGTTTATTCGCATTTAGTGCGATTTGCTAAGTAATCACTCCGCCGTCAACACTAAGGACGGTTCCATTTATAAAATCAGCTTCTTCGCTTGCTAAGAAACAATATGCGTTTGCTATGTCTTCCGGTTTGCCTAACCGTCCCATAGGAGTTTTTTCCTTCATCATTGTTATTACTTTTTCCGGCATAGAAGCGACCATCTCCGTTGCAATGAATCCAGGTGCGATAGCATTCACATTGATTCCTTTACGTCCAAGTTCACGTGCCCAAACTTTTGTCATACCAATTACACCTGCTTTTGTTGCCACATAATTTGTTTGTCCAAAATTTCCGTATAACCCGACAACAGAAGTTGCATTGATAATTTTTCCATATTGCTTTTCAATCATGTGTGGTGCAACGGCTTTTGTACAATTGAAAACACCAGTAAGGTTTACATCAATTACTTGCTGCCATTGTTCAGATGTCATCTTTACCAATGTTCCATCGCGGAGAATACCGGCATTGTTTACAAGAATATCTATTCTTCCAAACTCGCTTATGATTTGTTTGATTGAGTTTTCCACTTCTTGAAAGTTTGCAACGTTTACTTTCATAAATTTTATGGTAACTTTTTGAAGTCTTAAATCATCAGATAACTTATTCCCTTTGGTTTCATCAACATCCCAAACAATAATAGCAGCGCCTTCAGCAGCAAATTTTTCTACAGTTGCTTTGCCGATGCCTTGTGCACCGCCAGTTATAATCGCAATTTTATTATCTAGTCTTTTCATTTTTTCCCTCGTTTTGAACGTTTCAAATTTATCAAACGATAATTACATCAAAATAAGAAAGCCGAAATTCCCGCTTTCTCTCAAATATTATTTATAAAGTTTGGCTCTTTCTTTAGCCCATTCTTTTAAAAAGTTCTCGTGATGTTTTTCCATTACCTCATAGAACTTTTCCATCTCGATCAACCTCATTTTGAGTGTTTCCAGATTGGCATTTTTTTCTTTGCCGACAACATTCTTCAATTGTTTTGCAAGACGTGTATTGCTTTTCACTAACTCTAAATTATTACGATAAGCATTTTCGAAGATTTCCGGATTGATTTCGTAAAAGTCTTTTCTACTCGTTGGTTGCCAAACACGACGAATTAAGTTTCTATCTCTAAGACGACGCATTATTTGGCTAACCGGACCTTTGCTGCGATGGAGAGATTTCGCAACCTCTTCGAGCGAGATCGGCACAGGAGAATATATCAATAGAGCAACTATGTGCCCCATAAGTTTACTTAAGCCGAAAGCACGGTATGCAACACCAAAATTTTTTATAACATCATGTTTAATTCTTTCTTCTACTATCATATTTCGCTCATTAATTTTGGTAATTGTTGAAGTTTTGGTTTACTAATTGTTTCTATAATTTCTAGCATGAGTTATAACTTTTATCATTTTAGAAAATAAATGTGTTTTAAGTATTTGAAACGTTTGATACATTGGCAACATAGTAATTAAATAAGAATAAGTAAAGAATTTTTTTGTGATAGCACTTCCCGTTATTTGCTAATATAGAGCACTTACAAGAGAAATTTCGGTTTATTTAATAAGTCTTGACTAAGCTTTTTTACTTAACTAATTTAAAATTATCTATCTAGTGTATAACGATTGGGCTTCCGATATAGTTAAAGATAGCTTTATAGAATTGTATACAAATTATTTTTTCAAACAGCGAGGATTTTTTCAGCTCTTTATTAACCGGCTACAATAAACCTTAATTGGAGAAAATTTATGGATCAGCTTGACGATTTAACTTTAGAAGGGGAGAAGTCATTCAAACCGCCAAGTCCTTTTCAATATGCATTTGAATCAATGATAAAGGATATGCGATTCACCGGAATGTTTACAATTATTTACGGCGTAATTAATTGTTTAACAATCATTGGTGCATTAATAGGTGTTCCAATGATTTTTATTGGAATGCGGATACGTGAAGCGGCGGATCAATTTTCAATTTTTAAGACTACTAATAACTCTGCCGCACTTCGTTTAGGTTTTGAACTACAGGGAAAATATTTCCGTATCATCAAAATCCTAATCATTATCCAAGTAGTTCTAATAGTATTAAGCATTATTATTGTCATCCTTTTTATGTCGTTCTTTTTAAGTTCTCTTATACAATTTTCTACTTCATCTTAAATCAAAGAAAGTCTGGCTTTATTGAAAACAGATAAAATAATTTTATATAAGTATGCGGTTATACTTGCATTCATTACAGTATTTTATAACCTCGCTGAAGGATTGATTTCCGTTTACTTTGGTCTGCAAGATGAAACTCTTTCTCTATTTGGTTTTGGTATAGATTCTTTTGTAGAAGTGATCTCCGGTATCGGCATCTGGCACATGCTGATAAGAATAAAAAATAAAGGTGAAGAACGAGATGAATTCGAAAATACTGCATTAAGAATTACCGGGACAGCTTTTTATATTTTAGCAGCAGGTTTGACTGCAACAGCAATCTTCAATATTTATATCAACCATAAACCTGAAACAACATTTTGGGGAATTGTGATTTCTCTTATTTCGATAATCACAATGTCTGTATTAATATTTTTTAAAATGAAAGTTGGACGTGCGCTTAATTCCAAAGCATTAATCGCTGATGCAAATTGTACAAAAACTTGTCTCTATCTTTCAATTATTCTTCTTGCGGCAAGTGTTGGTTATGAATTAACCGGATTAGGCGGAATCGATTCTGCGGGGGCATTTTTTATAGCTTACTTTTCTTATAAAGAAGGGAAAGAAGCTTTTGAAAAAGCAAGGACAGGAAAAGATTGTGAATGTTAAAATGAAAAATAAAAAACCGGAGCGCAGTATAAATCAGCATACTCCGGTTGCTTTTCTAAGAGGAGGTTTATTAATTAATTACGCGGTTGATAAACTATTTTACGGATTGTATCGAATTGCAGATAAGGATAATCTTCTCTAAGAGATTCGATAGCATTGCTTGCGCTGACTTTTTGTGCTCTTAGATCTTTAAATTTCTTCCTGATGATATAATCGCGAACCGATTTCTCATCAATTAACCCTCTGCTTATTAGTAGGGAGTAAAGTTCATCATTAATTAATTCCGCCAGAGGATTACTGCTATGATTTAGATTTTGCATTGTACCTCTCTTTATTGATAAAAAATTTATTTTACCCGTCTAATGTTTCAACTATAACTCAGTTTCCGGGTTATATTTAATTATTTGATGTGCGTTTGTAAACCGCACAATTGTGTTGTTTTTTTAAGAAAGGTGATAAAATTTGGTGTTGACCTACATATTTATGCGGGTATTCTAGATGCTGGATTCTTGATGCTTGATACTGGATCAAATAATACTCTATTGATAAAATTTAGAATATTAAATTTCTTCTTTTAATTTCCTTAGCAAGTACCTAGTATCCAGAAACCAGTATCCAGTATCTATATAAGTCCTTTGCGAATTGCTTTTGCCACTGCTTCCGATTGTGAGTGAACATGGAGCTTTCGATATATATTTTTTATATGATGGCGGACTGTATCAACAGCAATGAAAAGCCGGCCTGCAATTTCTTGATAGTTATTTCCATCTGATAATGAAGTTAATACTTCAATTTCCCGAGTTGATAATTCAGTTTCTTTTTCTTCAGAAATTTTTCCCTGTGTTTGACGAAATACATTTATTACCTGACGTGCGATCAATGAACTCATCGGCGCTCCGCCTTCATTTGCATCTTTGATGGCTTCAAGCAGTCTGCTGGGAGGAGTTTTTTTAACAAGGTAGCCACATGCCCCGGCACACAATGCTTTGAATACCGACTGACTATCCTCATAAATTGTAAGCATTAAAATATTTAATTCCGGTTTTATTTTTTTTGCTTTTGCAATGCCATCAATTCCGCTCATACCCGGCAATCCAATATCCATAAGTACAACATCCACTTCAAGCTTATCCAACTTGGAAAGAAATGATTCGCAATCATCAAAAGAACCGACACAGCTGTATCCGCTTGTTCCATTAATAAGTGCAGCAAGTCCTTCTCGAATCGTGTTGTTATCTTCTATAATTGCTACTTTGATCATATCAAAATTGATTTGGTTTCAAATGCAAAATAATAATTTAGATGGATGGTTGAAACTAATAGAAAATGTTATTTAAAGTATGCAGAGATGAATTTTCTTAAACCGCCGATTTTTCCGTTAAACTTAATTGTTGTGCCTTCGTTAGATGAATCAATAATCAATTCTCCGCCGATCGCTTTAGAGCGGTTTCTCATGTTTGTAATTCCATCACCGCTTGAGACGGCATTTGTATTTAGTCCAACGCCATCATCTTTCAAAATTAACTCGATCCGTTCTTTGTTAAGATTTGCTTCTAATGTTATTTTTTTACACTTGCTGTGTTTTATTGCGTTGTTAATACCTTCCTTAAAAATCAATAATAAATTTTGTTTGTATTCCATCGGGATTTTTACAGAGCTAAGTTTTTCCAGGTTAGAAGTCTTGAAAGATATTCCCGCCATATTAAGCAGATCGCTGTATGTATCTTTCAAACGCAAAATGAGATGATAAAATGAATCGCGTTGAGGATTAACCATCCAAACTATATCGCTCATGCTGTCAATCAAATGCCTGGCTTTATCGCTTATACTGAATAAATGCCGTGCAGAGTCTGCAGAATTATTTTTTATTTGTTGAGTTACCAACTCGCTTAAGATAGAAATTTCCGTTAGACCTGAACCGACATTATCATGCAGATCGGTAGCAAGTTTTCCTTTTAATTTTTCAATTGCCAGAAGATTTCTATATCGTATCGTACTCAGGTAATAAATTAAAAATGCGGTCAATAAGATCATCGCAGATAAAAACCACCATGTTCTCCAGAACGGAGGAAGAATTCTCAAGTAAATTTTTGCACCGTTATTATTCCAGACGCCGTCATTGTTAGAACCTTTTACGCGGAAAATATATTCCCCCGGTAATAAGTTTGTATAGTTAGCTATTCTGCGCCGAGAATCTACGTAGCGCCAATCTTCATCAAACCCTTCCAGCTTATATGCATATTGGTTATCAGCAGGATTTGTATAATCTAATGCGGCAAATTCAAATGAAAAAAAGTTTTGTGTATACGAAAGTTCAAGTGAATCTTTTTCCTGGCGCACCGGTTCATTAAAAATTCTAACCGAACTTATAACGATAGGCGGAATGTATGTATTATCAACAATGCTGTCCGGGTAGAAATAATTAAAACCGTTGATTCCTCCAAAAAACATTTTACCATTCTTTGATTTATAATAAGCTCCGCCGCTGAATTCTAAACTTTGTAAGCCGTCGTGTAAATCATATTGAGTAAAGTTTTCCGTTTGCAAGTTGAATTTGATCAAACCGTTATCCGAACTCATCCAAAGATTTTTATGATCGTCTTCGATAATTCCATAAACTACAGAACTATTAATTCGGTTTCTCTTATTGAACTGTGTAAACTTTTCTGTTTGTCTATTGAATTTTTGAACGCCGCCGCCGTAAGTGCCAATCCACAAATTATTCATTGAATCTTCATAAATTGTCATCACTCTGTTATCGCTTATGCTGGATTCATCTCCGGAAATATTTTTATAAGAAATAAACCGCTCCGATTGAACATCGAACTTATTAAGTCCGCCGCCAAACGTTCCGAACCACAATATTCCTTCGTGATCTTGAAATATGCAGTAAACTCTGTTATCGCTTATGCTGAAGGGATCTTTTTGATTATTTACATAGCGTTTAAATTTTATTCTGTTTGAATTTATATCGGCGGAAGATATTTTATTTAGACCGCCGCCAAATGTACCAAGCCAGAGATTTTTTTCCCCATCCATAAAAATTGCCTGAACTTGATTTGCACCAATACTCATAGTGTCATCCGAATTATTCAAAAACCTAACGGATTTTCCGGTTGCTTTATTAAATTTATTTAAGCCGCCGCTGTATGTTCCTAACAATAAATTTCCTTTTCCGTCATCGAGGATTGAACGAATATGATTATCGCTTATAGAATTTGCCGACTTTGCATCTGACCTGTAATAAGTAAACTTTCCTTTCTTCATATCATATTTATTTAATCCGCCTTTGTACGTTCCGA
>JACRFC010000220.1 GCA_016234355.1 Ignavibacteriales bacterium
TATTCTTTAGCCGTTACAGTAGTCCGCCCTACATTTTCGCTGTTCATCAAATCAATGAATTTTACATTGAACAATTCCTCTACGGTAACGGGGATTTTGCTGGGTGTTTTCGGCAGTACCTCTGCGTTAGCTTCTGCCTTAGTAGGAAAACTAACAGTTAAAAGAAAAATTAATTCGATTCTTTTATTTGCCTCAATCGTTGTAACTGCAACATACTTCTTGCTTTCAGTTGTGAGCTCTGCTTCTTTTTTAATAATAGTGCTTGCTGTTGGTGGATTTGGATTGGGATTAATTCAACCATTGGTATTTACTTTAGTAAGTCATAATACAAATAATAATCGAAAAGCAGGTGTCTTTGGTGTAGGATCGAGTTTTCAAGTAATTGGAAATCTTTTCGGTTCTGTATCAGCCGGATATATTGTTTCTGAATTTGGATTGCGTTTTCCATTTGTTGCAGCAGGAATACTGTTCTTATCAGTAATTTTTATTGTTTTATTTGGATTAAAGAAAAACTTGTAAAAATATTTTGTACAATTCCACCGGTATAGAAAAGGATTAAGTATATTTAGATAATCAATTAATAGTGTGAACTTAAACTCTCCTTTCATTATATTTTAATACATAAACCGTTGGCACTTATATGAGTAAGCTGACACAAGATTCAAAATTGAAATTCCTTTCGAAACAATTTTCATTTCAACGGGCTTCCTTATTATATAAAATAAATGCAAAAAGGAGCGGTATATGAGAACTCGATTCTTAATTATCGCTTTAATATTTTTCACGTTAGATGTTCATTTATTATTATCACAACCTATAGAAATTGATTATTCCAAACCCGAAGTAGTTGTACAAAAATTTCTCGAACTTTATTTCAAGGGAGATTGGCTCAGTGCTTGCAAACTATGCGCATGCGAAGGATGTGAAGATCAAATGTCGTTCATGATAAAGAAAATGGATGAAGAAAGTACAATAACCGATGATAGCAAATGCACATTTACACTTGATAAGTTTGAATTGGATAAAGATGGTACGACCGGCAAATATTATTTTACTAAAAATTGTCCTGACCTTAAGCCCAAGAAGAATCATATTGATATGAAAAAGGTTGGTGATAAATGGTTGGTGGAATATATTTACAGACGCGATAAATTTTTGTGAAATTAGACAGACGAATAATTTTGAACCTAAACAATTTTTAATCTGAGCTTGTATGAGAAGAAATGGAATAAAGAATAGATTTACATTCGAGCACAAGAACGAACCTCTTTTACCAAGAGATCTTTTTGTTAAGAGAATGGTTAAACATCTTCTAATTGGCACCTTTACAATTTTGTTTTCACTTATTATCGGTGTAATAGGTTATCATTACTTTGAAGATATGGGCTGGATTGATTCTCTACTTAATGCATCTATGATCCTAGGCGGTATGGGGCCTGTTAATTCACTGTATACAGATTCAGGTAAAATATTTGCTTCAATATACGCACTGTTTTCGGGGATAATCTTCTTAGTTACAGTTGGAATAATAATAGCCCCGGCGGTTCATCGTTTTCTTCACCGTTTACATATTGATGAAGAAAAAGATTAAATGAATTCTAGCATATACTATGAATTTCAAAAAATTACGTTATAAAATTATTTTAGCCGCAGTTATCTTTTCTTTCTCCTTCCTTTACGGACAAAGTAACGAAAGTATTATCAGCGGATTTATTTTTGACCAAGCGACAAGCGAAACACTTATAGGTGCAAATATTCTTATAAAAGATTTTAATCGTGGAGCCAGTTCAAATTTAAGCGGTTATTATGTCATCCCGCGTCTCGATGCCGGTAGTTACGAATTGATTGTCAGTTATGTAGGTTATAAAACTCATTCTCAGAAAATTATTCTTAAACAAAATGAAAACAAACGGATTGATATTTGGCTAAAACCGGATGTTATTTTTGGTCAAGAAGTTGTAATTACTGCTGATTCAACACGCACTGCAGATAATTTATTTAACAAACCGGTTTCAAAATTAGAACTTTCGCAGACTCAAATTTATAAAGTGCCGCGCGTCATTGAGGCAGATTTACTTCGAACTCTTCAGAGTCTACCGGGCATTGTTCCTATATCAGATTTTTCTTCTGCAATATATGTTCGAGGCGGTACCCCCGACCAGAATCTGTTTATGGTTGACGGTATTGATGTTTACAATCCCGAACATGCTTTCGGTTTATTTTCCACTTTCAATACCGATGCAATAAAAAAAGTTGAAGTTTATAAAGGTGGATTCAGTGCAGAGTACGGCGGACGACTCTCTTCTGTTATCAACATTGTAAATAACGACGGGAACAGAAATCATTTTGAAGGAAAAGCATCTCTAAGTTTATTATCGCTCAATACAACATTACAGACTCCCATCGGCTCAATTGGTTCTCTCTCCGGTTCGGTTAGAAGAACTTACATTGATCAAACACTTGCCAAATGGATTGATGATGTACCTGATTACTATTTTATTGATGGTAATCTTAAAGCGACATTTGATTTAGGTGTTTCCAACAAACTTAGTCTGAGTTATTTTGGTAGTAAAGATAATTTAATTTTTCTAATGGATAAGAAGCGGACTGAGTCGCTCGGTTTCAATTATACTTGGGGTAATCAAACAGGAAGTTTGAACTGGAAGATCATCATTACTCCAAAAATATTTGGAAATTTTTGGATTACTGCAAGTTACTTTCGCTCTACATTTGATTTCAGTGCTGTTAATTTATTAGAAGATAATGTAATTAGAGATTATACTCTTAAAGGTGCCGTTGAATATTTTTATAGCGATCAACTGAATTTCAAATTCGGTTTTGAACAAAAGAATGTAAACGGCGGATTGAAACAAAATTTACCCGGCGGTAAAGTTGATGTATTTAAATACCGCCAATTATTTTCTTTGTACTTCACTACAAGCTGGCAGCCATCCTTTCTTTGGTACATAGAAGCCGGACTGCGGGGAGATTATTTTAAATCGGATATAGATTTCAAAAATCTCGATCCGCGATTATCAATAAAGTATAGATTAGATGAATCATCAAGTCTCAAATTTTCAACCGGAATATTTCATCAATATGCCAACAGAATTCCGCGTTTGTTTTTTGTCAGCATCTGGACAACTGCCGATGAGTATTTGCAAGGATCAACATCCGATCATTTTATTCTTGGTTATCAAAGAGCATTGGGAGAAAAATTTGAATTGGAAATCGAAGCATATTTTAAAAATTACAATAATATTTATTCTTACAATCAGACTTTTCTAGCAGACGTAGTTCCGGCAGAGTACACAGAGGAAAATCTTCCTATTTACAGAAACCAAAAAGGGCTTTTCAACCGAGGCAACGGAAATTCATACGGTATTGAATTTTTTCTTAGGAAGGAAACCGGAGCTATAACAGGATGGGCATCTTATGCTTATTCGAAAACTCTATTTAATATAGATGGAATAAATCAAGGTCGGTCCTATGAACCGCGGCATGATAGAACCCATGCCGTAAATATTATCGCGAATATAGATTTGAATAATTTTCTTAGAGAATTTATCAGAGAACAATTTATCAGTTCGGATAAACAATGGACTTTGGGATTGAATCTTACATATTTCTCTGGACAGCCGATCACACTTCCGAGTTCTGTTTATTTAGTAAATCAATTCCCAGATTGGATGGGAAATAAAAACTCTCTTGCAATTTATCCTTCAACTATTAATTCGTTCCGGCTTCCTTATTATGCTCGATTCGATATCAGCTTAACTTACGAAATTCAATATGACGGTTGGTCTCTCTCTCCTTATATACAAGTATTCAATTTATTCAATCGAAAAAATGTTTGGTTTATTCAATACAACAATGAAATTAAGGATGGTTTTGTAAAACAAGAAATCGAGAACGTAAATATGTTTCCATTTCTTCCAAGTATCGGCATTTCGGTAAAATTTTAATCGAGTTAAAGATGATTAAAAAAATCGTATGTGGGTTTATTCAAATTTTAGCTTTTTCATTTTTCTTTTCTTCATGCGGAGAAAGTATAATAGATTTAGGTATGGAAACCTTCGAGCAAAAAATTGTAATAGAAGGATTTCTTTACCCCGGCAAAAAAGTAGATGGAATCAAGTTAACGCGTAATTTTCCGCTAAATACAAAACCAAATCCAGCAACTTTACTAATTCAAGATGCAGAAGTAAGATTAGTAGATTTACAAAACAATAAAGAATTTAAACTCGGCTTCAATCTTAAAAAATTATCTTATGAATATTCCGGCAGCGACCTTTCTATAAATTACGATAACAGTTACAAGTTACTTGTTAGTACGTCTATTGATGGAAAAATTTATTTTGCTAGTTCTGTTACTAAAACTCCCAAGAAAGGATTCAGCATTAATAAAGCTAAAACTATTTCAGGAATAATTTCATACCGTGAACGCGATCAATATGGAAACGTAAAAGAACTACCGCTTGTATGTAACTTATCCGAAGGGACCACTTATTATCCGATTTCAATCGTTGCACTCGAGGCAAGCGATACAACTTTTATTTACGAAAATGCATTTCGAGAAGTTAAACGAGAAAACGTTATAAAGAATCTGGATAATTACAAATATCAAAAACGCTTGCTGCAGAATTTGAATCCTGAAGGTTTAACAGTTACTTATGATATTAATTGGTTAAGCATTTGGTTCTATGGTAATTACAGAATAATTGTTTATGCCGGTGATGAGAATTTCCGGCTCTTTTCACTAACAAACAGCAATGTTCAAGAATTTGACGGCAATTTCCACGAACCAAAAATCAACATTCAAGGCGATGGTATAGGAGTTTTTGGTTCTGTTATTGCCGACACTGTATATTTCAAGATTAAGGAGTAATTACTTTTTTTTCTTATCTTATCCGGGTGAATCTTAGACAAGATTTGAAATTACGAATTAATGAATCTCCCCGCCGCAAGCAGCGGGGTATCTAGTTGATATTCTTTTTGCAAAAAGTTGTAAACTACGACGCAAGAGTCGGGGAATTAGCGATTAAAGAGAGGATATTTTTATTATGAGAGAAATAAAAGTGCTTTTGATTTTCTCTTCATTATTTCTTCCCCTAATAATTATTGGTTGTAAAAGCGATGAACCAAAAGAAATATCTGTTAATATATATTTGGTCGCTTATGAAGGATCTAATTTAAACGGGAAGACCATCGGGTGTAATGACATCTTAGTTCCAATTACTAGAAATGTTTCAGTAGAAAATAACGAGGTAGAATCTGCACTTAATGAGCTTTTAATAACTAAAGATTCGGAAGAATTAAAAAATTTCGTTAAAGGTCCATCATTACTTGTTTATCAAGTAACAATAGCAAATGGAATAGCGGATGTATATTTAAAAGGGGACTTTCATATATCCGGTGTTTGTGATATTCCTCGTATTAAAGAACAGCTTTATGAAACCGCAAAACAGTTTTCCGATATTAAAAAAGTAGAAATTTATATAAATGATAAAACTTTAGAATCATATCTCTCGATTTCTCAAGTAGGATTTAAATAAGTATGCCTTGGATCTGGATAATTATTGCATCGCTGTTTGAAATATCCTGGGCAGTCGGTCTAAAATACTCTCAAGGTTTTACTCAATTAAAAGCTACAATTTTTACAGTTATTACAATGATACTAAGCTACGTTTTTCTTTCGCTTGGTGTAAAAAATCTTCCTATAGGAACAGCTTATGCTGTTTGGACCGGTATAGGCGCGGTCGGAACTGCTCTCTACGGAATTATGTACTTTGACGAGCCAAAAGATTTACTGCGTATTTTTTTTATCTTCTTAATTGTCATTGGAATTATCGGTTTACGACTTACATATAAAGCCAGCTGAGATGAAAAAACTTTCTCATGAAGAAATTTCTAAGAACAGAAGCACCCTATCAACATTACACACAGTAACAAAACTTCCAATATATGTTGTACTTAACAGCATTCGAAGCAGTTATAATGTAGGATCAATATTCCGCACTTCAGACGGTGCAATGATCGAAAAACTTTTTCTTTGCGGATATACACCATACCCGCCTAAAAAAGAAGTGTTGAAGACAGCACTTGGTTCGCAAGATAGCGTTAGCTGGGAATATATTCACGATCCAAAAGAAGTTATTCAAAAATTGAAAGCAAATGGAATTAAAATCTGTGCTCTCGAACTCACAGAATCCAGTATTCCAACCTTTAAAATCAAGAAAGAAGATTTCCCATTAGCGTTAATAGTTGGAAATGAAATTACAGGAGTTTCGCAAGAGTTATTGGATATGTGTGATATGTCAATTGAAATTCCACAATACGGAATTAAACAATCATTAAATGTTGCAGTAGCTTACGGAATAGCCGTCTTCGATTTAAGAAGGGTCTTTGACTCGTAGAGCAGAATCGTATTCTGCACTAAGACAAAAAGCACAGATTAAGAATCTGTGCTACGTCATTCCTGCATAAGTAAAAAAACTTTCTCCGTTATCTTTAACATGAATCAATAGCAGATTTGCCCTTACAAGTTTAATCAGAGTTCTGGATGCGCGTCTTTCCGAAATGTTTGCTTGTTTACTCAATTCTTTAACAGTTATTCTTTCATGTTTATCCAAATATTCAAAGACAATTTTTTCTTGATTACCGACAAAGTAATTTTTAAGCGATGTCCCGGATGATTGAGTTTGTAATATTTTTATCATCTCTTTACTTGCTAGTACACTTTTATCATTTATTCGTACATAAACCTGAGCATTATTTAGTTCAAGACTATTTTTGTAGTCTTGAATTCTAAGCGGTTTTGTTTTTGATTCTGCAACTTCAATAATTAGTATGTCTTTGCAATCTATCTCAGCGGTTTCAATTTTGTAATCAAGTTGAGGAACGCAATATTTTTCAGCAGATTCTTTTACAAGATCAATATCACTTTTCTCGCTCGCAATTCCATAGATTGATTTATCATCATCTACACCGATTAGAATATATCCACCGCGAGTGTTTGCAAAAGCGATCATCTCTTTTGCTATTTTTTCAAATGAAGAAAATCTCTGTTTAAACTCAACAGTTAATCCTTCTCCATTTTCTATCATCTCTGCAATTTTTTTACGGGATAGCATTTATAAATGAGGATCAATTCAGTTTATTTAAGATATTCTAATTTCTTCTTTGTAGTATCTGAATTCGTTTTTAATCTTTCCAACAACTGTAGCCGGTTAAGACGAGATTTTATTAAAGTATCATTTACTGCTGAAGTGTCTTTAACAGCAATTTGTTTTTGAGTTTCGGCTTGAGGTATAATCGGTTTAGTTATTTCATTTTTGCTTTCGCTTTCTTTTTTCTTTTCTTCAAGCTCTTTTTGCTTAGCATCATTTTCCATTTTTACTTTTATCCGTTCATTCTGGTATTCGGTATATTTTGGAAGTACAGAATTTGCATATGGTGTGCCCACATAATCTTTTACTAGAATTCCATAGAATGCCGCAGCTGAATCATACATTTTGAGGTCTTTCTCATATATCATTCCCGCGTAGGTTAGAGATTTTTGAGCAAATATTGATTTTGGATAATTATTATAAATCTCACGAAATGATTTTATTGCATCTTCGTAATTCTTGTCATAATATTTTTTCTCAGCTTCTAAATAAAAATTTTCTGCCGGGTCTTCGTCTTTCTTTGCTGCTGATTTCTTTTCCTCTTTTTTTATTAATCCCAGCTTCTCGCCTGCTGCAATTCTTAGTGGGTCTTTTTCGTAATTATCATAAATGATCTTGAATAGACTGTCGGCTTTTACTGTATCCTTCATAGTCTCATAATAAATTCCGAGTGCATATAATGTTTGAACTTTTACGGGCTTATTCTGATACTCTGTTAGAATTTTATTATAATAAAAATAAGCCGAGTCCGGTACGTCTAACTCGGAGAAAAACAAGCTGCCAAGCCCGTACAAACTTTTTGCATAAATTGTCCCGACAGAATCGGCCGAGATATAAGGGCGTTCCGGTTTTTTAACTTTTCCCAGAAGGATTAACTGATAGAGAGAGAGATTTTTATTGTTTGAATTAGCTTTCTGATTTTGTTGTAATGATTGTTGACGGCGTACTTCACTTGCGGCGTCAGTCTGATTTTGATTATTAGTAGTACTGTTTTGGCTTTCTAAAATTCGGCGGTTCTCTTCTAAAAATTGTCTATAAGCAATGTCATACTCAATAGAATCTTGCATATAACGAGTCGGATTAAGAATATAATTTAACTGTTGGGATAAATCATTCAGCTCTTTCCTATTTAAAAAATATTTATCCAGATCTCTGGTATGTTTAATTGATTCAGTTTTAATATCAGCGGGAGCCAATGATATTGCAACTTTATTATAATACTTATAAGAGCTATCATAATCGCGGATCTTTATTTTATATATTTCTCCTAATTTCGCTTGTGCTATTCCGGAGGTTGGATTCATTTTAAAAGTTGAATCAACTTCCCGGAATATATCTACAGCCAATTTGGTTTCATTTTTTTCGTAATAGATCCGGCCAAGTTCAATCATTACTTGATCAACATAATTTTTGAATTTTCCGGCGTATCTTATTTCATTTAGTTCAGATTCACTTTCTTCAACTCTGTTTAATTCTTTTAGCAGTCTTGCATATTCAATTCGGCTTTGAAATTCAATATCAAAAGTCGGAGAATATTTTAATACTTTCTCAAAAGCTTTAAGAGCATTTTCTTTATCATTTAAGAACAAATAAATCTTCCCAAGCTGATATGAAACAAGCGCATTTGTTTCATCGTCTTTGGAAACGCTAAGATAATAGATGCATTCGTTAATAGCTTTTTGGTATTCTTCCCGGAACTCGAAAAAAGCAATTTTTGTTATTGCCGCATCATTAAACAATTTTTCTTCGCCATCCTTAAGAGACTCTTCTTTTACTTCTTCAATAAGACTCAATCCTTGATCAAAATCATGAAGTTGTAAATGAGTTTTTGCCAGCCATAGTTTATTTTCTAACCGATATTTTGTGTCGCCGAGTCCGGCAAGTTCAACAAATTTTCTTTGAGCCCTTGCATATTCCGATTGATAATAAAATGCTTTCCCTGTCATGAATAATGCATCGGGAAAATATGAAGAGCCGGTTTCGTATTGAAGAATCTTAGAACACTTTTCAATAACCTTTGTGAGATCTTGACTGAGCGAACCGCTTAATTGAATTCCGCCTGGTTGTACTCCGGTTTGTAATCCCGGTTGAGTGAATTGCTGTTGAGCACCAAATTGTGAACCTGGTTGGGATAAAATTGGATAAGTAGTTTGAACACCTTGAATTTGAGAGCCCTGAGTTAGAGTCTCCCGGAATGCAAAAATATCTTTTTTCTGTTTGAGAATTTCTTCTTCGGTTCTTTCGAAAAGAGTTTTTGCATTATAGTAAGTATTGAAGTAGGTGTTAAAATCAGTCCACACACCGCAGCTTGAAAGTGCGACAACGAGAAATAACAAAGATGCCTGTACAAATAGTTTTTTTGTTTTTTTATAAGTCATAGTCTTCTACTATTTAATTATTGATAAAACTGTAAAAACTATTATGCGGTATCTCCTTGTTTAAGAATTTATATATGTAAATTTACAAAAAATTAAAGAGCAGATGAACCGGATTCATCTGTTCGTATTCTAATTACATCCGATATATCGGAAATAAAAATTTTACCATCGCCAACCTGACCGGTCTTTGCTGTACGCAGAATTGCTTCAACCGTTTTTTCTATGGAATCATTATCAACAATAACTTCAATTTTTATTTTTGGAACGAATTCAATTTGATATTCACTACCGCGATAAGTTTCCTTGTGTCCTTTTTGCCTTCCGTATCCGCGTACTTCAGTAATCGTCATACCGCGAATACCTTCTTCAAGAAGTGCTTCTTTTACTTCGTCTAATTTAAATGGACGAATGATCGCTTCGATTTTTTTCATAGCAACCTCTTATCAGACATTTTTACCGTGGCAATTTTTATATTTTTTACCGCTTCCGCAAGGGCAAGGTTCATTACGACCTACTTTTGCTTCCACTTTTACCGGCTGTTGTCTTCCTCTTCTATCTCCATCCCCTTCCGGTGATGTAGCCCGCAATCCTAAATTATCCGCAGAATCTTTTATAGTCTGCATTCTTTGAGCCGGTGCAGTTTTTCTTCCCTGTACTTCTTGAGGAGCTTGCGGCCAAAACTTGAAACAGAAAGAGACAACTTCATTTCTAATTTGTTCCAGTAAACTTAAGAACAATGTATAAGACTCGGATTTGTATTCAAGAAGAGGATCTTTCTGCCCGTAAGCTCTTAATCCAATTCCTTCTTTTAGATCATCCATTTCTCTTAGATGTTCTTTCCATTTATCATCTATTACACTAAGCACGGCATATCTTTCAAGACGAGCCATTAATTGGCTGCCGAGCATTTCTTCTTTTCTTTTATAGAACTCTTTGGCTCCTTCAAGAATTTTTTCCTTCACACCATCTTTACCAAGCTTTTCAAATGTATCGGCATCAATCTTAAAATCAACTAAGAAATTTTGCAACACTTCGTTATGAATACTTTCTATATCGCCTTCATCATAATATTTATCAGCAATACTCTGAATTACTTCATCAAGATATTCGAACACTTCGCTTTTAAGACGTTCACCTTCAAGAGCTTGTTTTCTTCTCGAGTAAATTACCTCGCGCTGTTGATTCATTACGTTATCGAATTCAAGTAATCGTTTTCTAATAGCGAAGTTATTTTCTTCAACTTTTTTCTGAGCACGTTCAACAGACCGTGTTATAAGCGGATGCTGAATTGCTTCACCATCTTCCATGCCCATTCTGCCCATAACATTCGTAATTCTATCGCTGCCGAATAAACGCATCAAATCATCTTCAAGCGAAATGAAAAACTTTGTTGTACCCGGATCACCTTGACGTCCGGAACGTCCTCTTAACTGACGATCAATTCTGCGTGCTTCATGCCGTTCTGTACCAAGAATATAAAGACCGCCGGTATCAACAACACCTGCGCCTAATTTAATATCAGTACCACGGCCTGCCATGTTTGTTGCAATTGTAACTGCACCGGGTTGTCCTGCGAATGCTACAATCTCTGCTTCACGCTGATGCTGTTTAGCATTAAGAACATTGTGCGGCACGCCTTGTCTCTTCAAAATTTTGCTGATCGTTTCAGAAACATCAACGCTTGTAGTTCCAACAAGAACCGGACGTCTTTGTTCGCGCAGCTCGCTTATCTTATCTAAAATAGCACTGTACTTTTCTCGTTTGGTTTTATAGATCGCATCGTCTTCATCATCTCTAATATTTGGTCTGTTGGTTGGAATTACGACAACTTCCAATTTATAAATCTGGAAAAACTCTCCTTCTTCTGTTTCTGCTGTTCCGGTCATACCTGCAAGTTTTCTATAGAGGCGGAAATAATTTTGAAGAGTAATTGTTGCAAGAGTTTGTGTATCACGTTCAACCTTTACGCTCTCTTTTGCTTCTATAGCTTGATGCAGTCCGTCGGAATATCTTCTTCCCGGGAGAACACGTCCGGTAAACTCATCAACAATGGCTACCTTACCTTCTTCTGTGATTACATATTCAACATCTTTCTCAAATAAAGTATATGCTTTTAAAAGCTGATTGAGTGTGTGAATCCGGTCCGATCTTTCCGAATATATATGATAAAGCTCATCTTTCTTTTTTAATTTATCTTCATCCGTAACCGAAGGATCATTTTCTAATTTACTTATCTCGGTGCCGAGATCAGGAAGAACAAAAAATTCTTTTCCTTCGGAAGAACCCATAGCAAGTTCTTCCCTTCCTTTTTCGGTAAGGTCCATTTGATTGTTTCGTTCTTCAATTGCAAAGTAAAGTTCTTCGTCAATTTCAGGCATTCGTTTAGCGTTTTCGCGTAAGAAATCGAGTTCGGTTTGTTGCAATAATTTTTTGTATTCAGGTTCCGATAGAAGTTTCATTAAAGCTTTGTTCTTTGGAAATCCTCTATGCGCTCTTAACAAAAACATCCCGGCTTTTTCGCGGTCTTTAGAATTATCTGTTTGCAAAAGTTGTTCAGCTTCTTTTACAATTGATGCAACAAGATTGGATTGTTTTCTAAAAAGTCTTTCAACACGCGGTTTCATTTCATCAAATTTATGTTCTGTTGAGCCGACAGGACCGGAAATAATAAGTGGTGTTCTTGCTTCATCAATTAAAACAGAGTCAACTTCATCTACGATTGCAAAATTGTGCCCTCGTTGAACACAATATTCTTTTGAGCTTGCCATATTATCACGTAGATAATCAAAACCGAATTCATTATTGGTTCCAAAAGTAATATCACAAGCATACATTTTAATTCGCTGATCGGAATCCATTGTGTTAATTATACAACCAACGGTCAACCCGTGAAATTTGTAAACCTCACCCATCCACTCACTATCACGTTTAGCAAGATAATCGTTAACAGTAACAAGATGAACACCGCGGCCTGTGAGTGCATTTAGATAAACCGGCAGAGTTGCAACAAGTGTTTTACCTTCACCGGTTGCCATTTCAGCAATTTTACCTTGATGTAAAACGATTCCGCCAAGAAGCTGAACATCATACGGGATCATATCCCAGGTAATTTTATTTCCAGCAGCTTCCCATGATCTTCCGATTAGTCTTCGGCAAGTGTCTTTAACAACCGCAAATGCTTCCGGTAAAATTTCATTAAGAATTTCTTCGTACTTGTCGGTAAGTTCATTCTCCAATCTTTCAACTTCATCATAGATAGCGTGTTTATCTTCAACGGATTGTACATCTTGAAGCTTAACTTTTAATTCATCAAGCGGTGTTTTTGTATCGTGTGTATATTCTTCAATTCTATTTTTGAATTCAGTGGTTTTAGCGCGGAGTTCATTATCCGTTAAATCTTTCAGTTTATCGTATTCAAAATTAATTTGTTCAACAACGGGCCATAGATCTTTTGTAGCGCGTACATTTTTATCGCCAAAAAACTTTTTCAGCAGCGATTCGAACATCAAATTCTCCTATTTTTTCGGCAAGCAAGTTAAATAAAGAGGTTCTTAATTGCAATGAAACTGCATATATACAAGCGATAATAGGTGCTTCAAACATTATAAAACAAAGGTGTAAATGAGTTTCCGTTTTTTTTCTTATTGTTGCAACAATAGTTAATTAGTGCGATTGATCTATACAAGAATTATTTTAATAACTAATAGTTTTGGCGAGTTTTAATTTTGCATAGAAAGAAATTTCAATTCTCTGCCGGATTCGTAAATAAACTGGTTGAATTAACCGAAGGTAAAATATCTTCCGGAATATTTGAACAGGTTTTAGTTTTTCTCGAAACCGAAACGAAAAAATTTTATTTTACTCCGTCCTCCGAAGCAAATCTTCTAAGAATATTCTCCTCGATTTATGATAAAACTTTTTTCTTCAGTGAGATTATAAAATTTCCTCATCATGGTGAAATTCTTGTTGCAATTTCATCTTGCAGTAATTTCTTGACTGACATAATTGTCCGTTACCCTCAATTTCTTTATCAAATATTCGATCAAGATTACCTTTCAAAAAAATTTGATCTTGTTTATTTAATGAAGCAAATTGAGGATGGTGCCGGACATTTTAAGTCTCTCAATTCTAAACTAAATTTTCTTAGACAGATCAAACAGAGATTCATTCTTAAAATTGGACTTGCCGATATACTCGGCATAGATGAATTGATTTCTACAACAGAACAACTTTCTTTTTTGGCAAAATCTCTAAACTCAAAACTATTCGAAATATGCTATCAAGAAGTATTGAACAAATACGGGATTACAGATCTTCATCATAAATATTGTTTATGCTCTTTAGGAAAGCTGGGCGGCAACGAGCTCAATTACAGTTCCGATGTTGACTTGGTTCTTTTCTATGACTTCAATGAAAGTACAAGCAACAGTTCGAAAGATTATCATGAATTATTATCTGATGCGGCGCAATTATTTATAAAATCTTCCACCGAGATCTCAGATCGTGGTTACATATATCGAGTTGATTTTCGTTTGCGTCCCGATGGAAAATACTCACCGCTGTGTAAATCGTTAGTTGATTACACAAAATATTACGAGACTCGCGGTGAAGATTGGGAGCGGCAAATGCTGATCAAGCTGGATTACGTAGGCGGCGATGAAAAGCTTTACAATCAGTTCTTCAATTTCGTCCAGCCGTACATTTTTCCTTCAACTTATTCTTCTTCTATCAAAGAAAAAATTAACCAGATGAAATTAAATATTGAACTCCATAACAAAGAAAAAGAGAACGTAAAAACTTTCATCGGTGGAATTAGAGATATTGAATTTTCAGTCCAAGCCCTTCAATTAATTAACGGTGGTAAAATCAAATCGGTAAGAAGTGGAAATACTTTGAAAGCGATCTCGCTTCTTACCGAACACAAACTATTAACAAAAAAAGAGAGAACAATATTTTCCAAAGCATATATTTTCTTTAGACGCGTTGAGCATTTTCTTCAATTGATGAACGATACTCAGACACATATCATCCCTCAAGAGAACGAGCTGCTTCATAAATTGATAAATTATCTCGGGTTGAAATCAAAAGACGAGTTTAATAGTATTCTAAAGTCACACCGAACGAATGTAAGAAATGTTTATAATCAAATTCTTAAGACTGAATCTTCCGGCAACAAATATTTTAACTCACAAATAAAATTTAAGGAAACAAAAAAAGCCGAAAGAAATCTAAATTTTCTTCGCACGGGAGAAGGATTAATTGGAAGAAAAGAATTCGATTCAAGAACTATCGAATTATTTTCATCTATACAGCCGACATTAGTAAGCTTTCTAAAAAAATCAGATGACCCCGATATTATTTTGAATAATTTTGTAAAGATCATTCAGTCGTCCAAAATAACATCAATTTGGTATAGTGAGTTTTCCAACAAGAAATTTTTTAAGCATTTTCTCAAAGTTTGTCTTTATTCACAGAAAGCTTTTGATCTTATATCAACTAACATGCTTCTTGAAGAATTCTTTCTATCTAGAAAAGTATTTATAAAAATATCGGATGAGCTGCTTGATCAGTTTAATCCGGATGAAATTGTTCTTATACTTTCCACTCAATATGCACTTGGTTTGATTAACTCACTTCATGTCTCGGAAATTTTATCTTCTTTCATAGCACAGAAGATTGAATCGCATGTAAACAAATCATCAGTTCAATACAATTATTTTATTGGCGGATTAGGCAGTTTCGGTTCGGAGAATATGAACTTTGCATCGGACGTTGATCTAATTATAATAACTGATAACGTTCAAAATCATCCCGATATTCAAAAGGATTTTCAAAAATTAATTAACACTATTTCCGAAACAATAAAACCATTCTCAGTTGATTTTAAGCTGCGACCGGAAGGAAAAAGTTCGCCTTTAGTATGGGGAATTGAGAACTACGGCGATTATTTAGATAAGCGTGCAAGGGTTTGGGAATTTCAATCGCTCCTTAAACTCAAGTTTATCTGCGGGGATCTTAATTTATTTAATCGCTTACGAAAGCATATCTTGAAAAAAGTTAGACTACTAGATAAAGCTGAAATAAGAAAAGAAATTGTAAAAATGTATTCCACGATTTTGCGTCAAACAATTCATTCACCTGACGGATCGTTTAATATCAAGAAAGATCGAGGCGGATTACTTACGATTGATTTTATATTGCAGTTTGTTTGCTTAGATCATCCAGAGTTGTTTGAAAAGTGTATCGGAAATAATTTTACAAGAATTCTCCCGTTTGTTAAAAAATATTTCTCTCCCTTAGATTTTGTCGTTTTAAGGACTAACTATATTTTCCTTAAACGAATTGAATTCTCTGTACAAAATATTTACAATGTTAATAAAACATATTTGCCCTCGAATCCCGATAAGAAAAATATTATTGCATCATTCATAAAACTAAAAAGTGTTCATGAGTTAGATAAAAAAGTTAAAGAAATTATTAAATCGAACAATTCACTCTTTGAAAAATATGTTTCAGAATAAAAAAGAATTCTTCCTAAAATATTATTCATTGATGACGGGATTACTTGTAGCTGCAGTTTATCTTCTTACAATGGCGCCAAGCGTAATTCAAATTGATTCAGGTGAGTTAGCATCCGTTCAAGCCACATTGGGAATTGCTCATCCAACCGGCTACCCGCTTTTTACAATAATCGGGTATTTTTTTCTGAAGCTTCCGTTACCTTTTACAAAAATATTTCAAGCGAATCTTTTGGCTCTAGTTTGGTGCACATTGGGTGTATTGTTTTTCACAAAGTCAGCTTTTATAATCTTGAGCAACATTGGTTTTGAGATTGAACCACAAAAGAAAAAAAGTAAAAGCATAAATAAATCTATTGTCTTGGAATCATTCGAAAAAAATATTTTTTTGATCACTTCGGCTGTATTATCCGGGTTAATACTCGCATTCAGTAAAACTTATTGGTCACAATCAACATCGGTCGAGGTTTATTCGCTTCAGATTTTTCTCTTTGCCTTGATTATTTTTTCTACACTTCATGCTTATTACTCAGAGCACAAATTAGTCGATTGGATTTGGGTTGCATTATCGCTCGCACTTGGTTTTTCAAATCACATGACGACGCTCTTAACGTTACCTTTTGTAGCGATATTATTCTTTCAAAAAGAAAAATTCAACGCACAATCAATTAAAAAGATTCTTTTGATGGTTGCAGTGTTTTTCCCATTAGTAATTACGTTTTATCTTTACCTGCCTTTACGCGCTTCATCCAATCCAAAAATAAATTGGGGAAATCCGGTAAACTTTGAGAACTTATTCAGGCATGTATCCGGTAAACAATATCAGGTATGGTTGTTTGCATCAATGGATGCAGCCGAAAAACAACTTGGATATTTTTTAAGGAATTTCGCAAGTGAGTTCGGTTATTTCGGCGCTCTTTTAGGATTGATTGGTATATTCTATGTTTACAAGTACATGAGAAAAATGTTCTATGCTCTTATCGCAACATTTATTTTTTCTGTGATGTATTCGATCAACTACGATATCGTTGATATAGATTCATATTTCTTATTAGCATACATAATTTTTTCTTTCTTCGCCGCGTTTGGAATATTAAAAAATCTATTGTATCTGAAACATAAATTCAACACGAAAACTGCGATCGTTACTTCAATAGTAATTTCACTTTTCCCTCTTATGCTAAATTTCAGCAATGTTGATCAAAGCGGCGTTTACACTTTTGAAGATTATACTAAAGCCGTACTTAACAACACGGAAAAGAACTCGATTATTTTTTCTTACCAGTGGGATTATCTTGTTTCTCCGTCTTATTATTTCCAAACGGTTGAAAACTTCCGAAAAGATGTATGCGTAATAGATAAAGAACTTTTACGCCGGTCGTGGTATTATAATCAACTAAAACGTAATCATCAGGATGTTCTGAAAACTATAAATTCGGAAACGAATAATTTTATAGAATCAGTTCTTCCTTTTGAACGAGACGAGAAATTCGATCCGAATGTAATTGAAACAAGTTACCGATCGGTTATGACAAATCTTGTTGCAAAGAATATTGAGAAGAGAAATTTTTATATCGGACTGGAATTATTACAAAACGAAATGCAGCGTGGAGAGTTTACTCTTCCGGTAGGGTATCAGATTATCCCGCATTTATTAATGTTTAAGGTCGCTAAAGGAAATGATTATGTTTCAGCGCCGGATCCAAATTTTACAATCCGCTTTCCAAGTAATAGAAATAAGTATATTGATTTCATTGAGACAACAGTTGCAACTATGTTGACTTACCGTGCAGCTTACGAATTACAATTTAACAAACCAGAAAGAGCAAAAGTTTACTTAGATAAAGTGAGAAAGGATTTTCCTAATTACCAGATACCTTATGATATCGAAAACAGAATTAGGTAAAAGAATTTTTTTTCGGTACGTTCGGCAAGACTAACTTGTGTAATAACGGCGTTTTAATGATCCTTGTTACGCTTGTTAGCGGAAGTGCCTATACAGTTTCATATTGAAGAACTTTTAGCTGCTCAGGTAGTATTCTGTCACTAAGATTCAACATCTCAACACCAACTACTTTGCCCTCTGCGTTAAAGTCTAAAATTATACCTGGCTGCACTTCTTCAGACTCTACAATAGATGCCTCATCAAGTCTAAAGTAAAGAGCGTCATTTGCTTTATCTACCTTCAGTCTCATTTTTATCTCCTTGTTCTACGGTCAAAGAACACCGTAACCACTTTTTTGGGTAACACATTATCATTTACAACCACATGAAGAATTCGTTCTCCATGTTCTGAAATACTCTTGAAATAATGAATATTGTTATCGTCTCCTTTCTTCTTCCAATCAGGATTATCAACTGCCAACCATACCCATTCTTCTCGAATCTCACGTTCTTTCAACATATCCCGAGTATGTAATGATAGCTCAAAATTCATATTTATAAAATAATAACTCTAAATCTGCTTTCCTAAAAATATTTATCACGTTCAGGACATTACCGCTAACGTGTGCAGCAAAAACGAAGAATCAAATTTGAGAAGAATTGAAAGAAAGAAAAGATTAAGTGAAAAGAAAAAAATGAGAAA
>JACRFC010000221.1 GCA_016234355.1 Ignavibacteriales bacterium
AAAATCACAGCTTGAAGATTATCAACCCAACTTTCCAAAACTTTTGGAAGAACCATCCGGAGTTTTATGTTTTGCCAGCACTGCAAGAAACGAAGTAAAATTTAACGGTAAGAAACTGATCGGAAGTGCTCAAAGAAAATTGAATAATATTATTCTTCAACACGGTTCAATACTGTGCGGACCATTCCATAAAAAACTTGTTGATTACATTAACTCCGATGAAGTTACTAAAAATGCACTATCATCAGAATTGAATACCAAAACCACAGAACTGGGAACAATTCTTAACGAAGAGATTGATTACCAGAAACTAAAGACATGCTTGATAGTAGGATTTGAATTGGAATGGCAGATAAAATTTGAACCGGCTGCAGAAACAATTTCAACATAATTTGTAGGGGCTCAAGATATAGAACCCCTACAATTGTGGATTGTTATTTCATCAGTAACATTTTTTTTGATTGAACAAAATTGTTTGCGGTTATTGTGTAAACATAAACTCCGCTTGTTAGCTTACCTGCATTAAAGTTTACTCTGTGATAACCCGCTGATTTATTCTCATTTACAAGTGTTGCAACTTCTTTACCAAGCATATCATAAACTTTTATTGTTACAAAACTGTTCTCCGGTAACTGGTAATTAATTGTTGTAGTTGGGTTGAACGGATTGGGATAGTTTTGATTTAATTCATATTCCTGCGGTATATTATTTTTTTTTTCATCTACTTTTACTATCAAAGGCATAGTTGTTTTAGTATAATATTTAGATCCTTTCATCGCATCTGCATATTCAAGATGAAGATAACCCAAACTATCCAGTTCTATAGAAGGCCATTCTGCAGAATCAACAATATCTTCGGGAACGCTCCAACTTGTACCACCCCAGCATGTATAACATAATTTTACCGGAATAAGAAAAAGTCCACTCCACAGATCATAAACTAAATGAATTTTATTATTTTTATCCATTGCGGCACTGAAATAGAGAAATCCATCAACCGATTGGGGTACTGCATTTTTAGGTTCTGTCCAGGTTGCACCATCAGATGAATATGAATGATAGATTGCATCGCCGCCGGTTTTATTTCCGGTAAGATGTTTTGTCCATATTATGTGGATATTATTTTTTTGATCTGATAATATTTGTACTTTTATTCCCCTTTGGCTGCCGGATTTATGTACCAGAACAGAATCCGACCAGGATTCACCATAGTCGTCCGAAAAACGATAATAGACGCTGTTTTCATCATACCCCCCGCTATATTCAGGTCTAAAATAAGCTAAGTGCAACCTATCGTTTTTATCAAAAATAAAATCATAATCCGCCGTTCTAAACGGTATCTCTTTTATTTCACCCCATAAACAATTTTCTTCAATTTTATGATAAAAACGAAGTCCTGTTATGGGATCGTTTATCACCCATAATAAATGCAACCGATTTCGAGAATCAAGTTCTAACTTGCCATTAGAGTAAGCATTACTATTAGCTATTGGGTCTTTATGAAAAATATTTTCCGGAGCAGACCAGACACCATTGTTATAAAAAGAATAGTAGACATCTGTCGGATGAATAAGTGAAAATGCACTGGGAGTGGTTAGACTAATTCCCCATATTAAATGTGTAATTCCTTTTCTATCGGTTTTAATAACAGGCCAATACGAATTATAAACGCTGTTTGTTAAATTAATAGTATCTGAAAGTCTTCCGTTCCGTAATTCTCTTACATAGACATTTATATTTTTATAGTCGGGTGGAAGAAAGGGACTTTGAGTATAAGCAAAAATAATATTATTGGAATTAATGACAGAGAAAATTGGTCCCGAAAATGGTGTATAACCTGAATCTGAAATACATACGGGCACAGACCATTCAAATCTTTCGTCTTCCAAAGTTAATTTTGGAGTATTAAAGGAAGTAAGAGAAAATAAGAGTATTGCAAAAATAGAAACATTAAATTTTTTCATAATATCACTATCTTAGTCATTATTAAAATTGAGCAATCATAAGCAGGGTAGTCCCCAGCCCCCAGCAACTATAGGGGCTTTTGGGGACTGATTTCACTTTAAGAAATTCCATAATGATGACACACAACTTTTAGATCAAAGCATGCCATCATAAGCATAGCTTTGATCCAAGAAATTAACCCAAGGAAGATCGGGGTAATTGTAAAAGTAATGCCATCCACCAACTTCCCATAAATATGGCCACTGAGCTTGACTATGCCAATCGGAAGCATCTAATGATGAAACATCATAATCCTCCGCCCACGGATAATCTTGTAATTCCGAATTTAAGAAATGATCTGATTCTACAAACATATAATCCATCTCGACACTTGAAGTTTGCCACGAACCCATGTATTCAAAAAATGGTTTTTGGGGACTAGGATATGGCACACACCAGCTACCATAGTCAAGAGTAAATTCATCCCTTTGCATTAAATTATGACCTGAGAAATATTTACCATTCCCAGTAGATAATTTCTCAATTTCACTCAGTGTGGGTATAACTATACCCGGAATTTTTGTTATATCAACTCTTTGTGACTTTTGGGGTTTTAAATTTGGACTATATGTTATTCCATACTCCTTTCTTTTCATCTCCATAAATTTCAGGATTTCGGGGAATACTTTTTCATGAGTTATTTTACTAACACTACTTTGCTTTGATAAGGCTTGACTTTTTACTGAAGAATTAGCCTGTGGACTTGTTGGATTTTCCGTTACATCTGGACTACATCCAATAATAATAAATAATAAAAAAACTATAAGAACAAATAATTTTTTCATTTTTCTAACTCCTTATTCATTAATTACAAATAAAATATTATTATAATTATTCAGTTCTCCATGATCCTCACAAATTCATGGAACTTCGACCGTCTCCAATCTCTCATCCGGTTCTTAAACTGAAAGATTAGGATAGAAAAAAATCCATTAAGATGAAAAACTTACTTTTTGTTCTTTTCCCATAGAATTTTCCTTTTAAGTGTTCGAAATTGTTTTTAATAAAATATTTGCCCCCTGCATAAACAACAAATTCGAGTTGGGCCGAGAACGATTGAGTATAAAAAAGATTCACAAAAGGAATAAGATCAGAATAAGAAATTTATTTTGGAAGAATGTAGATTCTTTTAACGGAGATAAGAAAGGTTAAATTTTCGTTCCGGGATAATATGAAAATTGAAATACATCTTAATTAAATCCCCTTGCCGATTTTTATAATATTAATCAAATATTATAATTTTCCTTAAAAACTTTACAATTTTTTTAATTAATTGTCAACATATCGAGTTGGAATGATTTAGTTGTATTGCAGGAGTTAAGAATAGAAAAAAATAGAAGTGTTACCGCACAGATTTATAAAATTCATTTATAATTTTTCTTCATATTTTTAAAAGTCTTTATTAACAAGAAAATGGTCTCCCAAGAAAAACTTACATAAACATTTCCATCCCTTCTTTCTTAGTGTTAAATTTCCCAATAGAAATCGCAGCTATTCACTAACTGATAATTTCTCTAATGAAGAAAATATTGTTTTTGTCTTTCATTTTGTTTGGAATAGATGTTTTCGCTCAAGAGCAATCCGATCTTGAATTTTTTCTTGGCGGCGCTCAAGTGATGGATATAACAAGCGACGGAACTAATCTCTGGTTCGCAACAAACGGTAACGGCATTTTTAAATATATACCTAAAACAAATGCTTGGATGCAGTATTCAACTTCATTTGGAAATTTACAGCACGATTTCTTTTACTGCATTGCAGCTAATGAAGATTATGTTTGGGCAGGCTCAACAGACGGACTTTTTATATTAGAGAAGAAACATGATTCATGGACAAAAAGAAAATTTGGTCTCGGCGGACAGTTGGCTAATTGGATACGAGCTTTGGCTTTCGATAAATATGAAAAAGCTCTTTGGATCGGGCGATTTAAATATCTTACAAAGTTCGATCTAAAAGAAAAAAAATACAGCGATTACGATTTAACCGTGAAAGGAAACGAAAAAACAAACACCATCAAATCCATCCAGGTTGATGGCGACTCTCTTGTTTGGTTTGGAACTGAAGCCGGCTTACACAAGTATGATAAATCTAAAGACCTTAACGACAAAAATTCATTAACTTTTTATGATACTAAATACAATTACTTTGATGGAGAAGGCGAGCAAGTTTCTATTACTGCAATTTTATTCGAAAGAAATTTTGCTTGGATCGGTCTCGATGAATTTATTACACCGGAACGACCCGAATTCAATCTCGGCGGATTATTCCGATTCAATAGGAAAAATGATTGGCTCCGATTCGATGATTCAAAAGGTCTGCCGGCTAATGGTATTTATGATTTAGAACGTACCGGTAAGTATATTTGGGTATCGTTATATCAGTTTGGTAAGAACACAAAAGAAACTTTTGGAAGAGGAATTGTTTTGATAGATAGAATGACGAATCAAATAATTCCAATTCGCGATGATCGGATTCCGCAAACTGTTTACTCGATCTTTTTCGATGGAACAAACTTGTGGCTGGGTACAGAATCCGGATTGATTAAAGTTAATTTCTTCAATAAGCTTGCACAGTGGATAGGAATCCATAGCAGTGTTAAAAGCGGAGTGAAAAAATGATGAACGTCTCATTCAAAAAATTGAATTCACTTAAAAATAATTTTCCCGGGAAACGCGTTGCTGTTATCGGCGATCTTATGCTGGATTGTTATTTCTGGGGAGGAGTTTCAAGAGTTTCACCCGAAGCTCCCGTTCCAATAGTGGAAGTTGATGAAGAATTTTTCCGCCTTGGCGGTGCAATGAATGTTGCTTATAATATTTTAAAACTTAGTGGAACGCCCTTCCCTATCGGTGTAATTGGAAATGATAATGAAGGAAAAATTATTCGCAAGCTGATGAAAGACACCGGAATTTCTGATAAAGGAATTGTAATTGATCCAAAGCGTCCCACTACTGCAAAGACAAGAGTCATTGCCGATAAGCAGCATATTGTAAGAATTGATAAAGAAAAAACTACTGCTATATCTCCATCTACAGAAAAGAAAATATTAGGATTGCTTAAAAAAGAACTTAAAAAACTTGATTCGATAATACTTCAAGATTATAATAAAGGCGTGCTTACTGAAAATCTAATTAAACAAATCATTAAACTTGCAGAGAGTGCGAATATTATTGTTACCGTGGATCCTAAATTCATAAATTTCTTTTCATACAAGAATGTTACAGTATTCAAACCGAATAGAAAAGAAACTGAAGACGTTTTTGGAATCAGAATTAGAACAGAAGAAGATATTACTAAAGCCGGATTTAGATTACTTGAACAGCTTAATTGCAAATATGTACTTCTTACATTAGGAGAAAAAGGGATAGCACTTTTCGAAAAAGGGAAACCTGAAAGAAGAGTTCCAACCATTGCCCGAAAAGTTTCTGATGTATCCGGTGCCGGCGATACCGTTATATCAACATTAACGATGGCACTTAGTGCAGGCGCAGAAATTTTTGATGCTGCTTATTTAGCTAACTATGCCGGCGGTTTGGTCTGCCAGGAAGTCGGTATTGTTCCAATAGAATTAAACACTTTATTTAACGCAGTGTCTAAAGAGTTGAAATGAGTAATATTAAAAACATTAACGAACTTGCAGAAATCAGAAAAGAACTGAAACTGCAAAACAAAAAGGTTGTATTTACAAACGGTGTATTCGATATTTTACACGCCGGACATGTAGATTATTTAACTAAAGCAAAATCCAAAGGCGATATTTTAATCGTTGCTGTTAATTCCGATTCTTCTGTCAAAAAGATTAAAGGAGAACTTCGACCTATTGTTCCTCAGAATGAACGGGTTTTTATTATTTCTTCGCTTAAACCGGTTGATTATGTTGTCATCTTCGATGAAGAAACTCCTTATGAGATTATAAAAAAAATTATTCCTGATGTTTTAGTTAAAGGTGCTGATTGGTCTGTAAAAAACATTGTAGGACGAGATATTGTTGAAGCCAACGGAGGAAAAGTAGAAACAATTGAATTTACAAATGATAGTTCTACAACCAACATAATTAAAACTGTTTTGGAAAGATTTAAGAAGTAATGGCTGATCAAGAATTAAATAGTAAAGAGCAAGATCATGAAAATGATCAGGTGAGTGATCAAAGCACAAGTAATCAAAAACAATCGAAAGTTAAACGAAGTTTATTCCGGAAAATTGTTAATGTTTTCATCGGTACATTTTTAGGTTTGATTTTATTTACTCTGATAGTTCTAGGATATACACAAACTAAAACATTTCGAGAAACGCTGCGCGAAAAAGTTATTACTTTAGTAAACGAAGAGATCAACGGTAAATTAAATATTGAAAAATTAGACGGTACAATTTTTACATCACTTTTTCTGCAAAGCACATCTGTTGTAGTTGATAAAGATACTCTCTTCTTCGCCAGGAATGTTGAAGTAAAGATCAGTCCATTGCAGATATTATTAAAAAAGATTTACGTTAGAAAAATACTTTTGGAAGATGTTAAGATTGCGATGCTTCAAGATTCTAACGGTGAATGGAATTTTTCTAAATTAGTTAAACCAAAACCCGAAGACACGACCAAGTCCTCATTTCCATTTTTTGTACAGGTAAATGATTTACAATTGCATAACATTCAATTTACACGGCAATCTTATGCAAACTATAAATCGCAGCAAAGTTATCCAATGATGAATATGGACGATCTTCGAATTAATAATTTACACTTTGCAGCCCAAGCGTTTGTTGATGTTGATAATTCCAACTATTTACTGATCTTAAAAGAACTATCATTCAAGCCGAACCTTACTCGTTTTAGTTTAAGAAATATTTCCGGTGAATTTGCAATTACTAAAAATTTTGCAAGTATTAATAATCTATATTTCTTAACAGACAGCAGTGAAGTAAAGTTAAATGCGCGGATAGATAGTCTAAATCTATTCGGCAATGTTAACCTGGATGATTTAAAGAATTATCCCGTTACGATAAATGCAGATGCCAAATCATTCAACTTTGATGATCTCTCATCTTTTATTGGAAGCACTGAACTTTTAAAGGGTAATCCTTCAATGGAATTAAAAGTCAATGGAAAGTTCGGTGATTTTAGGATCGAAAAACTCGCAGTA
Source organism: Ignavibacteriales bacterium (assembly GCA_016234355.1). Lineage (GTDB taxonomy): Bacteria > Bacteroidota > Ignavibacteria > Ignavibacteriales > Melioribacteraceae > Fen-1258. The sequence continues at coordinate 7,140 of JACRFC010000221.1, forward strand.
GATTACCGCAATACTCATTTCCGGATTGACGGAAAAGTTTTAAATCTCAATTCTCCGGAAAATATTTTTATTCAAGCTAAGATCTACGATACTGATTTTAATTATGAAGATATTAATGCATTGTTACCAACTTTAAAATTACCTGAGTATGCTTTACTTCATATGACCGGAATTAATATCGAATTTGAAGGACAACCGACAAATTTCAAAACAAAGTTTCTCGGAAATATTGAGAATGGTAAAATTTTATTTGATGCTTCTATAAACGTTAGTGTAAATCCGATGACTTATGATATCAAATTTGAAACGAATGAATTAAACCTTGCACCTGTGATAAATATGAACACACTATTAAATTCTAAAGGAAGTTTAATTGGGAAAGGAGTCTCACCTGCTGATATAAATGCTGATTTTAAGTTCAATGCCAACGGATCTTCGTTCAACGGTTCTCCGCTTGATAGATTGATTATAAATTTTAATGCCGCAAATAGAGTAATAGACCTAAACATAGATGGACTTAGCGGCAATACGGGCGCGCTTGTGAAAGGTAACCTCTCCTTCGATAAGGATACAATACCTTCATACAATTTAGTGGGACAGTTAAGAAAATTAAATCTTGCCGCTTTCTTAAAAGATCAAAAATATGAAAGCAATTTAAATTTTTATTTTTCAGCAGATGGTAAAAATTTTGATCCTGATAAAGTTACCGGCACATTTTCGTTCGGAGTAGATTCATCACGTTTCCGAAATAAAAAAATTGATTACTCAAATATTCAGTGTACTTTCAAAAATGATCCATCAAATCGTGAGATATTACTTACTTCGGATTTTGTAGATTTCAAAATTGATGGAGATTTTTCACTAAAAAAAGCTATCGCTCTTATTTCGTACGAATCGAAAACCATTACGGACATAATCACAAAAAAAGTTAACGAATTAAATCCCATTTCGATTGTCAGTAATCAACAGAGTAAAATTGAAATTGATGCTACTGTGCCGGATATAATTAATGAGAATCTAAAATTTAATTACGATTTCAAGTTTAAGGATTTCGAATTAATTGCTATGCTTCTTGAAAATGATCAACTTGATATTTCCGGTAACAGCAAGGGAATTGTAAAAAATGAAAATGGAAATTTCTCCATCTCAAACGAAATGAAATTAGATTATCTTGTAATGATGCAAGACAAAACTACAATTTATATATCCGATCTTGATTCAGATATTAATTTCACACGCGATAACAGCTCCCTATCATTCGATAAATTATTCGGGACTGCCTCACTAACAGGAAAACGATTTTATTCCGGCAGTAATGTAAAATCAATTTCTGCGGATGTTGCATTCAATCAGAGCAAGTTATTTTTCAGCGGTTCAGCAAATATTGAGGATATGATTTATGCCGAAGCCGATGGAATTATTAACATGACCCCGAATGAACAATTACTTTCTGTTAATAAATTATCAGTAACATATGACGAATTAGAATGGTCGAACAAAGACACAGTAAAAATTCTTCTTAATCCGGATTTCTTCAAAATACTTCAATGCACTGTTCAACACGATACATCAATAATCAGTTTAAGCGGAATAATTGAAAGATCGGGAAATCAAAATTTGAATATTAATGCAAGCCGCATTTCAGGCTATCTATTAGAAAGATATTCATTGGGGTATAAAGATAACCAGTTAATAGCAAACGGATCATTGGACGGAAAGATAGAAGGTAAGTTGGAAAACCCCGTGATCAATATTTTATTCGATCTGAAAGATTTACAGATTTCTTCAACCAAGCCCGGCAGTATTAAAGGATCGTTAAATTATTCAGATAAAAAACTTATAACTGATTTTGTATTTCTTGATCTGAATTCCAACGAACAAAATCCTCTACTTTCTCTTAAAGGCAGTCTGCCTATAGATCTAAGCTTATCAACCGTTAGTAAACGATTTCTTGAGAATGAACCTTTAAGTATAAAATTAAAATCTGCAAATTTTGATCTGAGTTCGCTCGGAAGAATAATCCCGGGAATAGCAGATCAAAAAGGAATTCTTTCTGCCGATGTTGATCTCAACGGATCATTTAATAATCCGATTTATAAAGGGTACATTAATTTAACCGATGGACGCTTTAAATCAATTTACAATAATTTAGATTACAACTGTTCTGCAAAAATTCATTTCGAGAATCAAGAAATGAAATTAGATAATTTTATTTTATCTAACGCAGGCGGTTCAAAATATTCCGGCACGGTTTACGGAGCTGGTGGAATTTCATTTAACGGATTCAGTTTGAAAGATATGGATCTTCATTTCAATGGTGATCTTGCCGTGCTCGGTCAGCAATCGCAGTCTGTGAGTCCTAATTTTTACGGTGATCTTTTAATTGGAAGCGACGGCAATTGGGTTTTGAGTAAGCCGGGCGATCGGATATTTTTCAAAGGGAATTTTTTAATGAAAAATACTGACCTAGTTTATACAACCGGTCAAGCAAACGGTGAGTCTCAAAATAACAATTTCAATTTTATTTTTATTCAGGACTCTACAAAAATTGATCGAGAGTTAGCCCTTTTCCAGAAAGTATTATTAAAAGAGAAAGCATTGCAAGAACAATCATCTCAAAAAACAGAAAAGCCGTTAAGCTTTGATTATGAAATTGGAATCAGCGCAGAGAATAGCGCTAAACTAGTTTTTATACTTTCACAAGCTGTTAATCAAAAATTATTTGTTGAGATGCGGGGCGATTTGAAATATTCAAATTTTGGCGGAGAGTCAAGAGCACAAGGCGCGTTCGAACTTTTACAAGGTTCAAAATTAGAATTCTTTAAAACGTTCGAGGCAGTTGGGTTTATCCGTTTTGAAAGCGATATTACAAATCCATATTTAGATATTGTTGCAACTTATACCAGCGATTATATAAATCCGCGCGATGCAAGCGGTGTTTCTCAAGATGTTGCAGTGAAAATTAAAATCAAAAGTCCCCTTTCCGAATTAGGCAGAAGCTTAGCAGGGAACACAGAGAGTATTGGTGTTTATGTTGGAACAAGAAATATTCAAAACAATGTTAGAGAAACTCGTTATGATTATGCTGATGCTTTCTCTTTTATTCTTATCGGTAAATTTAAGGATGATCTAACTGCTCAGGATAAAGCACAAGTAGCCGGACAGACAAACGCAATTGGAAATACTGCAACTTCATTTTTAGGTTCCGTGCTTACAAGTTTCGTAAATTCGGCAGTTGGAGATTTAGTAAACAATATCCAGATCAATCAATCAGGCGAGTTTACAAAGTTTTCGCTTTCCGGAAGAATACAAAATCTTCGATACAGTTTTGGCGGTACAACAGAAGTTTTTCAAAATATTAATAAAGCAAACATCAAGGTTGAATATCTTTTCAATCCCCGATTCTTAATTAGACTCGAAAGAAAAGATCCTATAGTTACTTCATTTGGCTTGTATGAAAAAATAAACGAAATGGCACTTAAATATAAATTCGAATTCTAATGAAAAAAGAAATCAAAGCATTTTTTAAGAATCATCCTTCAATTGCGCTCAAGTCGAAAGAACTTGCAAAGAAATTAAATGCAACCGATGAATTCGCTTACTCTGAATTGAAACATTTCCTACATGCACTTACAGATGAAGGTTTCCTTCGGAGAGAAGGCAAACGTTATCAACTGAATAAGTTCGATACAGGAAAACTGATCGGTACACTTCAAATTATTAACGGCGGCGAATACGGATTTGTTTTGCTTAAAGACAAACAGATAAAAGATATTTTTGTGGCAGGGAAAAATTTAAATACTTCTTTCAACGGAGATTTAGTTGAGGTTGTTTTAATAGCATCACGGCGCGGTAAAAGTTTGGAAGGAGAAATAATTCGTGTTGTTGAAAGAAAGAGGAACGAAATCGTTGGAACATTACATAAAAGCAAATCATTTTATTTTATTGCCCCGGATGACGACAAAATCCATCGCGATATATACATCCCTTCAGATAAATTAAGCGGTGCAAAAGAGGGAGAAAAAGTTGTCGTTGGTGATATCGAGTGGAAAGCTCCTCTTCTTAATCCGGAGGGCAGAGTTATTGAAATTTTAGGAAAAGCAGGAAGCTACGATGCTGAGATAGCATCTATTGCACGCGAATTTGGTTTGACATATAAATTTCCTAAAGCAGTTTTAAGCGAAGCAGAATTATTTACAGATATAATTCCTCATACAGAAATAAACAATCGTCTCGATCTTCGTAATAAAACAGTTATTACTATTGATCCCGAAGATGCAAAAGATTTTGATGATGCTGTTTCAATCGAAGTTCTTCCTAACGGTAATAATTTAATCGGCATTCATATTGCGGATGTAAGTCATTATGTCCAGCGAGGAACTGCGCTTTATGATGAAGCTTTAGAACGGGGAACAAGCGTTTATATTGTCGGTAAAGTTATTCCAATGCTGCCGGAAAAATTATCTAATAATATTTGTTCGTTAGTCCCGTACAAAGACCGTCTTACTTTTTCTGTTATTGTTGAAATGACACCGCGCTGCAAAATAATTTCTTATGAAATTCAAAAAACAATTATTAACAGCAAGAGAAGATTTTCTTACGATGAAGTTCAGGAAATTATCGAGAGCGGTAATGGCGACTTTAAGGATGAGATCACACAATTAAATCAGATCTCAAAAACTCTCCGCGAAAAAAGAATGAAGAAAGGAAGTATTAATTTCTTTTCTCCCGAAGTTAATTTTAAGTTGGATGAGAACGGTATTCCGATCGAAATAAAAATTAAAGAAGTCCGTGAAAGTCATAATCTTATAGAAGAACTAATGCTATTGGCAAATCAAATAGTTGCAGAACATGTTAAAGCTAAAGCGAACAAAAAGACGATTCCATTTGTTTATAGGATACATGATTTACCCGATAAAGAAAAGATAGTTGAGTTTTCAAGATTTGTTAAATCACTCGGTTACCATTTCGATCCTAATTCTGCTAATAAATCTACTCAGTTCCAGTTGTTATTAGAAGAAGTAAAAGGAACAGAGGAAGAAGCAGTTGTAAATGAGATTGCTATTCGCTCTATGGCTAAGGCAGTCTATTCAACAAAAAACATAGGGCATTATGGATTAGGTTTTAGGTATTATACACATTTCACTTCACCAATACGGCGCTTCCCGGACCTTATTGTTCATCGTTTGATATTTGATTATAATTTAGAGAAGCTAGAGAAAAATTTATCACTGGAAGAATTAGAAGAAATTTGTGATCATGCATCTGCGCAAGAAAGAAATGCTGTAAATGCAGAACGTCTTTCTGTAAAATTGAAACAAATTGAGTATTTGAAAGGTAAAGTAGGTGAAGATTTTCACGGAGTTGTTTCAGGTATTACACACTTTGGAATTTTTATTGAATTAAGCCATACACTTGCAGAAGGATTGATACGATTAAGAGATATGAATGATGACTATTATGTATTTGACGAGAAAAATTATTCAATCCTAGGAAAAAGAACAGGAAGAAAAATCCGTTTGGGTGACAAGGTGAATGTTAAACTTATTCGCGTAGATCAGGAAAAACGCGAAATTGATTTTGTTTTACTTTCAGAATAAAAGTTTTAAAAGGTGGAACTATGAAAAAAATAATTAGGACAATTGTAATATATACATTCTTTTCAACTGCTCTATTCGCACAGTTTGGGCAAAATAAAGTTAATTATAAAGATACCGAGTGGTTCTACATTCAGACTAAACATTTTGATATCTACTTTACAGTTGGCGGAGAAAAGATAGCAGAGTTTACAGCTTCCGCTTCCGAAGATGCTCTTTCAAGTATTCGGAAAGATCTGAATTACCAACTAAATAATAGAGTCTCTCTTATTGTTTATAACAGCCATAATGATTTTCAAGAAACCAATGTTACCGATGAATATACAGGAAAAGGTACTGGCGGTTTTACCGAACCATTTAAAAATCGCGTTGTATTCCCTTTCGAAGGTTCTTATAAAAAATTTCAACATGTTATAGCGCATGAGTTAGTACACGCGATAATGCGCGATATGTATTTTGGCGGAACTATTCAAAACATAATTGCAAAAGGCATTACTCTTCAAGTTCCAACCTGGTTTATGGAAGGAAGCGCAGAATATCTTTCGCAAGGATGGGAAACCAATACCGATATGTTCATACGCAATTCTATTATTAGCGAAACACTTCCCGATATAAATCAGCTTGACGGATATTTGGCATACCGTGGCGGTCAATCAGTATTCAGGTATATTGCGGATACTTACGGCCGTCAAAAAGTTGGTGAGATAATTAATAAAATTCAAAATTATGGTAATCTTGAACAAACATTAAAGGCAACCATCGGAATCGGTTTAGAAGATTTGAGCGAACGTTGGAAAAAAAGTTTGAAAAAACAATTCTGGCCTGATATTGCCGTCAAACAAGATCCTGATGAGCTTTCAAAAAGATTAACTAATAATAAAAAGATCGGCGGATTTTATAATACTAGCCCCGTCCTTTCACCTCAAGGCGATAAGATTGCATTTATCTCTGATCGTGATATTTATCTTGATGTATATATCATGGATGCACAAGATGGAAAGGTTTTGAAAAAAATTGTTGAAAGCGGAAAGACTACCGATTTTGAAGAGTTAACAGTTCTACATCCATCGTTAACCTGGGCGCCGGATAATAAACGTGTTGCTCTCTCTTCTAAATCGGGAGGATACGATGTCATTACAATTATTGACGCAGAGACGGAAATTAGTTACGAACTTCCTTTCAAACTACCCGGTATTGAAACAATTAATTGGTCCAGAGACGGAAATAAATTAACTTTTATTGCATACAACTCTCAACAATCAGATGTTTACATTTATGATTTTTCAACTAAGAACCTTACAAACCTAACTGATGATCTCTATAGTGAAACCGATCCGATATGGACGCCGGACGGCAAAAAAATTATTTTCTCATCCGACCGCGGTAATGATCTAAAGCAGACAATACCCACAGAAGATTTTCAAATGTTTAATCATCCATTTAAACATCTCGATCTTTACTCAATTAATGTAGAGACAAAAAATGTTGAACGAATTACAGATTGGCAGTACAGCGATGAAAGATCGCCTGCTGTTTCTGCCGATGGTAAAGAACTATTATTTGTTTCGGATAAAAATGGTATCAATAATATTTACAGAATAAAAATTGATTCTTTAAAAAATCATTCATCAGCATTTCTAAAAGCTTTTCCAATCACTAATTCTTATAGCGATCTTGGTCAATTATCACTTTCATATGACGGTAAAAAATTGGTGTTTGCTGCTCTTTATAATTTGGGTTATAACATTTTTATGCTGAACAATCCGTTTGAAATGAAACTCGAAACCGATTCCTTAAAATATACCGATTATATGAAATCTATAGTTTCTGCAAAAAGCAGTGATGAAGAAAAAGCTGCACTTAAAACAATTTCCTTAAGAGACACCACAGACAAACATGATGTTGCAATAACTGATTCAACAAATCAAAAAACAAAAATATTTGTCGGACAATTTGAGAAGGATAAAAAATCTATTAACGATTCAACAAAAACCGATTACAGCAAATATGTTTTCGTAAATGATCCATCCGAAAGCGACAGTGCAAGAGTTGAAAAGAGAAATCAAATTTTCCGCGAGACTCTTGATAAGAACGGTAATTTTCTTGTCAACAGGTACAAAGTTAATTTTTCACCGGATTTAATTTATGCCAATGCCGGTTACAGCACACTTTATGGTTTATTGGGTACAACTGTACTTTCATTCAGCGATGTTCTTGGCAATCATCGTTTGATAGGTCAAACAAGTTTACAAGTTGATATTAAGAACAGCGATTACGGTTTAGCTTATTATTATTTAAAAGAGAGAGTAGATTTTGGAATCCAGGCATTTCATACTGCAAGATTCCTTTACAGGGATTCATACTTTGGTTCAGAATTGTACCGATTCAGAAATTTCGGTTTAATCGGTATGGCAAGCTATCCGCTGGATCGTTTTCATAGGATGGATTTCGGGTTAAGTGTATTAAGTGTTAGTGCGGAAAACTTGGATAATCCATCAGTTCCTACTGATAATAATACATATATATTACCTTCATTTAGTTTTGTACAAGATAATGTATTATGGGGTTATACTTCCCCGATAGAAGGGACGCGCTATTCACTCACTTTATTTGGTGATCCCGGTTTTACCCGAAGTACACAAAGTTTTTATTCTGTAGTGTTCGATTATAGAAACTATTTCCGTTTTTGGTTTGATAACGGATTTGTATTCAGACTTTCCGGCGGACTTTCCGGCGGTGCTAATGCTCAGAGATTTTTTATTGGAGGGACAGAGAATTGGATTAATAGAAGTTTCGCAACTGGTGGTATTCCAATATCTAATGCGAATGATTATGCATTCTTAACCCCGGCTCTTCCGTTACGCGGTTATGATTATGCCGAGCAATTAGGTACAAAATACGGCTTGCTAAATCTCGAATTACGTTTGCCGATAATTCGCTATTTATTAACAGGTGGTTTACCACTCTTCTTCCAAAATATTTTGGGTGTTGCATTTATTGATGCCGGTTCGGCTTGGAATAACACAAACAAATTACAATTAGTTGGTAAAGATGACAATGGAACAACTGTCACTAAAGATCTTTTGATAGGAACCGGAGTTGGATTTAGATTATATATGTTATTCTTATGGAGATTGGATATTGCATGGAAATATAATTTAGATAAATTCTCTGAACCGCGTTATTATTTATCAATTGGATTAGATTTTTAGAAGAAGTAAATCATAGAATGATTTACTTCTTTTCATTACTTGTAGAATCTGATTTTTTTTCTACTGGTTTATTTTCTAATTTATTTGCAGACATCTTATAATCGGTTTGATAGAAACCGCTTCCCTTAAATATCGGTATTGAACCTGCGCCAATTAGTCTTTTAATATGCCCATTACACTTGGGACAATTTGTCAAATGTTCTTCAGAAATCCTTTGAAAATGCTCAAACGTATAACCGCAGTCTAAACATTTATAATCGTATGTGGGCATTTTCTTCCTTAAATAGTTTTCAAAACATTGAATGAAAAAATAAACAGCGGGATTAACAAATCAAACTTCTATTTAGTTAACCATTTTTTTCGCATATTTGTTCAAAATAATTTTGAATTATGAAATTTAGAATCTTATTCCTCTTCGCAATTTCTGTTTTACTTAACGGATGCCTCAATTACACCCAGATAACAACTATCAAAACGGATGGTTCTGGAAATATGTTTATCCATTATTGGATGAAATGGACTACACCAAAAGATTCATCCATCGTTGAACGACTTGGGATTTTTAGCAAAGATTCTGTCTATAAGGAATTCTCATCTGAATATAGTGCTATAACGAACGTTGAAGTATATAAAGATTATGCAGATAGCAGCATGCATGCAAAAGTTGAACTCAACTTTAACAGCTTAGATTCCTTAAACCTCACACCAGCTTTCCGCAAATCTGAATTATCTATTAAAGATGCATCAAAAAACATAAAGATATTTTCTCAGTTTATTCCGGCAATTGCAACAGGTTTTGGTTTTGAAAGCAGAAATTTTTCAATCACTTATATTTATTATTTACCTGGTGAAATATTAAGTCATAATGCTACTGAAATTGTCAGAAATAAAATTACATGGAAATACTCTTTAGATGAAATCGGCACAGGTAAATATATAACTGCAACCTACCGCGCATTCAAACTAAAAGAAACTCCAACTTGGATCTTCATGTGTGCTCTATTTGTATTAGTTGTAGTTATAATTTATTTATTCAGTAAAAGAATGAAATAACCCTCAGATTACAAGCTGATGCAACTGCTCTTTATGTTGACATCCCTTTTTGATTTCTTTATATTTGGCAACCATTTTTAGAAATAGGATTTGATTTTAAGTTTTGGAGCAGCAACCGTTTATATTTTCCGGTACTTCCAATAGGGAACTAACCCTTAAAATCTGTAATTACCTGAATTTAACCCAAGGTACTATCGACGTTAGAAAGTTTAGTGATGGTGAAATTTGGGTTAAGTTTATGGAAAACATTAGAGGTAGAGATGTGTACATTGTACAATCAACACATCCGCCTGCAGAAAATTTAATGGAATTACTGATAACGATTGATGCTGCAAAACGGGCATCTGCTACAAAAGTTACAGCAGTAATACCTTATTTCGGTTATGCCCGGCAAGATAGAAAAGATCAGCCAAGAGTATCTATAAGTGCTAAACTTGTTGCAAATTTAATTACAGTTGCAGGTGCAGATCGAGTTATTACAATGGATTTGCATGCCGCTCAAATTCAAGGTTTCTTTGATATACCATTTGATCATTTATATGCTTCTCCTGTTTTCACTGGATTGTTCAAAGATTTACCTAAAGATTTAGTAGTAGTTTCTCCTGATATTGGAGGAATAAAGCTTGCTCGTTCTTATGCAAAAAGATTAGATGCCGGTTTAGTTGTTATTGATAAAAGAAGACCAAAACATAATCAAGTTGAAGCCATGAATATTATTGGAGACGTAAACGGTAAGAATATTCTTTTAGTTGATGATCTGATTGATACCGGCGGAACTTTTGTTGCAGCAGTTAATACACTAAAAGAAAAAGGTGCTAAAGAAATTTTTGGCGCAGTTACTCATCCACTGCTTTCAGGCAATGCTATAAAGAAAATTGAGGATTCGGCAATTACTAAATTGTACGTTACTGACAGTATTCCCTTAAAGAATGAACTTAGTAAAAAGATTGTTGTTAGAACAGCATCCGGTTTATTAGCCGAAGCAATAGTACGTTCACACAGAAATGAGTCTATTAGCTCATTATTTGAAATTGATAAAAATTAGAAAAGAAATTATTTCGGGAGATAATTAAGCAATGTCAGAATTATTAATACAGGCAAACAGTAGACCTCTCACTACAAAAGGTGTTGTTAACCAATTGAGAAGAGATGGTAACGTTCCGGGAATTTACTATGCAAAAGGTGTGGATCCTATTGCAATATATATAACTGAACGTAATCTTAAACCTCTAGTTTTCACATCCGAGACACATATTATCAATCTTAAAATAGATGAAGGCGAAGAGAGAAAATCAATCTTAAAAAATATTCAATTCGATCCTGTTACAGACAGAGTAGCACATTTTGATCTTCAAGGTATATCCGCCGATCAAGAAATTGAAATCGAAGTACCTGTTGTTCTTGAAGGACAAGCTAAAGGTGTTCGCGAAGGCGGTATTGTACAACATACAATTCACAAATTGAGCATCTCTTGTTTACCGGCAGATATTCCAGAACATATTTCTATTGATATTACTGAATTAAGTTTAGGAAAATCTGTTCATGTCCGCGATCTCAATTTCGATAAAGTTAAATTCTTACATAAAGATGATCAAATAATTGTTTCCGTTGTTATGCCTCGAGCTGTTGTTGAACCAACACCGGCAGAAGTGGTTCCGGGTGAAGAGAAACTTGAACCTGAAGTTATTACTAAAGGTAAACAGACAGAAGAAGAAGAGGAATAATTAAAGTTTGCGAAGTATTGTAGGATTAGGAAACCCGGGCAAGAGATACGATTTCACAAGGCACAATGTAGGTTTTCAAATACTTGATCTGTTTGCAAAAAAAAATAAGATAAAATTTATTGCTTCTAAAAGGGATTATTTTTATTCGGAAGGTTTATTAAGGTCTTCCGATTTTTTTTTGATAAAACCTTTAACATACATGAACTTAAGCGGTGTTGCGGTTTTAGATTTTGTGAGTGAATATTCCATTGATTTAGAAGATCTCTTAATTGTTTACGATGATGTAAATCTTCAACCGGGTCAAATTAGATTAAGAAAATCCGGAAGCGATGGCGGTCATAACGGAATTAAATCAATTATTTATCATCTTCAGAACGATTCTTTCCCCCGTTTAAGATTTGGTATAGGAAGTGAATTTGAAAAAGGTGACATGGCGGAATTCGTTCTTGCAAAGTTTAGCAGTAACGAAAAGAAATTAGTTGAAGAAAGCATGGGATTTGCGGTTGAATTAATTGAACAATTTATTGCCGGGGGTTATAAATCAATGTTGGATCACTTCAGTAAACAATTAAAAGATAAGAATAATGCTGAAAATTTAAATATTGACGGTAATTAACTTTAAAAGAACTTTAATTAAATATTGCACCACTACTTAAATAATCATATTTTTTGAACCCAATTTATAAACCCTGCTTCCCGAATGAATCGGGAGGCCATTAGACCATAGGGAGGTGAAGTAACAATGCGTAAAAGAACCTACGAAAGCGTTGTAATTATCAACGCAGCTCTCGAAGACGAGCAAGTCGAAGCAACAATTTCACGAATGCAAGAAACAATTACAACACACGGCGGAGAACTTATTGAGCTGGATAAGTGGGGTAGAAAACGTCTTGCATATCCTATCAAAAAAGCTAAAAGCGGTTACTACGTTGTTTTCAGATTCAGCGCAACAACTGATCTGGTTGCAACTCTTGAACGTAATTACAGATTGGATGAAAATGTAATTAGATATTTAACCGTTCAACTGGATAAATTTGCACTTGAAGCAATTGCAAAACAAAAAGATGCTTCTAAAAATGCAGAACTGATTGCTCAAGAAGCTCAAACTAAAGTAACTGAAAGCCAAGAATAATTAAACATACGATAAGTAACGGAGGAAATGATGGCTGAACTTAAGATGCCAGAACTTAATAGTGTTATTGTTGCAGGTAACTTAACTAAAGATCCTGTATTCAGACAAACTTCAAACAACACTCCTGTTGTAAATTTCCATGTAGCTGCAAACAGACGTTATAAAGACAGCAGTAATCAATGGCAGGAAGATGTTTGTTATGTTGGTGTTGTTGCATGGAATAAATTAGCCGATAGCTGCAGAGACCGTCTTAAAAAAGGAAGTGCTGTATTAATTGATGGAGAACTTCAGAGCAGAACTTTCAAAACCGATGATGGTAAAAACAGAACTATTGTTGAAATAAAAGCAAAGAGAATTCAATTCTTAAATAAATTTAGCAAGACCACCACTAACGGAGAAGATGTAATTGTTGAAACTGATGAAGCAGATTATGAGGATAATTCATTCGATAAATTTTTAACCGATGAGGAATCCGACTTAATGAAAGGCGGTAAAGCATGAGACCAACACAACAAAGAAATAACGGAATGAAAACTCAGAAGAAAGTTAAAAGAATTATTGATAGTTATATTGATTATAAAGAATCAAAACAACTTCAGAGATTTCTTACCGATCAAGGTAAAATAATTCCTCGTAGAATTACCGGACTAACCGCTAAACAACACAGAGAATTAGTTCAGGCAATAAAGAGAGCAAGACAATTAGCAATTTTACCATTCGTTTCAGAAGCAGTTAAGTAGGAGAGATAAGATGAAAGTAATATTAAGAAAAAATTTCGATCAGCTTGGAAAAGTTGGCGATGTATTAAATGTAAAAGACGGTTATGCTAGAAATTATTTAATCCCCCGTCAAATTGTTTATCAAGCAACTAAAGGAAATATTCTGGCACTTGAAGAAGAGAAGAAACAGATCCTTAAAAAAGAAGCCAAAGAATTAGAAGCTGCTCAAAAATTTGCATCCGATCTTGAAAAAGTATCAATTACAATTCCGGTTAAAGTTGGCGAAGAAGATAAGATCTTCGGAACTGTTACAAACCAGATGATCGCTGATTCGTTAAAAGAAAAAGGTTACGATATTGATAAGAGAAAAATCGAAATTACTGAACAGATCAAGTCGCTTGGAATTTACAGTGTTTCGATAAAACTTCACCCGAGTGTTTCTGCTGCTGTTAAAACATGGGTTGTAAGAGAATAGATCAAAAATAGTTTTCTGCCCCGATTATTTTCGGGGTTTTATTTAAGCAATATTTTAATACTAATTTTAAAACTAAAAAACACATACCAGAATGAAAGAGCTAAGATTCAGAATCATTTTGATTGCAGGCGCAATTGCTCTCTGTTTATACTTACTCTATCCTACTTACAAAGACTATCGGAACAATAAAGAAGTTACTGCTCAGTTGGAAGGATTACAGCAAAGTATTAAAAAGGGCAATCCCTCACTCACAAATGCTCAGATCAAAGATATTATAGCATCTAAGAAAGACAGCATTCTTACAAACAATCCCGATTATCGTTCAGCAAGAGAAAAGAGAATGAAACTTGGTCTCGATCTCCAAGGCGGAATGTATCTTGTGATGGAAGTTAATACTGCTAAGCTGCTCGAAAAATTAGCAAAAGATCCGGATGCACAGTTCAAGCAGATTTTAAAAGTTTCAGAAGCTGAATCAAAAGATTCCGATGAAAATGTTGTTTCAATACTTGCAAGAAAAATGAAGCAGCAAGGAATCAGGATGAGCAGATATTTCGGTTCGATCCGTGAAGATGATGCTGCAATAACTTCAAAATTGCTTCAACAGGAATCAGATGCCGTAACAAGAGCTATTGAAATTATCAGCAATAGAGTAAACCAATACGGCGTATCTGAGCCAAGTATTCAAAAACAAGGTTCAAGAAGAATTATAATTGAGTTGCCGGGTATTGCTAGAGAAGAAGAAGCAAAAAGATTACTTCAAGGCAGTGCTTTATTGGAATTCAAATTAGTTAAAGACGCTGATTTTGCTATTCCGATAATGAATCAAATAGATCAGGCGCTTGCAGGTAAAACGGGAAAAGATTCTGCTTCAGCAAAAAAAGATGTTGCTTCAAAAACAGATACAACAAAGAAAGATCAAAAATTAACCGCCGAACAATTTGCGAAAGAACATCCATTCTTTGCTGTTGCCCGTTTACTTGATCCTCAAGGAAGGATTGCTGATGCTTATGTAAAAGAAAGCGATAAAAGTAAAATAAATGCATTCCTAGAAAATCCTGAAGTGAAGAAAGTTGTTCCGGATAATATCGAATTCATTTATGATCAAAGACCCGAACAAGATCCTAGCGGAGAAAAATATTACCGAATGTATATGGTAAATAGAGAAGCATCTCTTACCGGCGGAGTGATTGTTGATGCTCAGTCAAACATTGATCCTTCCACTTCAGCTCCGGTTGTTAATATGCAAATGAATACAGAAGGCGCAAGGGATTGGGCTCAGATTACCGGATCAAATATTAATAAAAGATGTGCAATTGTTCTTGACGGTGTTGTCTATTCAGCACCAAATATTATTGGAAAAATTCCTTCGGGCAATTCACAAATTACAGGTTCCGCAAATCTTGAAGAAGCAAAACTTCTCGAGATCGTATTAAAGGCGGGTGCTCTGCCGGCTCCAATTGATATTCTTGAACAAAGAACGGTTGGACCATCTCTCGGGCAAGATTCTATCAGCAAAGGATTAAATTCAACATGGATCGGTTACGTGATCGTTGCATTATTTATGATATTCTACTATAAGAAAGCTGGTACATACGCGTCTTTTGCATTAATGATAACAATTTTGTTATTAATAGGTGTGCTTGCGGGTTTTGGAGCTACATTAACTTTGCCGGGTATTGCAGGTATAATTTTAACAATGGGTATTGCAGTAGATGCTAACGTAATTATTTATGAAAGAATTAGAGAAGAATTAGCAACCGGTAAAACTGTAAAAGCCGCTATAGATAGCGGATTTAAACTATCATTTGCCCCGATTTTTGACTCGAATATTACTTCTTTTTTTACTGGACTAATACTTTATCAATTCGGATCAGGTCCTATTCAAGGTTTTGCATTGACACTCATGATCGGATTGGTTACAAGTTTGTTCGCTCAGTTGGTTGTTGTTAGAGTGATATTTGATTTTATGGTTGCTAAAGGTTTTAAAATAAACGTCGGTTAATTTTTAGGAGAAAATTCATAGATGCGACTATTTAAGGATTTAAATATTGATTTCATGAGTAAACGCACCACGTTTTATTTCGTGTCCGCTACAATTCTCCTTTTAGGTTTACTCACGATTTTTATTAAAGGTGTAACGTTCGGAATTGATTTTAGAGGCGGTTCCGAGATTGCCCTTCAATTTGAAAAACCTGTAGATATTGAAAAGATTAGGACGGAGGTTGATAAACTGGGTATCGGTAATGTCGAGGTAAAAACTTTCGGTGGTTCAACGGGTATTTTATTGAGAACAGAATTACAGGAACTTCCTAAACAAATTCTACCAAAAGTAAGATCAAAAATTGAAAGTGTTATATTCAGCGTTTATCCTGGTATTGAAAAAAAAGTTATTGACTCTTCATCAACTTCAATTACCTATTCATTCCCCGATCCATCTACAGCAAATGTTTTGAATAACAGATTATTTCTAGCAGGATTTAATTCCGCTAAAGTTTCTGAAGAAGCAACAAATACTGCTGTTTCAGTACGTCTTGGAATTGCAGATCTAATTAAAGATAATCTTACTGAAAAATTTAAGGACAACTCTTTTAGCGTTCTTAAAGAAGATAGAGTTGGACCTAAAGTAGGTAAAGAACTTAAGCGCGACGCAGTTTTATCTATATTGTTGTCTTTAGTTGTAATTTTAATTTACCTCGGATTCAGATTTAAATTTACTTTTGCTTTCGGAGCTGTTATAGCGCTATTCCACGATGTACTTATCACATTGGGAATATTTGTTATTCTGTACGGTGTAATTCCGGGATTTAATTTAGAAATATCGGTAAGCGTTGTTGCCGCATTCTTAACTTTGGTTGGTTATTCAATTAACGATACGGTTATTGTTTTCGATAGAGTAAGAGAGCAGATGAAGATTCATAAAATGCTTTCCGTAGAAGAAAATATGAATCACGCTCTCAATAAAACAATGAGCAGAACGATTATTACTGTTTTTACTGTTCTTCTTACAATCATTGCTTTATTAATTTTTGGCGGTGAGGTTCTAAGAGGATTTGCTTTCGCATTATTTATCGGTATGATTACAGGAACTTATTCTTCAGTATTTATTGCTAGTGCATTCGTTCTTGAATATGCTAACCGAACACATAAGAAAATTGAATTTTAATTCTTCTAACTTTTAGTTGAATAAAAAACCCCGATCTGTTTCGGGGTTTTTTGTTTTAAACCTATTGATGAATTAAAGTCCCCTCTCGAGAGTGGACTTTTTTATTTTATCCGTTCCTTAAAACAATTTTAGTGATAAAGTAATTTTTGATTTTAGCTCCTATTCTGAAAATATCAAATCTATTTAATTTCACTTTACAAAAATCAATTGTACAAGAATAAAAATTGGTAAAAGTACTACTAAGGAAAATTTCCATATGTAACTGAAAAAATCCGGCATCTTAATGTTGTTGTCTTCTGCAATTGCCTTAACCATAAAGTTCGGGGCATTACCTATGTAAGTTATACTGCCAAAAAATACTGCACCTAAAGAAATTGACTTCAATAAATCGTATGGTATCCCCGCTACCATTGTAAAAGATTCTATTCCTAATCCGTGAGCAAGCGAATAAAATGTAACTGCAGTTGGAGTGTTATCCAAAATCCCACTTAAAGCACCTGTGGTATAAAAAAACTGAAATGCAGTATTGATTCCAAATGATTGAGCGTTTTTCTCCAGAAATTGCACGGAATTACAATTTGATGCGGATAATTCTTGGCGGAAGAATTCCCGGATATTATAAATATTCAAATCAAATGACTGCTAGAGAATATGTTGATAAAGTCGTTAGCAAAATTCTTGTCGACCCTGTATTAAC
>JACRFC010000222.1 GCA_016234355.1 Ignavibacteriales bacterium
CAAAATGAAAAACGCCAGGGCGATAACAGAGCTTACTCACAAAGTCAATATATGTCCACTAAATTAATGTATCCTGCAACGCATCCTTACGGACATACTGTTATAGGTGAATTAGAAGATCTTGCTGCTGCTTCACTTCAAGATGTTTTTGATTTCCATGCTAAATATTATTCACCGGGCAATGCGACACTAATAGTTGCTGGAGATATAAACGTTGCCGAAACAAAGAAGTGGATTGATAAATATTTTGCGGAAATAAAATCCGATCCCGCGCCGGAGCCGTTACAAAAAAGTCATGCCGTTCTGAAAGAGGTTGTGAGATACTACTGTGAAGACAATCTTGCAAACGCTCCAAGATTGGGAATGGAATATTCTACTGTTGAAGAATTTAATAAAGATGCTTATGCACTAGAATTCTTCGGACGCATATTTGCCGGAAGTAAAAAATCACCACTATACAAAGTGATTGTAGAAGAGAAAAAACTCGCACCATCAGTTATGGCACGTCAAGGCAGCAGCGAAATTGCAGGAACGTTTGATATTGCAGTTACAGCTTTTCCAACAGTAAAATTAGGCGATGTTGAAGATGCAGTTAAAGAAGCATTCCATAGATTTGAAAAAGAAGGGTTTACGGATAAAGATGTTGAAAGACAAAAAGCAGGAATCGAATATGAATTTTACAGCCGGAGCGCAAGTGTTTTAGGTAAAGCAATGCGTCTTGGCGATTATAATATTTTTTGCGGTTCACCGGATTATATGGCAACCGATCTTAAAAACAGAATGAGTGTTACTAAAGAAGATGTATGGAGAGTATATAATAAATATATCAAGGATCGAAATTATCTTCTTACCAGCATCGTTCCAAAAGGTAAATCAGAATTAACAGCGCCAAATTCAAAATTGTGGGTTGTGCAGGAAGAATCAATTGAGAAACAAGGAACAAAGAAAAAAGATATTGTAAATGCACCATACGTACCAATTCCTTCCAAAATAGACAGAACAAAAGAACCGGTTAAAGGTCCGGATCCGGTTGTAAATATTCCTAAAATTTGGAAAGATAAAACCGTTAACGGAATTCCGGTTTACGGAATTAAACAAAGCGAATTACCTCTGGTTCAATTCTCAATAATTCTAAAAGGCGGAATGCTTCTTGATAATTCCGATATGATCGGAGTTGGTTCATTGACAGCACGCTTAATGAACGAAGGAACTAAAACTAAAACGCCTGTAGAACTGCGGGAAGCAATACAAGATTTAGGTGCAAACATAAATGTTAACGGTGGAAGTGAATCAATTACAATTTCAGGAAGTTGTCTTGCAAGCAAACTGAATGAAACATTTGCTCTTGCTAAAGAAATGTTGTTCGAACCTCGCTGGGATGAAAAAGAGTTTGAACTTGCAAAAAGTCAGACTATTGAAGCATTGAAAAGAACGGAAACATCGCCTGCATCAATTGCTCAGAGTGTGTTTGCAAAACTTGTTTATGGTCAGGATAATATCTTAGCAAATGAATCAGCCGGAACAATAAAATCAGTCGGTAAGATTACACCCGATGATCTGAAGAAATACTATGAACAATATTTTTCACCTTCCGTTTGTAAAATCAGTATCGTGGGAGATATTACACAAGAGATAGCTGTTGCATTGTTCAATGGTTTGAAAGATTGGAAAGCTAAGGAAGTAAAAATTCCAAATGTTACAAGTCTTACTCCCGCTAAACCAGGAATTTATTTTGTAGATGTTCCGAATGCAAAACAATCACAAGTCTTTGCCGGACATTTGGGACCAAGCTACACAAATCCGGATTATTATAAAGCTGTTGTAATAAATCACCGGCTTGGCGGCGATTTCAACGGAATATTGAATATGATTTTGCGTGAGAAAAAATCTTTTACATATGGTGCCCGTTCCGGTTTTAGCGGCGCAACTTATGCAGGACAGTTCCTTGCATCTTCTGCAGTACAATCAAATTCAACATTCGAATCTACTCTGATAGTCCGGGATGAAATTAAAAAGTATACGGAAGGAATTTTGAAAGAAGATCTTGATCAAGTAAAGAGTACTTTATTAAAGAGCAATGCAGGAAGATTTGAAACTTTAATGCAGCTCGGCGGAATGCTTCAACCGGTTATAATGTATAATCTCCCTTTCGATTATATCAAACAACGCGAAGCAATTGTACAAAAGATAACACCGGAAGAACACGCAAAACTTTCACAGAAATTAATTCATCCGGATAAGTTGATCTATCTCATTGTTGGAGATATGGCAACACAATTTGATAAACTAAAAGAACTTGGTCTCGGTGATCCAATTCAATTGGACAAAGATGGAAAAGTTGTAAGTAAGTAACAGATTAAGAATAAGAGCAAGAGCATGAAATTTAAATCGTGCTCTTGCTCTGCTCTTCATGAATCCTTTCTCAAATCTCCGCATCTAATTATTACAAAATTTAACGGAGAAAAAAAATGAAGAATATAATAGAAGGAACAGATTCCAATTTCGCACAAGAAGTTTTACAATCAAGTACACCGGTATTAGTTGATTTTTGGGCGCCGTGGTGCGGACCATGTAGAATGGTAGCTCCGGTTGTTGAAGAAATTGCAAACGATCTTGCCGGAAAGTTAAAAGTTGTTAAAGTAAATACAGATGAAAATTATGGAGTATCTGCACAATATGGAATTAGAAGTATTCCAACTTTAGGAATTTTCAAGGACGGGAAACTTGTTGATGCAGTTATCGGCGCAGTTCCAAAATCGCACTTGGTTAGTAAGATCAATCCGCATTTAGATAGTGCGAATTAATTTTATTTGTAGACTCGACCTGCCTGCCGGCAGGCAGGCTCTACGAGGTCTAAAAACATCGTAGATGTTTAATTTTTGTAGAGATAAATAAACACGACAAATACATAATCCTCGTAGAGGATAAATAAATATTCTTAACACGTAAAGGTTAAAAGATTATAGAAGTTAGAAGGTTCGGAAGAAAAATTAAGTTGACGCCTATGTACCGCAGGCAGGTTTATCGAGTCTCTTTATGTGGAGACTTCATAAATGAAGTCTCTACTTTTAAAACAAAAACCCGATCTCATAAGAAATCGGGTTTTTATTTCTAAAAGCTTATTGCAAAAAGCTAACAGCTATTTAATTACCGCACCAAGACCTTTAATTTGATAAACTGCATTCGTTGCGCAATCTTCTTTTTCACCTTCTTTTTTGTCTTTGTGTTCCATTGCAGCTTTTGTATCAACTTTGTAAACAACACCTTCCACCAAAACAGTTTTACCTTTTCCGTCTTTAGGAAAAACTATTTCTCCGTCTGTAACTTTAACACGGATCTTTTCACCTTCTTTAGTGCCTGCAACATCAAGCCAGCATCCCATTTCTTGACAGACATCAACAATTGTTCCTTCAACTAAAACTTCTTTACCATCGTACACTGACGGATCAGAAAGAATTGTTGAAACGGAAGTTTTTTCTTTTAAGGTGATCGCCTTTCCGAATTTCTGATCTTCTGCTTTTACAAAAGTAACAGCGATAAGAAGAATTAAAACAACTAATTTTTTCATTATTACTCCATTATGTTTTATTATTGACGGCTGCAAAGTTAAAAGAACTGCACCGTTTATGCAATCCACTTTTGCTTTGATTATATTAGTGTAGCCATTAGCCATTAGCGATTAGCTTTTAGCTAAGGGCTAATTGCTAACAGCTAAAAGCTAAAAAATGTTTTGCCAAGTTGTATTTCCATTACCATTTAGAAAAGCGTTTAC
>JACRFC010000030.1 GCA_016234355.1 Ignavibacteriales bacterium
CAAGATCACAAACCTGTTATTGAGCAGGATGAAGCAGTTGGCCATGCAGTCCGTGCGGGATATATGTATTCCGGTATGGCTGATGTAGCTGCATTAACCGGCAATAAAGATTATCTCAAAGCTTTAGATAAAATCTGGAATAATGTAACCGGAAAAAAATTGTATTTAACAGGCGGAGTCGGCGCAGCCGGTTCCTGGGAAGGGTTTGGAAAAAATTATGATCTTCCGAATGCAAGCGCATATAACGAAACTTGTGCTTCCATTGCAAACGTATATTGGAATCACAGAATGTTTTTGTTGAGCGGCAATTCAAAATATCTTGATATTATGGAACGAACACTTTACAATGCTCTTCTTTCGGGAATTTCTATGACCGGTGATAAATTTTTCTATCCTAATCCGTTGGAATCTTTCGGTACACACGAACGTGCGGCTTGGTTTGATGTTGCTTGCTGTCCGACAAATGTAACAAGGTTTATAGCATCGGTTGCGAATTATATGTATGCCGTAAAAGGAAATGAGTTGTTCGTTAATCTTTTTACAAATAATGAAACGGAAATAAAACTTGCTGCGGGTAAAGTAAAATTAATACAAGAAACAAATTATCCTTGGGATGGAAAAATTAAGATTGTTGTTTCACCTAAAATGAAAGAAGAAAAATTTTCACTTAACATCCGAATCCCCGGCTGGGCTAAAAACGAAGCGATAGCAAGCGATCTCTATAAATTTATTGATCAACCAAAAGAAAAGATTAACCTTACTGTAAATGGAAGACCGATAGAACTAAAAATCGAAAATGGATTTGCTGTAATTAATAAAAATTGGAAAGCCGGCGATATCGTTGAATTAAATCTTCCGATGGAAATTAGAAGAATTATTGCAAATGAAAATGTTGAAGCCGATAAAGGCAGAGTTGCAATTCAACGCGGACCGATAGTTTATGCAGCAGAATGGGTTGATAATAAAGACGGTTATGTTCGCAATATTTTGTTGAATGATAATTCGAAGTTAACCGCGGAGTTTAAACCGGAACTATTAAACGGTATAGAAATTATTAAAGGAAATGTTTTAGGTTATAGATTAGCAGATGATAAAAAAACCTTGAAGCAATCTGAACAAGAATTTACTGCAATTCCTTATTACGCATGGGCACATAGAGGCAAAGGTGAAATGAGTGTTTGGCTTGCAAGAGAAGAATCAACTGTCCGACCTTTATCGGGACCAAACATGTTAACAAATTCAAAGCTGACTTTTTTACATGGAAAAAATCCGCAGGCAATGATAGATCAAATGGAACCCAAAAGTTCTATAGATGAATCACTTCCGTATTTTCATTGGTGGCCAAGTAAAGGCGAAAAGGAATTCGTGCAAATTGATTTTGCTAAACCAGAAGAGGTTTCCGAACTTTCAATTTATTGGTTCGATGATACCGGAATTGGTGAATGCAGAGTTCCAACAACGTGGAAAGTTTTTTATAAAGAAGGAGAAAAATGGCCTGCTGTTTATACAACCGATAAATATGGAACAGAGAAAGACAAATACAACAGTATTATTTTCGAAACAGTAAGGACTCAATCAATTAAAATTGAGATACAATCTCAAAAAGATTTTGCGGGCGGAATTCACGAGATAAAAATGAAATGAGTCACATATTCTGAATTCCGATGCTGGTTTTTTTGAAGCATCGGAATGAAGAATCTCCAAACTTTAATTAATACAGTTTTTTATTTTAGTTCATAAAGATCTAAGAAAGGAAAAAAAATGTTCAGAACAATTAATGATTTTTTAGAAGCATGGAAATACGAAAGCGAAGCAACGCTAAAAATTTTCGGAAACTTAACTAACGAGTCTCTTAATCAAAAAGTTACTCCGGATGGACGCTCGTTAAGATTTATAGCATGGCATATAACAGACACAATTCCGGAAATGCTTTCTAAAACGGGATTACCGTTTAGTCATGATGAAAATACCCCAGTGCCCGCATCAGTCGAGACCATTAAAAATATTTATGAAAACTCATCGAAAGCTGTCGCCGAATTGATCTCTAAAAATTGGAAAGACGAAATGCTTAGCGATAATCTAAATATGTACGGTCAGGTTTGGAAACGTGCAAGTGTTTTATCAAGTCTAATTGCACATCAAGCACATCACCGCGGACAAATGACGGTTCTTATGAGACAAGCGGGATTAAAAGTACCCGGTGTTTATGGACCGGCAAAAGAAGAATGGGCAAAGTATGGAATGCCAACTCAAGAATAATGTTGGACTGTAAATGATTTGCAGTCTCTTTGCATTTGATTGAAAATAATCCCTAAGTTTACTATTGATGGAGTAAATGATTGAGGTAGAATAAATTTTTAATTGTTTATTAATGAAGACAAAAAGAATAATAGCAATTACTTTATCTATTTTATTAATCCTTCCTTTATTTCTTACCGCACAGAATAAATTAGATTCCCTTTTAGAAAAATATAAAAGTAGTTCCGATACAACTAAAGCCCGCATTCTAAATGAATTCTGTTGGAGTAATCGCAGTAAAACACCGCAACTTGCCCTAAAAGCAGGGGAAGAAGCGCTCAAGATCGCTCAATCAATTAATAATCAAAAACTGCAGGCTAAATCATTAAACTTGATGGGAGTAGTATATAGAAATCTTGGCAACTATGATAAATCAATCAGTCTTTATAAAAATGCACTTCGTATAGCGGAAGCAATTAAGGATTCGAATCAAATTGCATACTCATATAATAATATTGGTGGTTTATTCAGGCTGGAAGGCAATAATAAATTAGCTTTAGAAAATATAATGAAAGCGCTTAATGTTTTTGAAAATCTTCACGATAAAGCCGGAATGGCTTTCTGTACTATTAACATCGGATTGATTTACAGCAGGCAGCAAAATTATATTAAAGCGTTAGAGTATTTAAATCGAACAATTACATTACGCGAAGAAATAAAAGATAGAGCCGGAAGGGCATTAGCGCTGAATTTAATTGCTGAAGTTTATTTCGAACAAGAGAAGATTAATCTTGCATTGGATTATTTTAAGGAAGTAGAGAAAGAATACACTGCTGTTGATGATAAAAAAGGACTTGCCGCTACATGGGCCGGATTTGGACGGGTTTATTATTTTAAGAAAGAATACTCAAAAGCTGAAGTATTTATTCAGCGCGCATTAGAACTAGCACGCAGAATAAACTATCTGGAAGGACAAATAACTTGTCTTAATTATCTTGGTTTAATATATGCACAACTCGGAAACTTTTCTAAAGCCGATGAAAATTTTCAGAAGGCACTCAAAATAGCAGTTAGTACTAAGGAAATATATAATCAAATATCATGTTATAAGTATCTTACTCAATACTATGAAATAAAAAAAGATTTTAAGAATGCACTTCTTTACACAAAAAAATATTCCGTTCTTAAAGATTCTGTAATGAACCAAGAGAATATTGCATTCGTAAACGAGATGGAATCGGCTAATAAAGCGGAAAAAGCTGAAAAACTAAATACAATTTTAATGAAAGATATTGATCTTGAAAGAAAACAGCGAAATTATTTTATCATTATAGCCATGCTTGTTATTATTTTGGCAATCATTACCTACAGCCGTTATCATTCCAAAAAAATGGCTAATATTAAATTGCAAGAACTTAATGCTATGAAAGATAAGTTCTTTGGAATAATTGCACATGATCTAAAAAATCCGTTCAATGCAATTTTTGGTTTTACGGAAATTCTTCTACAGGACTTCGATAATCTGAAAGAAGAAGAAAAATTACATTTGATTCAAGAGATTGATAATTCCGGCAGGCAGACATATAAACTCTTAGAAAATTTACTTTATTGGTCAATATCGCAAACCGGAAGAATGGAATTCAAACCGGTTATATTAAATATATCCGAAATAATTAAGCATACCTTTTCAATATTTGAAACATCCGCAAAGAATAAAAATATCTCTCTTGTTACAAATTGTGGTGATAATGAGGAAGTATATGCAGACGAAGAGATGCTGAAAACAGTTATTAGGAATCTAGTATCAAACGGAATAAAATTTACGCACAAAGGAGGCGTGGTTTCAGTTCTGTTAAAAAATATCAACGGCACAAAAGCTGTTACTGTTGATGACAATGGAGTAGGGTTGACCGAGAAATCAATTGAAAATTTATTTAAGATTGGCAGCGTTTCTTCTTCAGAAGGTACAAAAGGAGAAAAAGGAACCGGATTAGGATTAATTCTTTGCAAGGAATTTGTTGAAAGAAACGGCGGCACTATCTGGGTTAAAAGCGAAATTGGAAAAGGGAGTAAATTTATTTTTACAATCCCGTCGAAGAAATAACATTTCGGTAAGTACGACTAATTCTCTTTCTTATATTTCTCAAGTTTCTTTTTGTGAGCAATAATTTCTGCGTTAATATAAAAGATTAAATCCTCGGCAATATTTGTAGCATGATCTGCCAATCTTTCAATATGTCTTGATAATACAACAAGGTGTGCACACGGCTCAATAACTTCCGGATCGGACTTCATTTTTGCAACTAGAAATTTAAAAATGCTTTTATTCAATTTATCAACAATCTGTTCATCTCTTAAAACTTTTTCAGCTTGTTCAATATTCAGATTTATGAAAGAATCTATTGCGTCTTTAACCATTTCACGGGCTTGTTTCCCCATATCTAAAATCTGAGATTCAATTATCAACGGGTGATACTCGCTTGTCTTTTTAACACGCTGTGCAATATTAACTGCTATATCTCCGCATCTTTCTAATTGATTATTGATCAGAAGTGCCGACATAATAAATCTTAGGTCACTTGCAACAGGTTGAAATAATGCGAGGATATTTTCGCACTGAGTGAGAATAAGATTATCGTATGCATCAATTTCCAGATCTTTTGCTTTTATTCCCCGGCAAAGTTCAATATCTCCCGTCTCCAATGCTTTATAAGCCCTTTCAACCTGCTCATCAACTAATGATGCCATTTTGATAAGATTTGTTTTTAATTCTTCTACTTCTTTTGTAAAATGTTCTTGCATAATGATATTCTAATAAATTGTTAAGGACAAAAGATGTTTTAAATAAAGCGATAGTTTTCAATAATTCCAAATACTTTATAACGAACTTATTCAACATCAAATTTTGTATTCGGTGAAGGTGTAATATTTTGTTAATTTAATAAGAGCAATATTTAATTCTTTTCAAATCACCAACTTAAAAGGAAATTATAAAATGGGTTTTAATCTTTTACCAAAAGAATATGAATTCTTTGATATGTTCGACAGTTTGGCGGCACATTGTGTGGCTGCCTCAAAGCAATTCCAAGAGCACATGAGTAAATCAATTTTTAGCGAAGAAGATGTTAAAAAGATTAAAGAGATAGAACGAACTGCGGATAGCGTTGTATTTAACATCGTAGAAAAGTTAAATAAAACTTTTATTACGCCGATTGATAGAGAAGATATTCACCAGCTTGCTCATCAACTTGATAGTGTGATTGATTACATTCTAAAAATTTCCAATCACATGAAAGTGTATAAGATCACAGACATTAATCCGAGATTTAGAGAAGAAGTAAAACTTATTGATAGATCGGTAGAGGCGCTTTCGAAAGCAATTAATGGGCTGCGCAATATGAAAGATTCAAAAAAAATTATGCGGTATTGCAACGAAGTCAATTTAATTGAAGATGAAGGTGATCAGCTTAAGAATGATGTTATGGCAGAGCTATTCGGCGGGGAAACAGATGCAATTTACATAATGAAATGGAAAGACATTTTTCAAACCTCAGAAAAGGTATTAGATCAATGCGACGATGTTTCCAAAATTATTGAATCCATTCTTGTTAAGCAGGCTTAAGTATGACTATTGCCGTTATCCTACTAATACTTCTGGCTTTAACCTTCGATTTTCTAAATGGTTTTCATGATGCAGCTAATTCTGTTGCAACAATTGTTTCAACAAGAGTGTTATCACCGCGCTACGCTGTTATGTGGGCTGCATTTTTTAACTTCATAGCATTTTTAGTTTTTGGCCTTCATGTAGCGGGAACAATCGGAAAAGGAATTGTTGATATTAAAATTATGGACTCATCAATAATTTTTGCAACATTGATGGGAGCTTGTATTTGGAATATTATCACCTGGTACTTTGGATTGCCAACAAGTTCATCACATGCTCTTATCGGAGGTTTAATCGGGGCAGCGCTTGTTAAAGCCGGTCTGGGATCTCTTGTCGGAAGTGGAATTATTAAGACGGTAATTTTTATTTTCATTTCACCAACATTAGGTTTATTTCTTGGTGTTGGAATAGGGGTGCTTGTTTATAATCTTTTTCGTAAAAGTCATCCTATGAAAGTAGATCATATTTTTAGAAAAGGACAATTAATTTCTGCGGCAGCATACAGTTTGGGACATGGCGGAAACGATGCGCAGAAAACAATGGGTATAATTACGGGACTACTTTTCAGTTCACACTTAATAAATAAATTTGACAGTCCTTCGGATATTCCATTATGGGTTGTTCTTTCATGTCATGCTGCAATAGCATTGGGTACACTGTTCGGCGGATGGAGAATTGTAAAAACAATGGGACAAAAAGTTGTTAAGCTAAGACCTGTTGATGGTTTTTGTGCGGAGCTTGGTGCTGCAACAACATTATTCATTTCAACCGGACTCGGAGTTCCTGTAAGCACTACACACACGATCACCGGTTCTATAATGGGTGTTGGTTCTATCAAAGGATTAACAAATGTAAAATGGGGAGTTGCAGGAAAAATAGTCTGGGCTTGGATATTGACTATTCCTCTTTCTGCAGGAGTTTCGGCGTTATCTTATTGTATTATAAAACTGTTTTAATAAAACACTTATCACACTACGTACTACTAACTTCTATCTTCAAACTCATTTTCTTATATTTGCTCAAAAAAATTAGAGGTATATCATCGCAAAGAATCAGAATGAAACTGTAGAAAAGATCGTCTCGCTTGCAAAGCGGAGAGGTTTTGTATTTCAGTCATCAGAAATTTACGGCGGCTTGAACGGCTGCTGGGATTACGGTCCGCTTGGTGTTGAACTTCTTAAAAATGTAAAAGAAGAATGGTGGAAAACGATGACCTACCGCGAAGATGTTGAAGGGTTGGATGCTTCAATACTAATGCATCCGCGTGTGTGGGAAGCGAGTGGACATGTTGAAAATTTTACCGACCCGATGATTGATTGCAAACAATGTAAAGCGAGATTTAGATTAGATACACTTACAGAATTGATCAGTGATAAGAACAAAGAAAAAGCCCTAAAAGAATTTGATGCTGCAATTCTATCTAAAGAAGGAACGCTCGAAGAAAAATTTAATTCTGTTCTTGAAGATCAATTATCTGCAACAAAACTTTTGGATTTGTTAGGATGCCCTCAATGCGGCAATAAAGGAACATTTACACAACCGCGTAAATTTAATTTGATGTTCAAGACCTTTCTTGGTCCCGTAGATGATTCCGCCAACATTATTTATCTCCGTCCGGAAACAGCTCAAGGAATTTTTGTAAACTTTTTGAATGTTGCAAACTCAAGCCGTCAAAAACTTCCGTTTGGAATTGCACAGATCGGAAAAGCATTCCGTAATGAAATCAACACAAAAAATTTCTTATTTCGCACACGAGAGTTCGAACAGATGGAAATGCAATATTTCTGCAAACCCGGCACGGACAAACAACATTACGATGAATGGAAAGAAAGAAGAATAGATTGGTTCAAATCGTTGGGAATGACCGCAGACAAATTGCGGTTTCATGATCATCCAAAAGATAAACTTGCACATTATGCAAAAGAAGCAACAGACATCGAATATGAATTCCCATTTGGTTGGGGTGAGATCGAAGGGATTCACAACAGAACTGATTTTGATTTGGGAAGACACCAGGAATTCTCAGGCAAATCGCTGCAATATTTTGATGACGAGACAAAAGAGAAATTTATTCCCTACATAATAGAAACATCAGCCGGGGCAAGCCGTTCATTTATGGCATTTTTGGTTGATGCTTATTACGAAGAACAAGTGAAAGATGAAGTGCGAAGTGTTCTACGGTTCCATCCAAAATTAGCTCCGATCAAAGCGGCAATACTTCCGTTAGTAAACAAAGACGGAATGCCGGAGATAGCTAGAAAGATCGAAACAGATCTTCGCCCGTTCTTAAGAATTTTTTACGATGATAAAGGTGCAGTCGGCCGCCGATATAGAAGAATGGATGAAGTAGGAACACCATTTTGCATTACAGTTGATACCCAAACTTTACAAGATGAAACTGTTACTGTAAGAGAACGCGATACTATGGAACAGATCAGAATTTCTATTAGCGGATTGCTGAATTATTTATCAGGGAAGTTGAGATAAATCAACGGTAGGAACAACGTCTATAGTGAATCTACTTTAATTATAAGCACTAAAACTAGATGACTTTCTTTTTTTAGCTGGAATGAGTTTAATAAGATTTTTAAGAGCTTCATTCACCGTTTCAGAATCCGGAAAATATTTTTTTACTTCCGGTTCAAGCATAACAACACCATCTTCTAAAGAGAAATGTTGAATTACAACACTGCCATCATTTTTAATAATCTTAACTTCGTGTCCTTTTCGATATTCTTTATAATGTTTACCACGAACACCGCCTTTGAATGAATATTCAGGCAGCATCTCGTTACTTGCATTCTCTTGTTTTTTAGATTGAACCTTCTTCATATTCTTCTCTTTCTTTTCTGGTTGCTAATCGAGATGATATAATTCGTATTGCTTTCTCTTTTTCAGTATAAACTACAACCAACACTCTTCCTCTCGAAGAACGACCGATATCCAAATAACGATTTTCTTGGATTGAATGCCCAGGATCTCCTATTGTAACCGATAACGGATCATTGAAAACGGTCTTTGCTTCTTCAAAACTTACTTTATGATTTCTCCAATTTCTATTCGCTTTTTCTTCGTTCCAATCAAAATAAAGATACATAAAGTAAATTCGTTTCCAATTCTTATTCTAAATTATAATAGAAAGCAATGATTTGCAAACGAAATTTATTCACCAGCGCGATTCGATGGAACAAATTCGTGTTTCGATTAGCAGGTTGTTGAATTATTTGTTGGGGAAGTTGAGATAATTTGCGTAGAGACTTGAACTTGCCTGACGGCAGTCAGGTTCATCAAGTCTCACTTTATGTTGGAGACTCTATAAACCTGTCCCGACTCGTCGGGATCGAGTCTCTGCATTTTTCCCCACATAATCTTTTTCCCGATCGATTTAACTTTTCCTATTTTCAATCGTATCATTAATTGAAAAAAGAACATACTGCATGCGGAACCAAATTCATTTTGAACAACTGAACGAGTTAATTCTTAAAGCGAATAAGGGTGACACTAAAGCTTTTGAAGTGATTGTTAGAAATTACCATAAGTTCGGATATGCAGTTGCGTTCAAAATATTATACAACGAAGAAGATGCTAAAGATGTTGTTCAAGAATGTTTTATAAGAATATGGAAGCACTTAAATGAATATGATAAGAAAATAAAATTTACTACGTGGATGTATAAGATCGTCGTGAACTTATGCTTCGATAAATTGAGATCACAAAAACGGAAAAGAAATATTTTTAAGAATTTTGATGAGGAATCAGTTATTAATGCTCCGGGCGGAATTGATCTCGAAAAGGAATTAACTAATAAAGAACTGGCTGCAATAATAAAACATTTTGCAAGCGGATTGTCGGAAAAACAAAAGACAGTTTTTATTCTTAGAGATATGGAAGATTTATCAATCGAAGAAGTTTCGGAAATAATGAACATCTCTTCGGGCTCGGTTAAAACGAATCTTTTTTATGCAAGACAAAGTATCAGAAAGAAAATAATAAAATGGGAAAATCAAAAATGAACTGCAGACAAATAGAAGAATTAATCTTCTCAAAACGATTAGATGAATTAACCCCTGCTGAAAAAAGTATAATTGAAAAACATATTTCATCATGTCATGATTGTAAAAGTATTTATGAGTCGGTTCAGAGAGCAGAAAGTGTGCTTGTTAAAATGAAAATACAGCAGCCGATTCTAGATAACGAAGAAATCCTCGTTGATTCAATTATGCAAAAAGTTAACAGTAAGTCCTCTAATCAAAAATATGAAAATGAATTTTATTTTTTTGAAAAACTAATACTATTCGTTTCTCAAAAATCGGTACGATACGCCTTAACAGCGATCTTATTTATAATGGTGTCACTTTATATGTTCGAAGAGTATTCTGCAGTAAAAAATATTACACAACTGGAAAATCAATTGAATAACACTGCACAAGTCATTGAAACTAAAGCTGAGATTATTTCTTTTGATAATGAGATACTCAAATTTTTTTATGATGCGTACAAATTTGCTCGCGGCAATTCATCTTATGTTAAGTTATCCAAAGATTGGCTTTTGGTAAATAAAGAGGATTTAAAAAATCTTTTATTAGACTACGAAAAATTAGATGAACATACAAAAACAAAAATTAAGTCATTACAAAATGAGTTGTTAAATCAAAAAGATCTAATCTTTTCAGAAACGGAAACAGGAAAAATGAAAACATTACAACTTGAAATCGAAAGATTAAATAGCGAACTACAAAAAATTAAATCACGCAGAGGCAAATAAAATGAAGACAAAATATTATTTGGCATTTTTAACGTTTGTGTTGAGTATGATTTTAAACTTTTCCGGATGTAGAGAATATAAGACTACAACTAAAATTAATAGTGATGGATCGTGCGAAAGAACCGTGATTGTGAAGGACAATACTGTTGAACCGCATAGACTTGTGTTTCCAATTCCCGCAGATTATAGTTGGAAGATAAAAAGAACGAAAGCTAAGGACGATACAACTCAAACAGTTTATACTGCAGCAAAATATTTTGATGATGTTAATAGCATCAATAATGAATATAAGAATAAAGATAAAATCGGACTTCATGTTAATCTGGATAAAAAATTTCGCTGGTTTTACACGTACTTTGATTATGAAGAAGTCTATCATTCATATTTTCCATTTAAAAATATTCCTTTAAGAAATTTTCTTACACCGCAGGAATACGAACAATATTTAAAAGATGATACAACCAAGGCTTTCAAAAAGAGACTGGATAAATATGCAGAGGAAAGTTATTTCGAGTATTTCTTTGATGAATTTTTAACAATGCTGGAAAAAAATAAAATTGCAGACCTAACTCCGGATTTTGTTACCTCAAAGAAAAACGTTATTAAAGAGCACATTAGCGAGCATGGAGACAAAACCGAAGAACTAATGAAGTACTTGGAAAAAGTTCTGGGGACAAACTCCGTTTGGAAATTAAGAGGTGGAATTGACAACATTGTTAAATCAATCCTAGAAAAGATGGATCATTTCAGCACTGCAAATGGATCTTATAAAAACGAAGTAACCATGCCGGGCATAATCTTAACTACAAATGCAAAAACTGTTGAGGGGAATAGAGCCGTATGGGAATTTGAAGCCGGTAGATTCTGTTACGAAGATTTAACTATGACCGTTCAATCGAGAGCTGCAAATGTTTGGACCTTTGTTGTAAGCGGTGTAATTGTACTTGCGGTTATTGTTTTGTTGATATTACCAAAGTTTAAAAGAAAATGATTTATAATAATTAAGAATTGTCAAATGGGAGACTCCATGAATGGAGTCTCTACGCTAAAATTAATTTACCCCGAACCAGTCGAGACAAGATTTATCAATCTGCTGATTCTCATTCTTCAGTTGATACGAGGGAATATCGTACTGCTCGCCGAAGATGATTAATTTTTTCTTTGATTCAATTTCCATCTTAAAACAAGGACCAAGTGCTTCGGGAATGGTTTTTAGAACAGCTCCGGAATTTAATGTGCGCATAATATCGGATAGAATTTGGTCACCGGCATAAAATCTTATCAATGCACTTAAACTTCCGTTCGAGATGACCAAAGATTCATTTATACATCGAGAAACAAGATCACGCATAAAATCATCAAGTGATTTTTTCCAGTATGAGTTTTTCAAAATTGTATAATTAAGATTCTGTGCAAAAATTCTTCCGCGCTGATACGGTAAATGTGTTAGATCTTTATCACTCCAAAATTCATTGATTAGACGTTCATTCTTTTCATACCGCATAGGAGAAGTGAAATAAGTTTCTAGAATTACATTGTATTGATCAATATATTCTTCTAATGAAATTAATTTTGAGCGGAGCAGTAATAGTTCGGAATAATAATCCGTAAACCCTTCTTTGAGCCAATAGACAAGCTGCTCAGGATCAGCAAACTGAATTTTATCTCCGATCCAAATATGAAAAATCTCGTGAGCAAGTAACCGTTTCATTCTTACATCAATTGTTCGGTTCTTAGATAAGAAAAGTGCGTAGGAATTCGTACGGCCGGTTCCTGTCTGATCATTACTTCCTGATAACGGCAGTACAGTAATTAAAAAAAATGGAAAATTGTGATCGTTCCAAAAATCTCTTTCTGTTTTAGTTATAGTTGAATATAGATCGGTGAATTGATCATCAGAAAATTTCCAGGAACCTCTTATAGCTGTATAAACAGGATTATTTCCGACCGTCTTTTTTATGATTCGAAAATCACCTGCAGCAAATAGGGAACGTTTAAATTTCCACAAAGGCAGTTTAGTCTCTTGAAATTTTTCATTAATGCCAAAGCTGTTTGCAATATTCCAGTTTGAAGGCATATGATTCCATACTATGCGGATATTCAACTCTATACTGGAATCCCACGCCGGAACGATAAAAAATGTTTCACCTAAGAAATGAATATATTGTTTGTTGATAATTGCCATGTTTTGATTGCCAAGTTCAAGATCTCCATCGCGAACTTCTTCAACTTGATAATAAATTCTTACTAATGTGTTAGGTATGTGTTTTACTATTTTTATTTCGGGTTTGTCGCTGTCTTGTATGTATGTATTTGATGAAAGAGGTTTTAAAAATTTTATACCGTTAATATCAGTACTACTTCCAAAATTATTTGGTAAAATAATCTTCGTATCCCCCGACCGATCACCCATGAATTCAAGAACAACAATGAGCCTGAACACATCAATATCGTAAAACGGTTCTATTGAATAACTAATATCCGGTTGCTGGGGTATTTTTCTGGAATCGCTTTCATATAAATTAACTGATCCGGATAAAATCTCAGGCGGGGAATACCCTGATGAGGTGTGTCCGGATAAGTGAATATTTATGAACAAAAGGAATAAAACGAATATTGAGTAACGGTAACTTTTCAAATCTATCATTCACCCTTCAAAATCAATCCTATTATAATAAAATCTGATAGTGATTTGAAATACTATTTTTTATGCTGTTACAATGTTATGGATTAGAAAAACATACGATAATTCTCCATGCGTATTAAAGATAACTTTTGTAAAATGAAGTCGTCTTAATATTCGCATAAAAAGAGAGAATTTCATAATATTGACTCATCAAATTACCTCTGAAAAATCATTTCTAATAATTTATAAGGAGCGGATTTAATGAAACGCAAACTCATAATATTTTTTATGCTAATGGGATTTGTTAGCATAAAAGCACAGTCTAATAAAATTATCTATGAACAGTATAAGCTTGATAACGGATTGAGTGTAATCTTACATAAAGATAATACAAATCCAATTATTAATGTATCTGTGCTCTACCATGTAGGAAGTAAAAATGAAGATCCTGCAAGAACAGGTTTTGCACATTTCTTCGAACATTTAATGTTTGAAGGTTCTCCTAACATAAAACGTGGTGAGTATATGAAAATAATTGAAGCTGCCGGTGGAGGACTGAACGCAAATACTTCTTTCGATAGAACTTATTATTATGAAAATCTTCCGTCAAATCAGCTTGAGCTTGGCTTGTATATGGAATCAGAAAGGATGCTTCAGTTAAAGATAGATAGTATAGGTGTAGAAACACAGCGCAAAGTTGTAAAGGAAGAAAGAAAACAAAGTTTGGATAATAGACCTTATGGAACATTAGCAGAAAAAATATTCAGCAATGCATATAAAGTTCATCCGTATAGATGGATGCCTATTGGTTCGGCGCAATATATTGATCAAGCTACAATTGATGAGTTTATTTCTTTTTATAAAAAATTCTATGTTCCTAATAATGCTACCTTAACAATCGCAGGCGATATTGATGTTCCCAAAACAAAAGAATTGATCAAAAAATATTTCAGCGAAATTTCTAAAGGGAAAGAAGAAATTAGACGTCCAAAAGAAATGGAGCCGGTAAAGACAGCTGAAGTTAGAGAAATTGTTTATGATAAAGTCCAACTCCCATTAGTAGCGCAAGCTTATCACATGCCGGCACAAGGGACACCGGATTATTACGCACTAAGTATGCTTACTACTCTTTTATCCGGCGGGGAAAGTTCAAGATTCACTAAAGAAATTAAAGACAAACAGCAAAAAGCATTACAAGTAGGATCAGTTCCATTTGCTCTAGAAGATCCGGGTCTATTCATAACTTTTGGTTTATGTAATGTTGGCGGTAAAGCAGAAGATTTGGAAACTTCAATTGATAATGAAATTGAAAAAGTAAAAAAAGAATTAGTTACAGAAACTGAATTTCAAAAAGTGAAGAATCAAATTGAAAGCAGTTTTGTAACAAGATATTCAACTGTTGCAGGAATTGGAGAGAGTCTTGCTAATTATTCTGTTTACTACGGCGATCCAAATCTTATTAATACCGAAATTCAGCGCTTTATGAAAGTTACAAGAGAAGACTTGAAAAGAGTTGCCAATAAATATTTAACCAAGGAAAACAGAGTTGTTCTTTACTATTTACCTAAAGCGATGGAGAAGAAATAAGATTGTTATTCTGAAGAGTTCGGATAAAATTTTAAAATTTGAAAAAATAATGGAGTTAAAATGAAACGTATTCTGATATTAATTTTATTCTTGAGCATGGCAGCTATATCTTTTGCTCAAGTAGATAGAACAAAACTTCCTCAAGCCGGACCGGCGCCGGAAGTTAAAATTGGCAATGCAGAATCTTTTGTGTTACCAAATGGTCTCAAAGTATTTGTAGTTGAAAATCATAAACTTCCTAAAATTACATTTAGCTTGATGTTAGATCGAGATCCAATTGTTGAAGGCAGGAATGCAGGATATACATTAGCTGCGGGCGAGTTATTACGTAAAGGAACAAAGAACAGATCTAAAGACAAGCTTGAACAAGAAATTGATTTCCTCGGTGCAGATTTATCTACTTCTTCTACAAGCGTTCTTGCTTCGGGTTTATCTAAGTACACTGATAAGATCATGGATATAATGACAGATGTAATCTTGAATCCGAATTTTAAGCAAGAAGAACTTGATAAGATAACCAAAGAAACTTTGTCGAATTTAGCTTATTCAAAAGATGAACCGGATGCAATTTCTAACCGCGTTAAGCAGACATTGATCTTTGGTAAAGAACATCCTTATGGTGAATTTGAAACTGAAGAAAGTGTTAAGTCTGTAACACTCGATATGTGTAACAAATATTTTGAAACGTATTTTAGACCCAACATAGCTTACTTGGCAATTGTTGGTGACATCAACAAAGCAAAAGCAAAATTGCTTGTAGAAAAATATCTTGGCAAATGGGAGAAAAAAGATGTTCCCAAGAACACGTTTGCAAATCCGAAAGCACCAATTGTAAATAAAGTTGCATTAGTTGATAGATCAAATTCAGTTCAATCTGTTATATCCATTTGTTATCCGGTTGATTTAGCAGTTGGAAGTGAAAATGCAACGAAAGCAAAAGTTGCTAATTTAATTCTTGGCGGCAGTGCAACCGGTAGGTTATTTATGAATCTTAGAGAAAGCAAAGCATATACTTACGGCGCTTACTCAAGTTTGAATCCGGATAAACTTGTTGGAAGCTTCAGCGCATCTGCAAAAGTTAGAAATGTTGTTACAGATAGTGCGATTACAGAAATGTTCAACGAGATGAAAAAAATCAGAAATGAGAAAGTCTCGGATAAGGAACTGCAGAGTGCTAAAAATTTATTGTCGGGAAATTTTATCCGCAGTTTAGAACAACCATCAACTATAGCAAGTTTTGCTATCAATACAGCACTTTATAATCTTCCGAAGGATTACTACAAAAATTATTTAAAAAGTATTAACGCTGTTACAGTTGATGATGTTCAAATGATGGCTAAAAAATATATCAAACCGAATAATGCAATCGTTCTTGTTGTTGGAAGCGGCGAGGAAGTTGCAAAGAAACTTTCAAAATTTAGTGTTAGCGGAAAAATTGATTACTATGATGTTTTTGGCGAGAAGGTTGATCCGAATGTAAAAAAAGTACCTGAAGGAGTTACTGTAGATTTGGTTTTAAATAAATATGTTGAAGCTATAGGCGGGAAAGAAAACATTCTTAAGGTGAAAGACAGAACTACTAAAATGTCAGGAGCCATGCGGGGAATGAATATTACAATGACTCAAACACAAAAAGCTCCAAACAAATCCTATACATTAATTGATTTTGGAGTTGGGCAACAAATAATGGTTTTTGACGGAGAGAAGGGAAAGATTAGTGCTATGGGACAGGAACAACCGATGCCGTCAGAACAAGTTGAACAAATGAAATTTGGCTCTCTCTATTCCATGCTGGAATACAAAGAGAATGGAATTAAATATGAATTAACCGGAATTGAAACAATTAATAATAAAGATGCTTATCGTGTTACATCCATATATCCATCCGGCAAGAAGGGAACAAATTATTTTGATTTAACTACCGGATTGCTCATTAGACAACTAGCAGAACGAGGCGGTGGCGTACAGACAGTTGATTTTGATGATTACCGCGAAGTTCAAGGTGTTAAATATGCATTTAAGTTGAGTGTAGGTACACCAAACGGTACGATCGAATTAATTACCAGTTCAGTTGAAGTGAATACAAATCCAAGCGATACATTGTTTGAAGTAAAATAAAATTATTTATATTGCTTTTTCTAAAAAGCCGTTTTGATTTTTTAGGAACGGCTTTTTTGTTTAGTAAATTCTAACAATTAGGGGATTATTAGTCATGACTAAAAAATTAAAAGTAGTATTAACATTTTTTTGTGTTTTGTTTATTGTTAATACCGGGTATTCTCAGACTGTCGGGAAGATATTTTCTAAGTCTGAAGCAAATGTTTTATTTGGCAATATTATCGAATCTGCTCAAATGAACATTAGTCAATTCACAAGCGTCATACAGCAAACAAATAATTTTGTTATGGTAAAAGTTCAGGATGGGGAATTAATTATTTTAGGAAATGGTAGAGCTTTGCTTTACCCTTCGGGAAAATCCATAGGACCGAATGAGGTGTTTTATCTTTATAGTAAATCAAAAATTATTGAACTATTAGGAATGTCTTCGGAAAACGTAATAAGTGTTGAGAGACGTTCTAACACTACAACTTTAACTTACGGCTCATTTACATTAGAAGAGGGCTGGCCTTGCCCGCCATGGTGCCAGTAATGAATTTCTCCCAAGTTACATTTCTACTTTCGGCTATTTGCTGGATTTTTCCGTTAATTAAACAAAGAAATACAGATTACTTTTATTTCTTTTTTGTTTTAGCCATAGCAGATCCTCTAAGACTTATACTTTATACGGTTTTTAAAATTCAACCCGGTTTATATTTTCCGTTTTTTTCTTACTTGTTATTAGTTTTTCTAGTAAATAAAAAACATCGCGTATGGATACTGCTTATTGCAGTAATATCAATACTGTTGCCAAATGTATTTCATTGGTCATTGAATTGGTTTTTAGGTTTTACAATAATTAATCACGTGATAATCTCTTACATATTTATAAGTCTATTAATAACATATCTTGTTGAAGAAAAAGCTATCAATATGTTCGTTTGTGCGGTTATTTTATACGAATTTATAACAGTGCTTAAACTGATAGCCCTGTTATTAAATTTACAGCAGGGAACAATTAGTTTTTATATTGCAACTTTTATGCAGTTTGTTTTCGGAATTCTATTTTCATTTATTAATATTAATACTAAGGGATTTCGAATTAAACATTATAGCGAGCAGTAAATAATTTTGCTATTTTTATTACAATTCTTACAAATCATTATCGCCTAAACAATTTTTCAAAGCCGTTTCGGCATTTTCGGGACGGCTTTTTCTATTTAATAATAAATAATAAAACATTTTTTTAATCATAAGGAACTTTATTAAGTTTGGAAACGACTAATACAATAATTGTTTCCATTGGAACCATTATTGAACTAACGGTGTTTTGAAAATAAGAATTAACCAGGGAAAAATGACTCGAGATATTGAAGTAAAAGAAAGAATTCTTCAAACAACCAAAGAAATGTTTTATAAGTACGGTTACTCAAAAGTAACTATGGAAGAAATAGCTTCCGATCTTGGAATAAGCAAGAAAACACTTTACAAACATTTCTCTAACAAAGAACATATCTTAAAAGAGATCGTTAACGGTGCTAAATGCGAGATAGAAGCATATGTTGAAAATTTAATTGATGATAAAAAAACAGAATTTATTACAAAGCTTCAAAATTTTATGGCGTTTGTGGTATCGCATTTTTCCCGTCTATCAAATCCGATTGTGCAAGACCTTGTAAAAAACCAGCCGGAGGTTTGGAAAGATATACAGGAATTCCGTAAAAAGAATGCTCACGATTGTTTCTCGCGATTAATAAATCAAGGAATTAAAAGCGGAATCTTCAGAGAAGATGTTAATAGTGAAGTCGTTACAATGCTTTATTTCTCGGCAGTACACGGCATGCTGAATTTAGAAACACTTTCGCAGCTTCCGATCACCGCAGATGAAGCATATAAGATTATAGTTAGAGTTTTATTTGAAGGAATATTTACAAGTGAAGGCAGAAAAAAATTCAAGAACAAAATACAATAAAAAATAAATATGGAGAATTAATAATATGTACAGATCTAATCGTAATTTAATTTTTTGGATAGCCATCTTACTATTGTTCAATTTTAAAATTTACGCTCAAGAAAAACTTTCTCTTACAGTTGAACAAGCAATCGAAATCGGTTTACAGAACAGCAAATTGCTTCATTCCTCTCTGATGAAAGTAAAAAGTGCCGAAGCTAAAGTTAGAGAAGTGGATGTATTGCGTCTTCCTTCATTAAAACTAAATGCAGGTTACAGAAGATTAAGCACTGTAGATCCATTTACAGTTACTGTACCCGGAATGGGATCTTTCAGTATCTCTCCTGCAATTTTTGATAATTATTCAGCTCAGCTTACGTTGTTTCAACCAATCTTTACCGGATTCAGATTGCTTGGCAATTCCGCAATGAATGAACAGCTTTCAAATGCCGTAAATGAAGATTACAATAAAGATAAAAGTGAATTGATTTTTAATATTAAAAATGCTTACTGGGGATTGTTCAAAGCAACTCAGTTTAAAAAAGTAATTGATGAAACGGTTGATCAAATAAAAGCTCATGTTACCGATGCAAAAAATCTTGAGAAAGCGGGAATGATGACTACAAATGATATTCTTAAGATAGAGGTTCAGCTTTCAAATACTTTATATCAACAAGTTGATGCTGAAAATTCTGTAAAGCTTTCAGGGGTTGCTTTGTGTAATACTCTTGGAATTTCGCTTGAAACTAAGATTGAAATTTTATCATCTGCCAATATGAGTTCTGGACAGTTCGATGAATTAAATAAAATGATAAATGATGCAACTATAAAAAGATCAGAAATAAAAGCCGCAGATTCAAGAGTTAAAGCGAGCGAAGCCGGAGTTACGTTGGCAAAATCATCCTGGTATCCGCAGATAAGCGTTATGGGTAATTATTATTACTCAAGACCGAATCAAAGAATTTTACCAACACGCGATCAGTTTGATGCTACTTGGGATGTGGGAGTGAATTTAAGTTTAAATGTGTGGGATTGGCTTACAACAAAACATCAAACAGATCAAGCGGAGGCGCAGTTATCTCAAGCGGTTGATGCAATGGGTATGATTAAAGATGGAATTACTTTGGAAGTAACTCAAAATTATTTAAGCTTTAGCCAAGCTAAAAGAAAAATTGAAATTGCCGAACTCTCTGTTAAACAAGCTACAGAAAATTTAAGAGTAACAAACGATAAATTTAAAAATGGTTTAGCGACAACAACAGAATTAGTTGATGCAGAAACCGCTTTATTTGGTTCGAAGACAAATTATACAACATCGGTAGTTGATTACGAACTTGCAAAAGCAAGATTAGATAAATCAATAGGTAAGTAAAACGCCTCTCCCTAACCCTCTCCAAAGGAGAGGGAATAAAGCGAGACAAGGAAAAAATTTAATTATTTGGAGATATAAATCATGAAGCAATGGAAAGTAATAGTTTCGGTAATAGTGATTCTTGTAATTATAGTTGCCGTACTGTTTATGAACAAAAGAAAAATGGCTGCAACAACAGCCGGCGGAATAAAAGATGTTTATTACGTCTCGGTTGATAAAGTTGCAAAGAAAGATCTTTCAGAAACGTTATCGCTTGTTGGAAATATTACCGCTAACAACGATGTTAATATTATTTCTGAAACAGCCGGAAAAATAACAGCAGTGTTTACAAAAGTCGGCGATTATAAACAAGCCGGCTCGGTTCTGTTTCAAGTTGATGATGAATTAAAGAAAGCTGCTTTTATGAGTGCAGAAGCGAATTATGAAAAAGCAAAAAAAGATTATGAGAGATTTAAAACCCTATATCAGCAAAAATCAGTTTCAGATTCGCAATTAGATCAGGCAAAACTTGGCGCTGCGATGGCTGAAGCACAATACACTGTAGCTAAAAGACAACTTGAAGACACACAAATAAAAACGCCGATCTCCGGTTATGTATCGGCACGTTATGTTGATATAGGTTCAATGGTTCAAGGTGCACCGCAGCCAACTCTTGTTGCTAACATAGTTGATATCAACAGATTAAAAGTAAAACTTAATCTTGCCGAAAGAGATGCATTCCTTATAAAAGTAGGAGATCAAGTAAAAGTTACAGTTGATGTTTATCCGGGTGTAATTTTTAATGGAAGAATTGAATCAATCAGTTCAAAAGGCGATGAATCACACACTTACCCTGTAGAGATTAGCATAAATAATGAACGCGTTCATCCGCTCAAAGTCGGTATGTTTGCGCGTGTTGAATTTACTTCTTTAAAAAATAGAGAAACTATTGTAATCCCGCGCGAGTCGTTAGTCGGAAGTGTGAAAGAACCCCAAGTATTTGTTGTAGAAAACGGAATTGCAAAACTCCGCAGCTTAACCGTAGGGAACCAATCGGGAATTTACATTCAAGTGTTGCAGGGACTGATGGAAGGTGAAACGATTGTTGTAAATGGACAAAATAATTTAGTGGATAATTTAAAAGTTGAGATTCTCAATAAGTAAAAAGGATTTTAAAAATGA
The DNA here is from genome assembly GCA_016234355.1 of Ignavibacteriales bacterium. GTDB lineage: Bacteria > Bacteroidota > Ignavibacteria > Ignavibacteriales > Melioribacteraceae > Fen-1258. Next base: position 21,462 of record JACRFC010000030.1, read on the forward strand.
CAATTACAGAATTATCAATAAAACGGCCGTCGCTTATAATCATTATATTTTCCGCGCTGATTGTGTTGGGTCTGTTTGCTTTTCGTCAGCTTAAGTATGAATTGCTGCCGAAAATTTCTCCGCCGATTATAACAATTACAACAATTTATCCGGGTGCATCTCCAAATGAAGTTGAAACCGGTGTTACCAAGCCGATTGAAGATGCTGTTTCCGGTATGGATAAAGTATCGGATGTACGTTCCTCATCTTCCGAAGGTGTATCGTTTGTTACCGTAGAACTTTTACAATCAGCTAATACAGATTTTTCTCTTCAAGACGCTCAAAGAAAAGTTGGACAGATTACATCACAACTTCCGTCAGGCACAAAAGCTCCTACAATTTCTAAGTTCGCATTAGATGAAATCCCCATATTAAGAATGGGTATTTCTGCCGATATGGATTCTAAGAGATTTTATCAATTTGCAAAAGATAAAATCCAACCTTTACTTTCACGTGTGCCGGGAGTAGGGCAGATTGCACTTATCGGTGGCGAAGAACGCGAGATAAAAGTCAATTTAGATCTACAGAAACTTCGCGCGTACGGTTTATCAATTCCGCAAGTTACACAAGTAATTAAAACAGCAAACCTGGATTTTCCAACCGGAAAGATTAAAGATAAAGACGGTCAGTTCATCGTTCGTATAGCCGGAAAATTAACATCGGTTGAAGATTTAAAAAATCTTACAATAGGAGAATCGAGATTAGGCGGCGAGATAAAACTTTCGGCAATTGCCGAAGTTGAAGACGGAATTAAAGATTATAAAAATATCGCGCGGATTAATTTCCGTAATACTATCGGAGTTATTCTACAGAAACAAAACGATGCCAACGCTGTTGAAGTTTCAAAACTTGTAAGAAAAGAAATTGAAAGAATTGAAAGCGTTTACAAATCGAATAATTTAAAATTCGAAATCGCTCAAGATGGCTCGCTCTTCACGATAGATGCGGCGAACGCAGTAAAGAACGATTTGGCTCTTGCGGTTTTACTCGTTTCGATTGTAATGTTAATGTTCTTACATAGTATAAGAAATTCATTGATCGTTCTCGTAGCAATTCCGTGCTCGCTTATTTCAACTTTTATTGCAATATGGGCGCTTGGATTTTCTCTGAACTTAATGACCTTACTCGGACTCTCTCTTGTTGTAGGTATCCTTGTGGATGACTCGATTGTAGTTTTGGAAAATATTTATCACCATTTGGAAAAGGGGGAAGAGAGCAGGGTTGCGGCTTTACGCGGTAGAAATGAAATCGGTTTTGCCGCTCTTGCAATAACATTTGTTGATGTTGCAGTTTTTCTTCCGCTAACTTTAGTCGGCGGAATGGTTGGAAATATCTTACGAGAATTCTCAGCAGTAATTGTAGTTTCCACTTTAATGAGCTTGTTCGTTTCGTTTACTGTAACACCGATGCTTGCTTCAAGATTTGCAAAATTAGAAAGACTTACTTCGAGAACATTACTGGGAAATTTTGCTGTCCGGTTCGAAAAGAAATTTAAGCAGCTTACAGAAAATTATGTCGTTCTATTAAAGTGGGCATTAAAGAATAGAATAAAAGTTGCTCTGTTAACCATTGCAGCTTTTATAGCAACATTTGCACTGATTCCTCTCGGATTTATTGGAGCTGAATTTATGACTCAAACGGACCGAGGAGAATTTGCTGTTGCATTAGAATTAGCTCCGGGTACAACAATCGAACAGACAAATTTAGCTTCACAGAAAGTTGAAAAGATGATTGGTAAAATGCCGGAAGTTGAAAGAATGTATTCTAACGTAGGCGCATCATCAGAAGGATTAGTCGGTTTCGCGTCGAGTAATACTACCGAGATTACGGTTACGCTTCTTCCAAAAAATCAGCGAGTAAAATCTACAGATGAAGTTGGAAATGAAATTAAACAGATGGTACAAACAATTCCCGGTGTTAAAGTACGTATTAATCCGATTGGAATTTTTGGTGTTGCTAATCAAACACCGATAATACTAATCATAAATGGTCCCTCTTATGATGATGTAGTAAAAACTGCTCATGAAATTAAAAATATTATGAAAACAATTCCCGGAACTGCCGATGTTCGTCTTTCAGCAGCGGATGGTAATCCGGAAACAAGAATCGAAATTGACAGAAGAAAATTAACAAGCTTCGGATTATCGGTTGCTGAAGTTGGACAAGCTCTTCAGATTGCACTTACAGGCGATGATGATTCAAAGCTCCGCGATGGCGACACGGAATACGATATTAGAATCGCTCTCGATCAATTCGATCGTTCTAAAACCGATAACCTTGGCAACATCAGTTTTATGAATCGAAAGGGACAGCAAATTTATTTGAAACAATTTGCAAATATTTACCGTGCAACCGGTCCAACAAAATTATCACGTCAGGCAAGAAGTGCGGCTGTAACAATTTACTCCCAGGTTCAGGGCGGAAGAACAACCGGTGCAATTTCGCAAGACATGGAAAAACAATTTAAGAGTTATAAATTTCCTTCGGGTGTAACTTATTCATTCCAGGGAGATGTTAAGAATCAACGCGAATCTTTTGGAGATTTAGGTCTTGCAATGCTTGCGGCAATTTTATTTACTTACATGGTTATGGTTGCATTGTATGATTCGTTCGTTTATCCTTTTGTAATTTTATTTTCGATTCCGCTTGCAATGATTGGCGCATTATTGGCGCTTGGTTTAACATTGAAAGCATTGAATATATTTACAATACTCGGAATCATAATGCTCACCGGACTTGTTGCCAAGAATGCAATTCTCTTGGTAGATCGAACTAATTTTATGCGCGCTCAAGGTGAAAGCGTTTTTGATGCATTGATTGACGGCGTAAGAATGAGAATTAGACCGATCTTTATGACAACTTTGACAATGATCTTTGCTATGACTCCGGTTGCGCTTTCAACTGCATCAGGTGCGGAATGGAAATCAGGTTTAGCTTGGGCTTTAATCGGTGGATTAACCAGCTCTCTTTTATTAACTCTATTTATTGTTCCGCTTGTTTATACTAAAGTTGAAGAATACCGTTTAAGAATTCCGGTCCTATTCAAAAGAGTTAGCGAACTTTTAAGAATTAAGAAAAGAAGTGTAATTCCAAATTCAGTAGCAGAAGATTTAGGTTTGAGTAAATAAGTATTTGTTGAGTAGTTAGAAATGAGTATGTAGTATTTAGAATTTAGAAAAAGCCGTTTCGATATTTTCGGGACGGCTTTGTTTTTTAATCTCGATTTACTCTCTTCATATAAATGAGGTAAAAAGAAGGATAACAATATTTTACTAAAAAAATTATATAAGTAAACTGAAGCATTTAGTTGCAAAGAGAGAATTTCTTATATGAATAGATGACTTTTGTGATTGAATCTTAATAAAAAATATCCCATGTTATTGTTAGAATAATTTTCTGAGCGAGACAAATTCAATATGAGTTGGATAATCGGGGCATCTGGAAATCTCACAAAAGAATTAATAGGAAAGATTAAATCGTGTA
>JACRFC010000031.1 GCA_016234355.1 Ignavibacteriales bacterium
AAAGAAACAATATTTTACGAATGATCATAAAAGAACTCCATGCTTAATTTATTTTCTCCAACCTTGTACGATCGGGAATCTTCTGCCATAACCAAATGCTTTTGTTGAAACACGAAGAACCGGCGCAGTTTGCTTACGCTTGAATTCATTCATGTCAACTAGGCGCAGAACTTTTTTTACAATATTTATTTCGCCGATTGCATCGCAAATTTCTTCAAATTCCTTTTGCTCTTCAAGATACATTTTGAGAATTTTATCTAATAAATCGTATGGTGGCAGCGTATCCTGATCCGTTTGATTTGGTTTTAATTCTGCAGTAGGAATTTTTGTAATAATATCGTTTGGAATAATTTCTTCATTACGATTAATGTATTTGGCAATCATGTAGATTTGAGTTTTATAAACATCACCTATAACCGATACAGACCCGCACATATCGCCATAAAGCGTAGTATATCCGGTCGCTATTTCGGATTTATTACCGGTTGTGCAAAGCAAGTAACCGTGTTTATTCGAAAGAGCCATCAAGTAAATACCACGGATACGTGATTGTAAATTTTCTTCGGTAACATCTTCATCTTTTCCCTTAAATGATTCTTTCAGCATATATAGTGATTTATCTACAACCGGCTGAATCGAAATATTCTCTGATGTAATGCCAAGATTAGCAATTAGTTTTTCCGAATCTTTTACACTTCCTTCACTCGAATATTTTGACGGCATCATAACAACGTGAACATTTTGCGGACCAAATGCTTTAACAGCAATATAAGTTACAATCGCAGAATCAATCCCGCCGCTTAAACCAACAAGAGCTTTTTTGAATCCGGTTTTGTTCGCATAATCTTTCAAGCCAAGTACCAATGCATTAAACACTTCTTCTTCAAATAATGTTTCTACTTCCTTTATTTCCGAATAACTTTTCCCCGTATCAAAAATAAAATAGTCTTCTTCAAAAGTTTTACCAAGCATTTGAAGTTTACCGGAAGAATTTAAGCACATACTTCCGCCGTCGAAGATCAACTCGGTTTGTGCGCCAACACAGCAGACATACACTAGAGGAAGTTTATCTATCTTAGTTAGAACCGATAGCATTTCAAAACGTTCTTTCCGTTTACCATAAGCATAAGGACTTGCGGAAATGTTTATCAATAAAGTTGCACCATCATCAACAAGTTTTTGAACCGGGTCAGTTGTATAACGCCGATGTTTCCAATAATCAGCATCGTTCCAAATGTCTTCACAAATTGAGATGCCGAGTTTTTCTCCCATGAACTTATGAACAAAAACATCTTTAGCAGATTCAAAATATCTTACTTCATCAAATACATCGTAATTTGGTATTAAAGTTTTATTCTGCGCAAATTGAATTTTCCCATCATAACAAAGTGCAGCAGAATTGTAAACTCCTGTTCCTACTTTATCTTCATAATCTTCCGTAATTGTTCCGAAGATCAATCCGACTTTTTTAGTTTGAAGTGCAATTTCATTTGCCGCTTTTTTTACGGCTTCTCTAAATTCTTTTTTTTCTACAAGATCTAGAGGGGGATAACCGCATAAAAATAGTTCGGGAAAGATTACAAGAGCTGCTCCATCTGAAACAGCTTGCTTATATCTATAAAGAATTTTTTCGGAATTCCCTTTAAGATCACCAATTATCGGATTTGATTGACAGACAGCTATTTTCATTGATATAAAATCATTTTATCTTTTGAACAAAGTTAGTAAGAAGCATAGTATTTTCAAATCAGAAGCTCTATTTTGTTTTGAAAGATTTTACAAACCTTTTGATTTGAGATGCGTCTTAAGTATTGAAAACAATAAAAGGTGATGCCATGAGAGACAAGTTATACCGTTCACGGCGTGTGAGAGTTTTTGGGGGTATTGCCGGAGGACTTGCACAGTATTTTAATTTAGATCCCACACTTGTCAGAGTTCTATTTGTTGTTGTCACAATCCTTCATGGGTTTGGGATTCTTCTTTATATTATTCTTTGGATCGTTGTACCCGAAGAACCGTTTGAGATCGCATATAAAGTTAAGACTGATAATCAAACGACCGCAGATGGACAACCAACGCAAACCAATTCTATGAATTTTGACGGAACTCAACCTATTCCACAAAAACAAAGTTCCGGAAGAATTGTTTTAGGTATAATTTTAATTGTTATTGGATTAATCTTTTTCGCAGATCGCATAATACCGTCATTTGATTTAAGAGATGTTCTTCCAATTGCATTTGTTCTTATAGGAGGATCATTAATTTGGAATTCAATGAAAAAGTAATGGAGAGATAGAAATGAAAAGCGGACAATTATTTTGGGGATTTTTTCTTTTAGCTCTCGGCGCACTATTCCTTTTGACAAAGTATGATATACTATATACATCATTTGATTTCGTTTACAATGTATGGCCATTTATCTTTGTTTTTTGGGGAGCGTTAGTAATTTTCAAGAATTCGCTTGTTCGTCCTGTAATAAGTGCTGTATTCGGAATTTTCCTTGCGATGCTGCTCTTTGGATTTATTTATAACAGTGTTTGCGATATTGATTTTTCCGATCACGACGGCGTCTATTCTGAATACTATAATGAGGATTACGACTCATCTATTAAAAGTGCTGATCTAGAAATTAATTCCGGTGCCGGCACATTTATTCTCGGAGAAACCACTGAAAAACTGGTTGAAGGTAAAACGAAAGGAAATATTGCTGAATATGATTTTGAAACTTGGAAAGATGATGATAAAGCAAATGTAAGATTCAATCTGCACAAGAGAAATTTTAATTTCTTTGGCGGAAGGTTTAGAAATTACCTAAAAGTAAATATGAATGAAAATCCTATATGGGATATAAGATTAAATTATGGCGCTTCAAAAGCTAATCTTGACTTATCAAAATTTAAAGTTAGAAATCTTGAACTTCATTCCGGTGCCACCAGTACATACGTAAAACTTAGCGACAAAACAGAAATGACAAATGTAAACGTAGAAATGGGAGCTGCAAATATCACAATAGATGTTCCAACAAATGCTGGATGTGAAATTCAAAGTGACATGGCATTATCATCAAAGAATATTCATGGTTTCAACAGTAAAGGTAAAGGTCATTATATGACGGAAAATTTTTCGGAGAACAGCAAAAAAATTATTATTGATATAAAAGCTGGTGTTTCTTCTTTGACGGTTAACAGATATTAATTTTTTTTCTTTTTACTTTTTTTAAGTTTCTTCGGTCTCCAAAAATATTTTTCCATAATAACATATCCTTTATCATCAAATTCAACTCCTTCGCTTCGAAGGAGTTCTTCCATTAAGTGAATATCTCCAAAATGTACTTTACCTGTAAGCGCACCTAAACGGTTCACAACCCTATGGCATGGTAATCCGGTTTCTTTAGCTCCGTTCAATGCCCATCCAACCGTTCTTGCTGAAGATTTTATTCCGCATACTTCAGCAATTGCACCGTATGTTGTAACCTTTCCTTTCGGAATTTTTGCAACCACTCTATAAACGCAATCGAAGAAGTCTGATTTCAAGCAGCCCATCCCAACCCTTCCCAAACCTGCCTGCCGTTAGGCAGGGGGAAGGGCTTTTTAATTCTTACTAAAAAAATTTTTGTTATAAATAAAATTTACATCAATCTAATTCATAAAATAGCCCTCTCCTTTGGAGAGGGTTGGGTGAGGCTATTCTCCTATAACTTTAATTAAAACTCTTTTTCTTCTTTGTCCGTCAAACTCGGCATAATAAACTTGCTGCCAGGGACCGAAATCAAGTTTACCGTTCGTTACTGGAATTATTACTTCATGATGAACCAGCATGCTTTTTAAATGTGCATCGCCATTATCTTCGCCGGTTTTGTGATGACGGTAATCTGATTTAAATGGCGCAAGTTTTTCAAGCCACTCATCTATATCTTGAATCAACCCGCTCTCTGCATCGTTCACATAAACTCCTGCAGTAATATGCATCGCAGAAACCAAGATCATACCTTCATTGATCCCGCTTTTCTTTAATGCTTTTTCTACTTCACCCGTGATGTTTATGTATTCTCTTTTTTTAGAAGTATTAAACCAAAGATATTCTGTATGGAATTTCATCTTTTAGTTCTGAGAAAATTTTAAAAGATATTCTTTAATGAAATTATTTATTTCTCCATTCATTACACCCTGAGTGTCGGATGTTTCATAATTTGTTCTGTGATCTTTAACCATGTTATAAGGATGAAAAACATAAGAACGTATTTGACTTCCCCACTCAATCTTCATTTTTGTTTTTTCAATTTCATCTGCAGCAGCAGTTTGCTTTTCTACTTCGATCTGATAAAGACGAGAACGCAGCATCTTAAAAGCATTAGTTTTGTTTTGAAGCTGAGAACGTTCCGTTTGGCAAGCTGCAACAACTCCGGTAGGAATATGAGTGATGCGTACTGCAGTTTCAACTTTGTTAACGTTCTGCCCGCCTTTACCGCCGGAACGGAATGTATCAATCCTTAAATCCGCGGGATTGATATCAATCTCAATCGTATCGTCAACTTCAGGTATAACAAACACTGATGCAAATGAAGTGTGCCGACGTTTATTAGAATCAAATGGAGAAATACGCACCAACCGATGAACACCGTTCTCAGCTTTTAAATATCCGAAAGCAAATTCCCCTTCCACTTCGATTGTTGCACTTTTAATTCCTGCTCCATCGCCGTCAATCCAATCAACCAAATTCATTTTGTATCCGTTCTGCTCGCCCCAGCGCAAATACATTCTCATTAACATCTGCGCCCAATCTTGAGACTCTGTTCCTCCAGCTCCTGAGTGAATTGTCATAATACAATTTTTATCATCGTCTTTACCGCTGAGCATACTTTTAAGTTCAATATCGGAATAAGATTTTTCTAGAATATCAAGTTCAGCTTCGATCTCAACCGTTAATTTTTCATCTTGTTCTGCTTCTGCAAGTTCAATAAATTCTCTTAAACTTTTTTGCTGGGCATCAATTTTATTCCATGCATCTATCCAAATTTGAAGAGATTTTGATTTTTGAAATACAGATTGTGCGTTCTTCTGATCGTTCCAGAATCCAGGTGATTCGGATTGCTTTCGGATTTCTTCGATTTGTTTTTCTTTATCGGCTAACTTAAAGATAACCCCGTAAGTTGTTGATCTTCTGAGCGTAGCCGTTTAATCTTTTTAATTGATCTTCAAACATTTTCTATCCTCTTTATTTAATTGTTGCACAGATTCATAATCTGTGCTTTATTATAAATGCACAGAATAGGATTCTGTGCTACAAAATTAAACTTCTATTTCCATTCTTAGCAATGCCGCAGTTAGAGTTTTACCTTTCAAATTATATGTAGCACAGATTCGTAATCTGTGCGTTTTTTGATTTGCACAGAATAGGATTCTGTGCTACAAAATTAAATTTCTATTTCCATTCTTAGCAATGCCGCAGCTAGAGTTTTACCCTGTGCATCATGTTTTAACGAAACCGTGCCGCCGCCGCCAAGAGTGTTAAGCAATAAAAAATTCAATGCCCGTATGTTCGGCATTTCGAATCGTTCAACTTTTCCAAAACAGATTCCTTCGAAATGTTTTTTTACTCTCTCAACAGTTAAGTGTTGTTTAATTATTTCATAACCTTTATCGTCATAAGCAATTATTCCAACATTTGCTGCATCGCCTTTATCGCCGCTGCGGCCGTGTGCAATATCTATTAATTTTATTTTCATTTACAACTCAACTATTTGTACTTCAGGTTTAACTAGTTTCTTCGGCATAAGTGCAGGCCAGTAAGCAATAACTTCATTCGGTTTAGGACGACCGCCTGCAAATCCCGTTACACTTGGCGGTCCAGTTAAGATCAATGGCGCTATCTCTTTTGCAAATGCTTCAACATCATGATGGTGATTACTCCGAACTCCAATCCGAAGAACTACTTCATTTATTTCATCTTGCTTTAATGCTAAAGGTCCGTGACAAGCATTTACACCTAGAAATTCAGTTCTGATTTCATCGAACTTCAAACCCAAATCAGAAAGACGTGTTCGCAAAATTTCATCTGCCTTCTTAGCTTTCTCCAATGCATCGGGCCAGCTGTAAGTTAAACTGCCTATTGCAGTGTAACCATCATTATAAGCCATCGAAACTTTAAATAAATCTGTCGCGGGCTTTCCTTTAATTCCATAAACTCTAACTCTATCTTTTTCCAATTGCTCTAATTTTATAGATGTAAAATCTGCAACACATTCCGGAGTGATGTAATTTGTCGGATCACCGATTTCATACATCAATTGCTCGCTCACTGTATCAACTGAAACCATTCCGCCCGTGTTCTCATGTTTCGTAATAACGATTTCTCCGTTGGGGTACGCTTCCGCAATCGGGAATCCTATATGTGCAAGATCGGGAACAGACTTCCAATCGCTAAGAAAATTTCCACCGCTTGCTTGTCCGCCGCATTCGAGAATATGTCCCGCAATTACTCCCGCCGCAAGTTTATCCCAATCATCCCACGCCCATTTGAATTCATGGATCATCGGTGCATAAGTGAGTGATGTATCCGTCGTTCTTCCTGTAATAATTATCTGCGCACCTTTTTTCAGCGCTTCAACAATTGGACGCGCACCAAAATAAACATTAGCACTAATCAATCTTTCTTTTACATCTTTTATATGTTGACCGGATTCCATGTTATCCAAACCCGCACCGTGTTTCAACAGATCATCGAGTGAATCTAAAATATCATCTCCGGTCACAACGCCGATTTTTAATCCCTTAATTCCTTGTTTGTGTGCGCACTTTACAATTTCTTCAACGCATCCCATCGGGTTAGCGCCGCCGCCGTTGGTAATTACTTTTATATTTTTCTCAGCAATGTAAGGAAGTAAATCTTTCATGATCTGAATTAAATCTTTTGCATATCCCGCAGCCGGATTTCTCTTTTTCTGTTTCTGCATAATGGACATAGTAACTTCTGCAAGAAAATCCATCATCAGGTAATCAATCTGACCTTTGGTTACTTGTTGTAACGGAATTGACTGAAGATCGCCCCAGAAACCGGATCCGGATGCTATTCGAATCTTGTCTTTCATAAATTCTTTCAACAACTAATAATCATTAAGAAATATTGTTTGGCAGTCAGAGTGCTTTCTCTAACTCTCTTTTAAGATTTGGAAGTTCGTTAAGAACTATTCCCCAAACTTCCTCTGCATCTATTCCAAAGTACTGATGTGCAATAATATTTCTAAATCCTTTAATATTAGACCAATCCACACTAGAATTATCTTGTTTAAACTCATCTGATAATTTGACAACCATTTCACCAATAATTACAAAGTTCATAAGCACGGCATCAAAACTTTTATTATCATTATAAAGTTCGTCAGCGTTATGAAAAAGTTGAGTGTAGTTATCAATCTTATTGATGGACTCTAATATATTTTGCAAACAGTTCTTATCTTTTTGCTTGATAGGCATAAGTTGCCTCTCGTAAGATCTGTTCTCTGAAAATCGGCTTAATATATTTCTCTCTACAAATATCTATATTAACATTAAACTTTCTTTTGAAGAGTTCCATAATTTCATTCTTAATCTTATGGAGATTCTTCGTATCAGCCTCGAACTCGACTATCAAATCAATGTCGCTCAATTCGTCTTGTTCATTCCTCGCACATGAACCAAATACGCCCATCTTAACAACGTGATACTTGCTTCTAAAAAGCACTTCATTCTCACCAATAAATTTTAATATTTGATCTTTCTCAACCATGATTCATTGTGTTTATTCTTTACAAATATAGTATTTTTTAAAATTCTGCAACTCATTTAACATAGGGATAAGACATATTAACATCTCACCAGGATCCAATTCGTATTTTATCTTTCAACACGGCGTTCCTATTTTAATATTTTGGAAGAGTTTCATGAAATATCTAAAGAGCATTCCATTCATCAGTTGAAATCTCACGTTCAATTATACCTTCCACTTCTCTAATCATCATACGAAGTTGTGGAACTGAATATTCTGAATTGGAAGGAATTGTTAAACGATAATGTTTATGAATTAAAAACTGATGTCTAGTTCCGGAATATGGTCCTATAAAACCAAGTTTGCGAAGCTTTTTGATAAACTCATTTCGTTTACATGGATTCCACTGACTCACTTATCGGTTCCCTATTCAAATCAATACCGTTAATTACCGGAAGATTATGTTTTAGTTTCAAACCGACTAAAATCCAATCTTCCAGTACTGATCTAAGTTCCTCTTCACATTCTCGCAAAGTATTCCCAAATGCTATCACCCCTTTACAAGAGGGAATAACACCGGAGAAAGTTCCATCTTCTAATTTATCGTAAAGCGCTTCAGAGATAGCGTTCTCAACATATTCACTTAAAATATATTTTATTTGCATTGTTCACCTCCAATAATTCTATTATTTATCACTTGTAAAGATATGAAAGGTAAGATTAAATAAAAATGAAGTGACTAATTCTCTGCGTACTCAGCGACTCCTCTGCGTTCTCTGCGCCTGCCTGCCGGTAGGCAGGTTTAAAGCTTTACCGCAGAGGACCTGCCTACCGGCAGGTAGGCGCAAAGTGAAAATCCGCAAAGAATCTAGAGACATAAAAGGTAAGGTCGGAATGAATTATTTTGATCTATTTGATAAATACACTAAATTAACAATAGTGTTAATTATCTATATTTACTGAAAATGAAAAGTTTATTGTTAAACGGTTCGCCAAAATCTGTTTTAAGTACAAAAGATATTGCAAATCTCTTATCAATTAGCAAGGAATCCGCTAATGTAACTGCTGCGAGGTACATACAAAAGGGTCTGCTTATAAGATTGAAGCGAGATTTTTATATCCCGGTAAACAAGTTTGATAAATTTAATGAGAAGGATTTTTTCCAAGCGGCAAATATTATTCAAGTGCCTTCCTATATTTCGTTAATCTCTGCTTTAAGTTATTACAATATTTCTACCCAGCAATTCCAAAACGTGTACGAATCAATAGCTGTCAAAAGAACAAAAAATGTTAAGGTGAGAAACATCGAGTTTAATTTTTACCTTGTTAAAAAAAAATTCTATACCGGTTTCGCCCTTGAAGACAATTTTTTTATTGCCGAGCCGGAAAAAGCTTTTGCTGATATTGTTTATTTAACATCTTTAGCAAAATACAGTTGTGATTTTACGGCTATAAACTTCAAAAGATTGAATAGAAAAAAGATTGATAATTATATTGAGTTTACAAACCAAAGAACAAAATTATTCTGGGATAAATTATGCAAGACTTACAAAATCTAGAAATATTCGAGATCGAAGTTCTTGAACTTTTGAACAGTATAAAAGTATTGGATAATCTTTACTTCGGCGGTGGTACGATGCTGCGGCTTTGCCATAATTTGAACCGCTACTCAACTGATTTGGATTTCTGGATAGATATTACTTTGGACTCAAAATCACTTTTTTCAAAGTTGAAAAATGAGTTTAAGAATCGTTATAAAATCGTTGATGCGGAGAACAAAAAGTACACATTGCTGTTCGAGATTAAATCGAATACCTATAAACGCAACTTGAAGATAGAGATAAGAAAAGAACAGATTGATTTTGACTGGGAACGAAAGATCGCTTTTTCAAGATTCACGAATAAACAGGTAACAGTAAAAGGATTGACTCTGCAACAAATGATGAAAAACAAAATTGAAGCTATGCTTTCAAGAAAAATTAT
>JACRFC010000033.1 GCA_016234355.1 Ignavibacteriales bacterium
AACTTCATGCACGGTTTGATGAGGGTTCAAGAGAAACATGTTGATGACACGCTTGAGCGAGACACTCGACCGAAAGGAGAGAAACAGTCAGGGCTCACAATGTCTGTACAGCGTTGCGCTTTTGTCCTACTCTACAATTTTCCTTATTCAAAATCTTCTGATCCATAAATATTTTTCTTTTCCAAGCAACTACTTGTTAAGTTAATCCGGATGTTAAAAAACAGTAAACGAAATTTGAAGCTTCATTTATATAAATACTTTAATTAGTAGTTCAAGTCGTTCGGTAACTATATCACATCGTTCTACATGAGTGAATTTCATCCTTGATTAGACTTTGGACTTATACTACACTTTTTTATATTGCCAAAGTAAAAGAGGATGTGAATCGGTGGTTGAACAAAGTTTTCATATCAATAGCGATTACGGAAATGTTGCATTAGTTAATAAGCAGATTCGTTTTTTTCTGGAACTACACGGCATTGAACAGCATATAAGTCATGCAGTTGAGATCTGTTTAACTGAAGCTCTTAATAATGTAATTAAACATTCATACCAAAGTGATAATAAAAAGTCTATAGAGCTTATAGTAAAAAAAGATGCCGGTTATTTTGAGATCATAATCATTGATGATGGTTTGCCAAAAGAAAATTTAGCTGTTTCAAAACTCGACTTTGACCCGCAAGACATTAGCAATTTACCGGAGAGCGGAATGGGTCTTTACATTATTGAACAACTAATGGATGAAATGAAATATTACACCCAGGACGGAAAAAATTATTTCTCATTAAAGAAGTGGCTCATCTAACAAATTAACGAGAATAAATTCATCGGAAAGATTTTGCGTTATTTTATATTTCTATTTCTAATCATATCAGCAACTTTATTTGCTCAAGATTCCACACGCAGTCAAGCTTTGAAAGAAAATACTCCGCGTAAATATCCTATCATCAAAGCAAAATATCCTTCTTACTCATTAATAGCCGGTTATCTATTAGTAACCGAAGCCAATCGAAACGATCCTTTTGCCCAGCACGAATTAGGATTACGTTATTTGTTGGGCAACGGATTTCCGGCTGATACAGTTAAAGCAATTTATTGGATACGTAAAGCGGTTGATCAAAATCTTCCATCCGCCAGATTTAATTATGGTATTATGCTGTATAACGGAATAGGCGTTCCATGGAATCCATTCGAAGCTTATCAAAATTTTAAGAGCGCCGCTTCTGCCGGATTACCTGAAGCTCAATTTGCTGCCGGATTAATCTATACTGATAATCTGACTATAAATAAAAATTTAAATATTGCTTACAAATATTTTAATCTTTCTGCAGAAGCCAATTACATTCCCGCAAAGGAAGCTTTGAAGCAATTACTAAAAAGCGGTTTTACTCCCACAATTGATTCTGCTTCATTCTCAAATGAAAAACAATCTAAAAGAATTGATGAGTTAGCTTCTGTAATAGATCCCAATTGGGATTTAGATTTTTATGATTTCGATGAACAAAAAGGAAAAGATAAAAAAGAAGATATCATCTCGAAGGTTCTTAAGAAAAAACCTTCGGAGTTAAAAAGATTTTTAGGATTAGATGAACTGCTGCAAGAATCAATGCCGAAAGATTCAAGTACAATAAGTCTATTAAAATTTGCTGCGGAAAGCGGCAGCCCGGAAGCTTTAATGATTATCGGAAGAGGTTACGAACGGGGAACCGTATTTGAAAAAGACTTAACACTTGCCGCAGTTAATTATTTACGAGCTTACCGGCTTGGTTCAATGAAAGCCGGAGAATATTTATTTACAATGATTCAATCAAAAGAGTTATTTGGAACGTTGAAAGAAAAAATAAATCGTGGAGATGCAAACGCTATGTATGCATGGGCAGGTATTTCTGCTCTCGGATTCGATAACCAAATGTCAAGTCAACAAGCATTGGATTTTCTTAAGAAAGCTGTCGAGAAAAAACATATTTCATCAATGATTGAACTTGGACTTTTATATTCAACAGGAATAATGGTAGAAAAAAACAGAGATAAAGCTATTGAATATTGGGAAACAGCAAAAGCACTTGGAAGTAAAGAAGCTTCAATTAGAATTATCATGAGTAATTTATTCGATTCAACAGTTGTAAAAAATTATACCGATGATATTGCAACATTGCACAATATTGCAAATGAAGGATCTATACTTGCGCAGACCGCACTTGCTTTATGTTATGAAAAGGGGATCGGTGTTAAAGAAAATAAAGCAACAGCCATTAGATTATACCGTCACGCTGCTCAGAGGGGAAGTGAAACAGCTTACAACTCGCTTAAAAGAATGTATGATGAATTAAGACCCGATGATGAAGAATTTAAGATCTATCTTCAAAATTAGTAGCTTTCAAAATTACAAAAGTTAAATCATCATTCTGATTTGCAGTACCGCGGAAATTTGTAACAGCATTTAGTAATGCATTCTTTATATCTTCTGCTGATTTTTCACTATTATTTTTAATTATTCGTTTAATATTTTCCTCGCCGAATTGCTCTCTAAGAATATTCATTGCTTCATTTACTCCATCGGTATAGAAAAAGATAATATCTTTCTCTCCCGGTTGAAATGAAAACTCTTCTAATGTTTTTTCAAAAATTCCTTTATCGTTCAAACCAATGCCAATTCCGTTGGGACAAATAACTTCAAATTCTTTTTTGTCGTGTTTATACCACAATGCAGGCGGATGACCGGCACGCGCAAAATTTATTCTGCCGTCTTTTTCAACGGAAGCAATTGATAGTGTAAGAAAATATTCTCTTCGCAATGATTTAGAAAAATATTTTTTAATATTTATTATCAGATCTCTAACCTCAGATAAGCTAGCGAGCAATAAATAAATGATTGACTGAACACGTACCATATAAAGAGCTGCAGCCATTCCTTTACCGGAAATATCTCCAACTACTATATAGTATAATCCATTCGATTCAATTACATCGAAGTAGTCTCCGCCAACCTCACGGGCAGGCTCGTAGTAAGAAACGATTTGGTAATTGAAAATGGTTGAAGAATGTTTTGGTATTAAATCGAATTGAATCTTACGTGCAACATCAAGTTCGTTTTTGGCGGAAAGTTTATCTGCTAATTCAAAAGCTATAAGCAGATTAATAATTAAAAAAGAGAGGAGCAAATAAGCAGGCGATGGCTGAGAATATCCAACAATAAAAAATAATAAAGCTGCTAAATAAAATATTCTTCTTGCAGGTGTAAGCTTTAACAAAAAAGCATTGAATAAACTTCTTACTAAAACTAATCCACGGATAATTTTATGTTTTGAAGGATCCGGTTTTGGAATATCCTTAGCAAAGAACTCATATACCTCTCCGGCATCGCGTTTAATTAAGCGATTTATTTCCTCCGAACTGAGATCGCTTGTGTAGAGATCGAATAATCTTTTTATTGGATTTGAGTTTGACACTGTCTTATATGGATTTTCCTAATTAATCAGACGATTTCAACATGATTTTGTTAGTTTAAATTAACAATATTGAACATCATTTTACATCTTTGAATATCAAGCTCAATTACCTATTTTTGAATCGTAATTTTTACTAACACGAATTATTTATTATTAGAAAGCGTTATAATGATTTGGAAAATAGTTCTTTTTATCCTGATGTGTTTTGTTATAATTACCGGAATATCCTTTCCAATAGTAGAACACCCCCAAGGTTGGATGCAATTTCCTATTATACCGGGATTAGGTGAAAAGGCAAAAATAATTTTCTTTCATGTACCTACAGCTTGGCTTTCTGTACTTGCATTTTTAATGGCGATGGTTTATGGTGTAAGGTATTTGAGAAAGAAAAATTTAGATGACGATGCAAAGTCTTCAGCTTCTCTGCAAATTGGAATGGTCTTTTGTGTTCTTGCAACAGTTACAGGATCAATTTGGGCAAAATTTAATTGGGGAACATTTTGGAATTGGGATCCGCGGGAAACAAGTATATTCATTCTATTATTAATTTACGGTTCACTATTTGCGCTTCGTTCAGCAGTTGAGAATGAAGATAAACGTGCTCGTCTTTCAGCCGTTTATTCAATTATTGCTTTTTTAACAGTGCCGTTTTTTATTTTCATCATGCCGAGAATAATGTTGGGCTTACATCCCGGTTCGTTAGAAATTGATCCTAATACAGGTAAAATAATTCAGGGAACAAATCCGGTTGTAGATTTTAAGATGAATGGTAATATGCGATTGGTATTTTTCACATCGTTAGCTGCATTTACAATTCTTTATTTCTGGATGTGGAAAATCAGATCCAGGGCAATTATTATTAAAGAAAATCTTTCTAAAAAATATATTTGAGGTAAAATTTGGAAGGCGGATTAGTGGAATTTCTAGAAAAAAATTCAATATACATTGTATTGGCTATTGTTCTTGTTGTTTGGGCAGGAATATTTTTATTCATGTTAATTACTGATAAGCGACTTAAAGCAATTGAAAAAGAATTAAAGGAGAAGTAATTCAATGAAAAATAAATATATGTTCGGCGGAGCTATCATAGTTGTATTTCTTGCAGTGATGATTTATCTATTTACACAAACTAATGTTCAGTACGAAAGCAGTTTTGCAAAAGTTATGCAGACCGGTAAAACAGTAAAAGCAACCGGAAGCTGGGTTAAAGAAAGAAATTATGAAATAGATAAAGTTAATAACGTTTTTTCGTTTTACATGAAGGATGCTGAAGGAAACATGATGAAAGTGATTTATCAAGGTACAATTCCAAATAATTTTGAATCATCAACGAGCGTTGTTGTAACCGGCAAATATCAGAACGGGAATTTTCACGCATCTGATATTCTCACCAAATGCCCATCGAAATATCAAGATCAATCTACGCAAAAAGCTAACTCGTAAGAGTAGCAGTTAGGAGATTTTATGATCGGTAATATTTTACTCACTCTTGGTTTATTAGCCGGAGTGTTCACGGTTGTAATGTATTATCTAACCTACCGGGGTTATCAAAATACATTGTCTTTATCGCGGATCGGTTTTCATACGACCGCAATTATGGTAATTGCCTCTGCTGCATTGCTGCTTCATGCGGTATTAACTCATCAGTATCAATACAAATATATATACAATTACAGCGGCAGCGATCTCCCTACCGGATTACTCATGTCCACTTTTTACGCCGGGCAGGAAGGCAGTTTTATGCTATGGACTTTTTTTACTGCTGTTATCGGATTGGTTCTATTGGATTACACTTCGAAACGCGGAGACCTTGAACCTAGAGTTATGATGACTTTTTCTCTTGTGCTCTCATTTTTATTAGTCATGGTAAGTCCGCTTCTCAAATCCCCATTCAATTTTATCTGGATGGATAATGATTTTATAGATTTGAAAAATATTAATCAAGCATTTCTTTCTTTGCCTGCTTTACAGAATTTTATCTTCAGTGATACTCAAGCCAATAAACAGTTCGTTCAAATGGGAAAAGAACTTCATGCGGTTTTAGTTTCCAATAATATTTCCGTTAATGATTTTATCATTCAAGGGAAAGGATTAAATCCGCTTCTTCAAAATTTCTGGATGCAGATTCATCCGCCAATTTTATTTATTGGATTTGCAATGTCTGCAGTTCCGTTCTCATTTGCACTTGCAGCAATTCTAAAAAATGAATATCGCGATTGGGTTAAACAAGCAATGCCCTGGGTTCTTGCCGGTACGTGTGTTCTTGGGTTAGCAATTATGCTTGGCGGTTATTGGGCTTACAGCATTCTTGGATGGGGCGGATATTGGGGATGGGATCCGGTTGAAAATTCAAGTCTTGTTCCGTGGATTGTTGGTGTTGCATCAATTCATACAATTTTAGTTCAGAAGAAAACTCAAGAAAAAGGAGGCGGAAGCAGGTTTGTTAAAACAAATTTGATCCTAAGTATTATGACGTTCGTTCTGGTTCTTTACAGCACATTTTTAACTCGCAGCGGAATTCTAGGTGATGCATCTGTTCATTCATTTGCAGAACCTGGTATGGCAGTCTATCTTTTTCTTATAATATTCCTCGGTTTATTTACTGTCATTGGAATCGGCGGAATTGTTTACAGATGGAAATTTCTCACCGAACATTTTTCTTTTGAAGAAAATGTTCTTTCACGCGAGCTTGCATTATTTACCGGCTCTGTTGCTTTGATAGCTTCTGCAATTATAGTTGCAGTTGGAACATCAGCTCCTATTTTCGGCACAACAGTACAAACAAGTTTTTATAATGAATTGAATCTTCCGATTGCAATCATCATCGGGTTCCTTAATGGAATGAGCATTTTATTAAAATGGAAACATACGGAAGGCAAACAGCTTTGGAAGCAATCGCAATTTGCTGTTATTGCCACAGTTGTTTTAACGCTGTTAGTTATTTTCATCGGCGGCGTTCATGAACTAATGCTGATCATCTTAACTCTCTCTTCTTCATTTGCATTTTTTGTTAATTCAGAAATAGCTTATAAAATTTTCAAAGGAAAGAAAACTCATCTTGGTGCTTATGTTGCCCACATTGGTATCTCTCTATTCTTAATAGGCGTACTAGCTACTGCCGGTCATTCACAACAAAAGCAAGTTGATTTAGTGAAAGGTCAAAAAGTTAATGTACTCGGTCATGAATTAACATTTTTAGGATACGAACCTTTTGATAATGGGAAAAAGTATCATATGAACATTCAAGTGAAGGATGGAAACAAAGTTCGTGTTGTTTCTCCAATTATGTTTATTGCAGAGTTTAACAACAGTTTAATGCGCGAGCCGGATATTTTAGTGGGACTTACAAAAGATTTCTACGTAGCTCCTGTAAGTTATTCCGATAGTCAGGAAAATCAGCAGGGAACACCTGCTACGATGAAAGGCGGGGATAAGGTTTCTTTTGATGGCAAAGAAATTACTTTTAATAAATTTGTTCTTCCAAAAGATATGTCTGCAATGTCAAGCGGCAAAAAATTCAGAATTGGCGTAGATGTAACTATTTCATATCAAGGTAAAGATTACAAAGTTGAGCCATATATGGAAAATGAAGGACAAGGACCAACCTACTTCCCGGCTGAATTAAAAGATGCTGATTTGAAAATTTCCATTACATCTATGAATGCAACAAATGCTCAGGTAAGTTTATTATTCTCATCAATTAGTAAAGGGCAAACTGCAACAACACCAAAAGAAATATTAACTGTTGATGCAAGTATAAAACCGTTTATCAGCTTTGTTTGGATTGGGGTAGTGGTTATGGTGGCAGGATTTATTA
>JACRFC010000224.1 GCA_016234355.1 Ignavibacteriales bacterium
GGAATTCCCATCGAAGACATAATTGCATTGTTACGAAAGATTCTTCCAAAATGTTCTTTATCCGGGAAAATATCTTCTTGAAGAGGGAGGAATACACCGGCGCTGTCAACTAAATAAATAATTGGTAAACGATTTTCTATAGAAATTTCTTGTGCGCGTAAATTTTTCTTAGCAGTAATAGGAAACCATGCACCGGCTTTTACCGTAGCATCATTTGCAACGATTACAAAATTCTTCCCGTTGATTTTTCCAATTCCAAAAATAGTTCCGCTGCTCGGCGCTCCGCCGTACTCTTTATACATATCATGAGCGGCAAAAGTATTTAATTCAAAAAAAGTTGTTCCATTATCAATTAATTTTTCAATTCGTTCACGAGCGGTAAGTTTTCCTTTCTCGTGTTGTTTATCTATTGCACTTTTTCCGCCTCCGAGTTTTATAGTATCTCTCACGGCATTAATTTTTCTAATCAGATTTTTATGGAAATCTTCTCTGCGTAGAAAAGTTTCATTCTTATTTATATGAGAGCCAATTAGTGTCATAATATTATTTGTAATTATTTCTTTGCGTTCTTAGCGCCTGCTAAGCAAACTCTCCGGTTGAGTTTTTAACCGCAAAGGTCGCAAAGTTTTGCATTTATATATTAATCTTGTAATAGTGATCTAGCAATTACAATCCTTTGTACTTCGGATGTGCCTTCGCCAATAGTTAAAAGTTTTACATCACGGTAGAATTTTTCTACAGGATAATCTTTTGTAAATCCGTATCCACCGAAGATTTGGACAGCTTCATTAGCGGCTCGTGTTGCCACTTCGCTTGCAAAAAGTTTTGCTTTAGAAGCGATCTCAAGTATTTCTTTTTTTTCATCTTTCATTTTGGCAGCTTTGAAAGTCATTAAGCGGGCGGCTTCAATTTCTGTTGCTATATCTGCAAGCTTAAATTGTATCGCTTGAAATTCCGAAAGAGATTTACCGAACTGTTTGCGTTCTTTAGAATAAGCGAGTGCAGCTTCAAGACATCCTTGAGCAAGTCCAACACTTAAAGCTGCGATCGAAATTCTTCCGCCTTCAAGAATTTTCATTGATTGCGTAAAACCTTCTCCAACATTACCGATCAAATTATCTTCACTCACAAGGCAATTTTCAAAAATCAATTGCGTTGTTTCGCTCGCACGCATCCCAAGTTTATTTTCTTTTTTCCCGGCATGAAATCCTTCAGTTCCTTTTTCAACTATGAACGCTGAAATTCCTTTTTTCTTTTTTTCTTTATCAGTAACTGCCATTACAACTGCAGTCTCACCGGATTTGCCGTGAGTTATAAATGCTTTAGTTCCGTTTAGTACAAAATGGTTTCCGTCTTTCACAGCCGTTGTTTGCATTGCACCGGCATCACTGCCGGATGCGGGTTCTGTTAAACCCCATGCACCTATTTTTCTTCCGCTTGCAAGATCTGGTAAATATTTATTCTTAAGTTCATCATTTGCAAAAACATTAATATGATTTGTACATAACCCGTTATGTGCGGCTACAGAAAGCGATAATGATGGATCAACTCGCGCAATCTCTTCTACAATTAGTGCATATTCAACATAACCAAGCCCGGCGCCTCCAAATTTTTCCGGAACTAATATTCCAAGAAATCCAAGTTCACCAAGCTGGTGCATAAGATCAATTGGAAATTCTTGACTCTCATCAAATTCCATTACGTGCGGCTTAATTTTTTCTTCAGCAAAATTTCTAATGGTCTCTTTTATAGCGAGTTGATTTTCATCGAACTCAAGTATAAAATTGTTTTCAGTTTTAGTCTCAACCATAACGACCTACTGTTTAAGTGAAGTCTTAAAATCATTAAATAATGTTTCGGCAATTTGATATGGAGATGTTTCTCCTTCAACAACTTTTGAAAGGGAAGCTTGAAGACTTTCAGCACGTCTCTCTTTCCAAAATTCATCTTTCAACAAATGTTCAATTATCTCCTTGATACGTACTTTATAATTTTTTTCACGGTTTTGTTTAAGTAATCCATTTTGTTCCAAGAATTGATGATGTCTTGAAATCTCTTCTGCAATTTCTTTTGTACCTGAGTTCTCGGAAGCAACTGCTTTAATAATGTTTGGCATCCAACTTTTTTCAGTATGATCGCGCATCATTAAAATTGTTTTGAGTGCTGTCATAGCGCTATCAGCACCGGGACGGTCGCTTTTATTAAGTACAAAGAAATCGGCAATTTCCATTAAGCCGGCTTTCATTGCTTGTATAGAATCGCCGGATTCCGGAACAAGAATAACAATTGTAGTATCGGCAGCTTTTGCAACATCAAGTTCGGACTGTCCAACGCCTACGGTTTCAAAAATAATTATATCGTATCCGGCGGCATCAAGTACATCGGCTGCATCAATAGTTTTTTTACTTAGACCACCAAGACTACCGCGGGTTGCCATACTTCTTATAAATACATTATCATCGCAACCGACTTCACTCATACGAACGCGATCGCCGAGCAAAGCGCCGCCTGTAAAAGGACTAGTCGGATCAACAGCGATAATACCAACTTTTTTATTTTGCTTTCTATAAAATTTAGTTAGTTGATTTGTTAAAGTGGATTTACCTGAACCGGGAGGACCGGTAATACCAATTCGATAAGCATTTCCAATTTTTATATGAAGATCTTTTAACAATTCGGTTGAATTTGAATTGCCCGATTCAATAATAGTTATAGCTCTCGATATTGCACGTTTATCGTTACTAAAAATTCTTTCAATGAAATTTTCTGATCTCATTCCAATTTCTATTTATATAAACTGTGTGCAGAAATATATTCTTTTACTTTTGATGGGACAAGATAATCAATTGATGCACCATTTTTTACACGTTCCCGGATTTCTGTCGAGGAAATATCAATCAATGTCGTTTCAAGAAGTATTACCGAGTCGAAATATTTGTTATGCTTAACCGGTATGTTATCTATTTCACGTTTCATAACTACAACTTTGGCGAGCTTAAGAATATCATTAGGACGATACCATTCATCAAAAACGATTAAATTATCAAAACCGATTATAAGCTCTATTTGATCATAAGATTTTTTTAATTCAACCAAAGTGTTGTAAGTATAAGAAATATCTCCTTTGCGGATCTCATAATCAGAAGATTCAAAATATGGATATTGCTCAATTGCTAAGTTAACCATATTCAAACGATGAATATCTTCTGTTGGTCTCTGATCTGTTTTGTGCGGGGATATATGACAAGGAACAAAAATTATTTTTTCGAGATTTCTTTTTTCCAGAACATCGTAAGAAGTGATTAGATGTCCCAGATGAATTGGATCGAACGACCCGCCTAATATTCCTACTGGTTTCATTTATACCGGGATAAAGTTATTTGATAAAAGCGACTTAACTGCTTCACGATTCTTTTCGATCTCTGAAGAATAATATAATTTGTTCAAATCTTTTGCCTTCTTAAATAAATTTTTATTGAATGCAAGACGTATCGCAAATCTTGAATATAATTTTCTAATTCGTTCGTCTATCCAGCCGCTTCTAAATCTTAAATGACTGCTTAATATTTTTATATGTTCTTTGGGAATCAAACCTAACATACTTTCTTCCAATAGTTCACGTTCGATAATTTTCTTTTCATTATTAACAGATAATCTAAAGACAAATATGAAAAAGAGAATTAAAAAAAACATTAATAAAAATCCGAATAAATAAGTATCAGAAAAACTAACGGCAGTATTCCACATAAAATGAATAAAGATTGCAGTAAATAGTCCGGCTAATGGCAAGGTATTTTTTCCAAAATTAGATGAAAACTTTGCAAGTGCAAGAAAAGCTCCTAATGTTCCGGTGGAGATACAATGCATAAGAGCCGAAAATAATGATCGAATAACAACAAGATAGAGCCAGTTTAATGGTGTATTACCATAAGTTAAAAAGTACAGAAAATTTTCTGTCATACCAAAACCAAGACCAATTACACCTCCATACAGTAAACCATCGGTAATATTGTCGAATTTTTTTGAATTAATTGAGTAGAGTAAGAATGCGCCTTTGGCAATTTCTTCACTCAACGGTGCGAATATTATTGTCTGAATTAATTTAGAAATGTTTGAAGTTGGGCCTATTATTCCTGTTAAAGATCCAAGTAGTAAACTTCCGCTAATTCCAAGAATTATAGCACCGAAAGCACCCCATAAAAAATGAATCAGTACAAAAAGCAATGGTTCTCTATCATACTTGTCCATCCTCCAAAGTACAATAAGATAGAATAGCATTGGTAAGATTGCAGCAATAAATGATGAGATTAACGACATTTACTCACACTCTACATTTATTTAACAAAATAAAGGAATTCTTGATTATAAAGGATCGGCTGTATATATTTTGACCCAATTTTTCCATGTTCTTCAAATGATAATAAAATATACTAATTTTTCGGACGGAATTCACAGTTTCCATCTTACAGAATCCGTTAAAAATTTGGGTTTAGAAGAATTGTTCTTTGGTAATGCTGATGTTGAATGTAGAATGGATAAGTCACAGCATCAAATCGTACTGGACTGTGATTTGACAGTACATTCAAAAATGATTTGTGATAGATGTGCGAAAGATTTAGAAACTAAACTCACTAATCATTTTCAAATTAGTTACCTTTTCAATCGTGATTTACAAGAAACTGATGAGTACAACGTAAAATACCTATCACCGGAAGAAGATAAAATTAATATCCGGAACGATGTTTATGAATATGCGGAACTTGCTTTACCAATGAAACGGTTATGTAAGGATGATTGTAAAGGATTATGCCCTAGTTGTGGTAAAAACTTAAATGAAGAAAAATGTAATTGTAAAATTGAATCAACCCATGATGTATGGGAACCATTAAAACAATTAAAAGGTAAATTTAATAACTAACTAAACAGGTTATACGATGCCAAATCCGAAACGTAAGATGTCTAAGAGCAGAAGAGATAAACGCAGAACGCATTACAAAGCTACCGTTCCTTCCTTAAGCCGCTGCTCAAATTGTGGTGAAGTTAAATTGAACCATAGAGCATGCCCAAACTGCGGTTATTATGCCGGCAGATCTATGTTTGTTCCAGAATCGTAACATTTAATCTTTTCGATGACAGAACTTAAATTAGAAAAATGTAAGATTGCAGTTGATGCTATGGGGGGCGACTATGCCCCTAAGCATGAAATCCTTGGCGCTGTTGCTGCAATGAAGGAAGATAAAAATTTCGAATTGATTCTTGTCGGAGATAAAGAGAAAATATTAAAAATTGCCCGCCAAGAAAATATTGTACTTGATGAAAAATTAATTTATCACGCTTCACAAGTAATTGAAATGGTTGATAAACCAATTGACGCAATAAAATCAAAACCGGATTCGTCATTGGTTGTTGGTGCAAAATTAGTTAGAGAGAAAAAAGCACACGCATTTGTAAGTGCAGGCAATACCGGCGCTATGATGGCTGCTTCAACATTGATAATGGGAAGGATTGAGGGAGTAAGCCGGCCAACAATTGGAGCTTCATTTCCAACAACATCCGGCAATAAAAAATGTATAGTGTTTGATGCCGGTGCTAGTGTTGACAGCAAACCGCAGCATTTATTTGAATACGCTGTTCTTGGTACCATTTTCGCAAAAGAAATGTACGGCGTTCAAAATCCAACAATTGGTTTATTAAATGTTGGAGAAGAAGAATCGAAAGGGAATGAACTGACGTTTGCTTCTCAAAAATTATTAAAGGACTCAAAATTAAATTTTCACGGCAATGTTGAAGGAAGAGATATTCTTAAAGGAACAGTTGATGTTGTTGTCTGTGATGGGTTTGTAGGAAATATTATTCTAAAGTTCGGTGAAAGTGTTTTGAATCTTCTGAAAACAAGAGTAAGAAATTATGCCGATAAAGGGTTAATCAATAAGATAAAAGCTTTAATAGTAAAATCAGTTTTAAAAGCTTCATTAAGCGATATGGATTATCAAACTCATGGCGGAGTTCCTCTTCTCGGTGTAAATGGAATAAGCATTATAGGTCACGGTTCAAGTTCTCCATTAGCAATTAAGAATATGATTCTCCGCGCAAAAGAAATGTACGATAAAAATTTGATCAAGAAATTTGAGGAAGCATTAAAGACTTATGCAATCACAAAATAAAAAAATATACAACGCTGCTATAACTGCTGTCGGGATGTACGTTCCAGATAAGATTTATGATAATAAATATTTTGAAAAGATAGTTGAAACAAATAGTGAATGGATAATTTCACGCACAGGAATTCGTGAAAGAAGAATAATGGAAAACGGTGCTACCAGCGATATGGCAGTCTATGCAATTCAAGACCTTTTCAAAACTACAAATGTTAAACCTGAAGAGATTGATGTAATTATTGTAGCTACTGTTACACCTGATATGTTCTTCCCTGCAACAGCATGTTTAGTACAGGAAAAAATTGGAGCTAAGAATGCATGGGGATTTGATCTCTCGGCGGCTTGTTCCGGATTTTTGTTCGCACTACAAACCGGTGCAAGTCTTGTTGAAACCGGGAAATATAAAAAGGTTTTAGTTGTTGGTTCCGATAAAATGAGTTCAATTACTGATTACACAGACCGCAATAATTGCATTCTTTTCGGTGACGCTGCATCTGCAGTATTGTTAGAACCAACAGATGATTTGAACTATGGAATTAAAGATTCTTTGTTGTATATAGATGGATCAGGTAAAGAAAGTTTATATATGAAAGGCGGTGGAAGTTTGAATCCTCCTTCACATGAAACCGTTGATAAGAAGATGCACTATATTTATCAAGATGGGAAAGCTGTTTTTAAGGTTGCTGTAATAGGGATGGCTGATATTTCTTTTGAAATAATGAAGAAGAATGGATTGAAAAGTGAAGATGTAGCATATCTAGTTCCACATCAAGCTAATTTGAGAATTATTGATGCAACTGCCGATAGAATGGGAATTTCGAAAGACAAAGTTATGATTAACATTGATCGTTATGGTAACACAACTGCGGCAACAATTCCTCTCTGTCTTACAGAATATTACCGTGATGGTAAAGTCAAAAAGGGTGATAACTTAATTCTTTCAGCATTTGGTGCCGGTTATACTTGGGGTGCTATGTATTTAACCTGGAGTTTGGATTAATGGGAAAAAGAGCTTTTATTTTTCCCGGACAAGGATCCCAATATGTAGGAATGGCGAAAGATCTATATGAGAATTCTTCTGAAGCCAAGGAAATGATAAAAGTTGCAGAAGATGCAGCCGGAGTTGCTCTTTCACATTTAATGTTTAACGGTCCCGAAGAAGTTCTAAAACAAACTGATATTACACAACCGGCAATTTTTGTTCATAGCGTTGTTCTTGCATCTATCATGAGAACATTAGAGCCGGATATGGTTGCCGGGCATTCTCTTGGAGAATATTCAGCTTTGGTTGCTGCTAATTCAATTCAATACTATGATGCAGTTTCACTTGTACGTTTACGCGGCAGTACAATGCTTCAATCCGGAATAGAAAAACCCGGTACAATGGCAGCTATTGTTGGATTATCATCTAATGAATTAGAAGAAATTTGTATTGAAGCGGCACAAAAGGGAATTGTTCAATGCGCAAACTTTAATTCACCGGGACAAATTGTTATCTCAGGTTCTGTTGAAGGTGTTCATGCTGCGATGGAAATCTCTAAAGCAAAAGGCGCAAAACTTGTAAAAGAATTAGTAGTAAGCGGTGCTTTCCATTCACAGTTAATGAATAGTGCTAAAGAAAGCTTAAAATTAAAATTGGATGTAACTCCTATTTACGATGCTAAAATTCCTGTCTATGCCAATGTAACTGCTAAATCGGTAACAAGCAGCGAGGAAATCAAAAATTTACTATATCAGCAATTAGATCATCCGGTTAGATGGGAAGAAACAATTACAAATATGATTAACAATGGCGCTGATGAGTTTTACGAAATAGGTCCGGGTAAAGTATTACAAGGATTAGTTAAACGAATTAATCCTGATGTAAAAATATTCGGCATAGATAAATATTCCGATGTTGAAAGGTATCTTTAATGCAGACTAAATTTGAAAAGATTATTAACGGAATGTATATAGATCCTCTGATCTTTACTCAAAAATTTGTTAAGGGATGTGATGTTTGTATTTGTTCCGGGGAATGCTGCTACTATGGAGTATATATTGATAAACAAGAATATGAAAAGATCATGTCTGAAAAAGATATGATTATTAAATATATGGATGATTCCCAAACAAAAAGTCACGAAAAGTGGTTTGAAGAACCGCAAGCTGATAATGATTTCCCATCCGGGACTGCAGTTGGTACTGAAGTTCATAACGGAAAATGTGTTTTTCTTGATAAACAAGGATTCTGCACACTTCAAAAAATGGCTGTGGCGGAAGGAGAATTCAAGTGGAAATATAAACCGCTATATTGTATATTATTTCCGTTAGTAATCTCGGAAGGAGTCTTAACTGTTGATGATGAGCATTTGAACGATATGCATTATTGTAGTAAGCTCGTTAACCAAATTTCAACAGTTTTTGATTGTTGTAAGAATGAACTTAAGTTCTTACTTGGTGAGAAAGGATTCGAGGAATTAGATATTTATCGTAAAGAGTATTTTGAAAAAATAGATATGGACGAATCGAAAATTGAAGCTGCTTAACAAAAAAGCGATCGTTACCGGTGGAACTCGCGGTATTGGAAAAGGAATAGTTAAAGAATTAGTGCAAAACGGCTGCAATGTTGTATTTACATATTTTAGTTCAGATGAATCTGCACGCGCAATCGAAAAGGAATTATCTTCAGATTCAGTTAAAGTGTTCGGATTTAAAGCGGATGCTTCTTCATTTTCTAATGCTGAAGATACTATTAAATTTACTCTTGAGAAGTTAGGCGGCATTGATATTTTAGTAAATAATGCCGGAAGAACTAAGGATACTTTATTGCTTAGAATGACGGAACAAGATTTTGATTCAATTATTAATGCGAATCTAAAAAGTGTTTTTAATTATACTAAAGCTGTTTTGAAACATATGATTGGACAGCGTTACGGAAAAATAATTAATATTAGTTCGGTTGTTGGTTTAGTTGGAAATCCCGGACAGGCAAACTATGTTGCTTCAAAAGCCGGAGTAATAGGACTAACTAAATCGAATGCGAAGGAATTAGCATCTAGAAATATTAATGTTAATGCAGTCGCACCCGGTTTTATTGAAACTGATATGACAGATAAATTGAATGAGCAGCAGAGAGAAGCAATTTTGACTAATATCCCTATTAAAAGACTTGGTAAACCGGAAGATGTTGCTAAAGCTGTTGTTTTTCTTGCAAGCAGCGAATCAGATTATATCACCGGACAAGTCTTAACCGTTGACGGCGGAATGGTAATGTAATTTTTTAAATCATTATTAATTCAACAAAAAAAAGGAGCTGAAATGGACGTTGAAGTAAAAGTAAAAGAAATAATTATGGATAAACTCGGTGTTGAAGAATCGCAAGTAGTGCCGGGTGCTTCATTCACAAACGACTTAGGTGCAGATTCTCTTGATATAGTGGAACTTGTTATGGGTTTCGAATCTGCTTTTGATATTTCCATTCCAGATGAAGATGCCGAAAAAATTTCTACTGTTGGTGATGCAATAAAGTATTTGAAAGAAAAATTAGGTAAATAAATTTAGTTAAGACCACGGAGATGATCCGTGGTCGTTCTTTTATCCATCCTTTAAATCCTAAAAATAGGGATCGTATATGAGCAGGAAAAGAGTTGTTGTAACCGGTATAGGTGCTTTAACTCCTATTGGCAATAACACTCAAGAATATTGGGAAGGGTTAATCTCCGGAAGAAACGGAGCCGGTCCTATAACAAAATTTGATCCTACTTTATTCAATACAAAATTTGCTTGTGAAGTGAAAAATTTTGATCCGCTTAAATATGTGGAAAAAAAAGAATTAAGAAGGATGGACCCGTTTACGCATTACTCTCTTGCTACTGCAGCAATGGCTATGGAAGATTCAAAATTAGATCTCTCTAAAATTAATTTGGAAAGAGCAGGTGTAATTTACGGAAGTGGTATAGGAGGAATGACAACCTGGGAAGAAGAACATACCGCTTACATGAACGGAGGAGCTAAAAGAGTTAGTCCTTTCTTTGTTCCTAAAATGATTGCCGATATTGCAGCCGGACAAATTTCAATAAAATATGGTTTGAAAGGACCTAACTATGCAACAACTTCGGCATGTGCAACTTCCTCGCACGCAATTGCAGATGCATTTATTTTGATTCAACGCGGTTCGGCAGAAATTATAGTAACCGGCGGAGCTGAAGCGGCAATAACTCCAATGGCAATTGCCGGGTTTAATGCTGCTCGTGCACTTTCAATTTGGAATGATCGTATGATGGAGGCATCACGTCCGTTTGATAAAGACAGAAATGGATTTGTTATGGGCGAAGGTTCTGGTACTATTGTATTAGAGGAACTTGAACACGCACTTAAACGCGGTGCAAAAATCTACGGAGAAGTTATCGGTATCGGTCTTACTGGAGATGCTTACCATGTAACTGCGCCTCCTCCGGGTGGAGAAGGTGCCGTACGTTCTATGAGAGAATGTTTAAGAGATGCCGGTGTTGAACCTATAGTAGTTGATTATATAAATGCGCATGGTACATCAACAGAACTAAACGATCTAAATGAAACTATCGCGATTAAAACCGTTTTTGGTGATCATGCTAAAAAACTTGCTATCAGTTCCACTAAATCTATGACAGGACATTTATTAGGTGCAGCCGGTGCAGTTGAAGCTATTGCAACTCTGCTTGCTATTGAACATAGTATAATTCCCCCGACTATTAATCATATTGAAGCAGAACCGGAATTGGACTTAAACTATACTCCAAGAGTTGCTGCAAAGAGAGAAATCAATTATGCTATCAGCAATACATTTGGATTCGGCGGACATAATGCATCTTTACTCTTTAAAAAGTTTGTAGGATAATTTTTGCTTGGAAAACTGTTAGATAGGTTTTTCTTTTTTCAAAGAAGAAAATATTTTATTGATCCGGAACTAAGAACTAGATTTCAGAAGAACTATACAATCCTAAAAAAAATACTCGGTTTTACACCCCGTAATAAATCCTATTTCATTAAAGCTCTCACACACAGTTCTTATCTTGAGTTATATCCCGAGCTTTCTAAATCAAACGAACGTTTGGAATTTTTAGGCGATTCAGTTTTAAGTATGATCGTTGCTAATCATCTCTTTGAAAATTACAAGAACGAAGAAGAAGGATTTCTTACAAAATCGCGTGCGGCTCTTGTTAACCGTGAACACTTATATACTGCGGCACAAGAAATTGGTTTGGATAAGATCATTCTTTACAATGAAAAATACTTGCGGGATTCGATTGAAGGAATGCAGACAATCTTCTCAGACGGGCTTGAAGCTTTGATAGGTGCAATCTACTTAGATCAAGGTTTAAGTAAGGCAAAAGAATTTGTGATTGAACGGATAATAAAACCGTATGAAGTAAATCAAAATTTTTTGATTGACACTAACTACAAAGGACAATTGTTGGAATATGCTCATTCCAAAAAACTTCATACTCCGCGTTATATTATACGATCCGAAGAAGGGCCTCCTCACAAAAAAGAATTTACGATTGATGTCTTTTTAGGCAATGAATTATTAGGAACCGGCAGCGGAAATAATAAAAAAAGAGCCGAGCAGGAAGCTTCAATGAATGCTATGCAAAAACTTAAAGCAGAAGAATGAATAAAGCTATTAGCATTTAGCCATTAGCTGCTTTTAGCTAAGAGCTTGTAGCTGAACGCCGAAAGCTGACCGCTGTAAAAATTTCCTTTTGAATATTTTTCGTTTTTTATAACTTGCCTGCCG
Organism: Ignavibacteriales bacterium; assembly: GCA_016234355.1. Lineage (GTDB taxonomy): Bacteria > Bacteroidota > Ignavibacteria > Ignavibacteriales > Melioribacteraceae > Fen-1258. The sequence goes on from JACRFC010000224.1 coordinate 11,917, forward strand.
CAGGCAGGGTTGTAAATAGAATAAGGGATTTCCGTAATGGGAAACCAAACAGTAACTTCTTTTCTTCCAAACACACACTCGAATTGTACTTCGCAAGAATTAATGTTGTGTTAATACGCCAATGAATTATTTACTATTTACAAGTGAAAAATAAGAACAAAGTGCATATCTTAATCTGTAGAATATATTAATAGAGCATATTTTGAATATAATACAAAACATATCTAGATTATCTTATTTACTACGACTTTATAACGTTTCATTTGAAGAGTTACTCTCCAACATAAATGAAGGTCTAAAAAAGCCAATAACTAAAGAAGAAGTATTTTCAAACGAAATTAAACTTAGCCATTTAAAAAGAATTGATAAATTTTTCAATAAGGGACTACATTATTATTTAGATCCAAAAGCACCTGAAGAATCAAAAGAAGCCAGTATCTTTTTTAGAAAACAAAGCTTTAATTCAGAATTGAATATTGGTGCAAAAAAAATTGTAAATCATTTTGAAGAATTCAAGATATCGCTTTCTGCAATTGCTAAACTAGCTGACCTTGAATTAAATAGACTTTTTCCCGTTTATAGAATAACAGACAACCCTCAAACTGTTGCTGAAGAAATTCGAAAACTTTTATATCCTTCATTTACCAATAATTTAAAAGACTTTTTAAAATCGCTTATTTCAAGATGTGCTGAACACAATATCTTAGTCTTTGAGTTTGTAGAGTATTGGAATCAAAAAGAAAAATCTAACATTGATGGTTTCTTTCTAGGTCCGAATGTAATTGTTTTAAAGAGACAGCAATTATCCTTCAGAAGAGAAATATTCACATTAATACATGAGTTAGCACATTTTATACTTAATGAAGAAGAAATTGAAAAACTTGAATATCAAAATATGGCCAAGAAGGATTTGTCAAGAATTGAAAGATGGTGTAATGATTTTTCCTATTATTTCTTAATCGGAAAGTATATAAAAGAAATTGAGGATATAGAAAAAGCAGAACCGCAAAATGATTATAAGTTAGATCTTATTGAAAAAATATCAAAAGAAACTCATTTAAGCCAAATCGCACTTTTTACAAGACTATTATACCAAAACAAAATATCCCAATCAGATTATGATAAAGTTAAGAACGATTTTGACGAAAGATTTAAGGAAAAACAAAAAGAAGAAGAAAGGTTGAAAGAACATGAAAAAGAATTAGGTATTAAACGTAAAGGTGCTGCACCTCAAGCAATAAAATCTCCTTTATTAATTTCAACAATTCAAACAGCATTTTATGAAGGGATATTAAATGAATATGAAGTCTGTAAGCGCTTAAATATAAAACCCGAAAAATTTAATGAGTATATTCAATGAAAGTAGTAATCGATACAAGCTCATTGTTATCCTTGGTTCGCTACTATTTACCATTCGACAAAAGCAGAATCCTTTATAATTTCATTGAATCTAAAATTGAGTCAAAAGAGATATTAATTCTAGACAAGGTATATAATGAGTGCAAGTATGTATCAAAAGAAATAATTGTTAAGACACTTCCTTATATCACTAATAGAAAAAACCAAATAAATACAACTGATCTTTTGCCGAACGAAATATTCTTTAATAAACTTGAAAATGAGTTCATTAATGATTCTGTAAAAAATAAAATTAAGGGTGTTGAATTTGAGAATAGGAAAAATGTTTACATGAATTCAGCTGATCCTAAATTATTATTGTACTGCTTGCAAAATAAAAATGATGATGTTGTTATTGTTTCCGAAGAAACTGATTCAAGTAACGACAACAAATTGTTTAAGAAATTACCAGCTATTTGTAAAATTTTGGATATAACAATCATTACTTTACCAAAATTATTGGATCAATATGATGGAATTAATCTTGAGTTCAAATAAAAAAAAGTATAATTATTTATTGCCATTGCTTAAAGCATAACCAAATTATTTATCAACTTTTCCACCTTCCGATTTTCATCTTTTACTTATATTTGAAAACAAAAATTTCAGTTTTTACCAATCAAATTAATAAGAGAATCATTTATGAATAATTTTGAGTTTTATGATAAGTTCGTTGACCGCCACGTTGGTCCAAATGAAGAAGAAATTTCTAAGATGTTATCTGCAATTGGTGTTTCATCTCTTGATGAGTTAATTGATAAAACCGTCATTGCTGTCCGCCAGAAAAACGGCGGATAAATTCTGGGTGGCGGTTTAGTTGCGGTCGTTATACTTTTTTGGATTAATTCTATCCTGTTTTCCTTAATTTAAAGTAGTAAAAAGAGGAAATACATATGAAAGTTATTCGCGTTTATATTGATACATCAATTATTGGTGGTAAATATGATTCTGAGTTTCAGAGAGCAAGTCTTAAGTTTTTTGAACAAGTTAAGGAAAATAAATTTCATTTAGTTATTTCAGCGTTAGTTCAAGAAGAAATTTTAGCAGCACCGAAACACGTTAAGGAATTTTTAGATGAATTAAAACCTAATGCAACTATAATTGAAGTTACCGAGGAAGCATTAAGACTTAGAGAATCGTATCTAAAAGCAAATATTGTATCAAAGAAAAGTTCAAATGATGCTCTGCACGTTGCGCTTGCAACAGTAAACAATTGTCCAATAATAGTGAGTTGGAATTTCAAACATATTGTCCATTATGAAAAAATAGCTCTTTATAATTCATTGAATATAATAGAAGGATATCAACAAATAGCAATATATTCACCATTGGAGGTGATAAATTATGAGTAAAGAATTTGATTGTGTAGAAATGAAAAGAAAAGGTGCCACAAGATTGCAAAAAAAAATAGCCGGTTTAAGTTTAGAAGAAGAATTGAAATTTTGGGAAGAACGCACCAAAGCATTAAGAGAGGAACAACGAAAGATGAGGAAAAAGAAAAGGGTTGTGTCAAAAGTATAGCACGCGCCTCCACAACGACCAACCGTATAAGTCGTGTAAACTTTCTTCGATGCGGTCTTTACAATTATAAATATTTTTTAGCCGCAATCTTCAGATTGCTCAGCATAAATTGAAAAAGAAAGTTTAATTCCAAATAAATCGTTAATACCAAACGCACTTAAATTTTCGTCCTTCCGATTTTCATCTTTTACTTATATTTGAAAACAAAAATTTTACTTTTACTAATCAAATTAATAAGAGAATTATTTATGAATAATTTTGGGTTTTATGATAAGTTCGTTGACCGCCACGTTGGTCCAAATGAAGAAGAAATTTCTAAGATGTTATCTGCAATTGGTGTTTCATCTCTTGATGAGTTAATTGATAAAACCGTTCCGTCATCAATAAGATTAAAAGAAAAATTACAACTCGATCCGCCTCAATCCGAATTTGAATTTATGAATCACTTAAAACAAATTGCAGGCAAGAACAAAGTCTTTAAGAATTACATAGGACTCGGATATTACCCAACCATCACTCCCGGAGTTGTAAAAAGAAATATTTTAGAAAACCCGGGTTGGTACACACAGTACACTCCGTACCAGGCAGAAATTTCTCAAGGCCGGCTTGAAGCGCTGTTAAATTTCCAAACTATGATTATTGATCTGACTGCAATGCCGATTGCAAACGCTTCATTGCTAGATGAAACCACAGCCGCCGCCGAAGCAATGACAATGTTCTATTCACTCCGCAAAACTGCTAAGAAGAATGCAAACGTATTCTGGGTATCGGAAGAAGTATTTCCTCAAACAATAGATGTTCTTAAAACCCGTTGTGAACCATTAGGAATTAAATTGAGAATTGGTAATCATAAAAAATTAGAACTCACCGATGATATTTATGGAATACTTGTTCAATATCCGTCTGCAGATGGTGAAGTTTATGATTACTCGGATTTATTCAAACAAGCAGAAGCAAAATCCATTCTTAAGGCAGTAGCGGCAGATCTTTTATCACTTGCACTATTAACTCCACCGGGAGAATTCGGTGCTGATGTTGTGTTAGGTTCAACACAGCGTTTCGGTGTGCCGATTGGATATGGCGGTCCGCACGCCGCTTACTTTGCAACAAGAGATGAATTCAAAAGACAAATTCCCGGTAGAATAATCGGAGTCTCAGTTGATTCTAAAGGAAGACGCGCGCTGCGCATGGCTCTTCAGACTCGCGAACAGCACATCAAACGAGAACATGCAACAAGCAATATTTGTACTTCACAAGTTCTTCTTGCAATTATGGCGGGAATGTATGCGGTTTATCATGGACCGAAAGGAATAAAAGCTATTGCCGACCGCATTCATAGATTGACTTCACTCTTAGAACAGTCTCTAAAAAGTATTGGGATCAATCAAACGAATAAAAATTATTTCGATACTTTAAAAATTGAATTAAGTTCATCTGATGAAGTGGAAAAAGTAAAATCAGAAGCGTTAAAGAATGAAATTAATTTCAGATACATTTCTGAAAAGGAGATCGGCATTTCTCTTTCAGAACAGACGACAATAAATGATGTAAATCAGATCGTAAAAATATTCTCAACTGCTCTTAACAGAAATATTAATGGGAGAGTAAATAATGCTGTTCAACAAATCGTAAATCCAAAATCACTAAATCGTAATTCAAGTTTTTTAACTCATCCGGTTTTCAATTCATACTATTCTGAAACGGAAATGCTTCGATACATAAAAGGATTGGAGAAGAAAGATCTTTCACTAACAACTTCGATGATCCCTCTCGGTTCATGTACAATGAAGTTGAATGCATCAACAGAAATGTTCGGAATCAGCTGGCCGGAATTTGCAGAACTACATCCGTTTGCACCGCTTGATCAAGCGGAAGGATATTTACAGATCTTCAAAGAATTAGAAAATGATTTAGCGAAGATGACCGGATTCAATTCCGTTTCTCTTCAGCCGAATTCCGGTGCGGCGGGCGAGTATGCGGGATTAATGGTAATCCGCGCTTATCATAAATCGCGCGGAGACAATCACCGCAATGTTGTTCTGATTCCATCTTCTGCACACGGAACAAATCCTGCCAGTGCAGTTATGGCAGGAAGTAAAGTTGTTGTTGTTAAATGCGACGATCACGGAAATATTGACGCAGCCGATTTGAAAACGAAAGCAGAACAATTCAAAGAAAATCTTTCTGCATTGATGGTTACATATCCATCTACTCACGGAGTGTTTGAAGAAGCAATAATTGAAGCTTGTAAAATCATTCATCAAAACGGCGGACAAGTTTACATGGACGGCGCAAACTTGAATGCACAACTTGGTTTAACAAGTCCGGGATTTATCGGCGCTGATGTTTGCCATCTAAATCTTCATAAAACATTTTCAATTCCTCATGGCGGCGGCGGACCGGGGATGGGACCAATCGCAGTTGCAAAACATTTATCACCATTCCTTCCGGGACATCCGTTAGTAAAAGTTGGCGGAGAGAAATCTATAACTGCAGTTGCTGCAGCTCTGTGGGGAAGTGCAAGCGTACTTATTATTTCTTATGCATATATAAAAATGATGGGTGCGGAAGGATTAACTCATGCAACTAAAGCCGCAATTCTTAATGCAAATTATATTCAAGCTAAGTTGGGTAAATATTATCCGGTGCTCTATACAGGCAGTAATGGATTTGTTGCACATGAAATGATTTTGGATTGCCGTCAATTCAAAACATCGGCAAGTGTTGAAGTTGACGATATCGCAAAAAGATTAATGGACTACGGATTCCACGCACCAACTGTTTCTTTTCCTGTACCGGGCACACTTATGATTGAACCAACAGAAAGCGAATCGTTGTATGAACTCGACCGGTTTTGCGATGTAATGATAGCTATAAGAAAAGAAATAGAAGATGTTGAGAAAGGAATTTCCGATAAAGAAGATAATCCGTTAAAGAATTCTCCGCATACTTTAGAAGATGTAGTAAACGATGTGTGGGAACATTCCTATTCACGTGAGATTGCTGCATTCCCGAATGCTCAAGTTAGATTAAATAAGTTCTGGCCAAGTGTCGGAAGAGTAAACAATGCTTACGGAGATAGAAATTTAGTATGCAGTTGTGTCCCGATTAATGAATACATTGAGGAAACAATAAAATGAACGATGAACAAGAACTAAAAGAGATTTGCAAAATTCTTTCAGAAGCGAAAACTATTGCTGTTGTTGGTTTATCGGATAATCCGGATAGAACGAGCAGACAGATAGCAGAATTTCTTGTTGATAAAGGTTACAAAGTTGTTGGTGTTAATCCTACAATAAAAAAGAACGGAAAGATTGATGTCTATCCTAATCTCTCCGATATTCCATTCGAAGTTGATATTGTGGATGTTTTTAGAAAATCGGAAGATATTCCGGATATTATTCCTGGAGTACTTAATAAAAAACCTAAGACACTATGGCTTCAGCAGGGAATCAGAAATGATGAAGCAGTTAAACCGGTTATTGATAAAGGTATTTACACTGTTCAAAATAAATGTATTGCTATTTATTACAGTTTATGCAAATCATTCCATAAAAATTAAGTCCATCCGGATGAATTTATTCCTTCAAACCAAAAATATTTTTGTTAAAACTATTTTTATCATTCTTTTCGGTAATATTATTTTATTTGCCGTTGAACCCGATTCACTTTTGATCAGAAATAATGAAACGATAAGAGTTGATTCGATCAGAATAGTGGGGAATGAGAAGACAAAAGATTTTATTATCCTGCGTGAATTAACATTTCAAATCGGCGATAGTGTTTCAGGTAAAACATTACGTTTTAACCGCGAGAGAGTTTTTAGTCTTCGTCTTTTCAATCAAGTTGAATTCAAAATAGAAAAAGCAACGGATAAAAATATACTTGTAATACAGTTAACCGAGAGTTGGTATTTATATCCGCTTCCGTTGTTTAGGTTACAAGATGGTGATTTTAAGAAATCAACTTATGGTATAAATCTATCTTACAGAAATTTCCGGGGAAGAAACGAATCCTTACGTGCAGCAATTGGATTCGGGTATGATCCTTTTTACTCGTTTAATTATGAAAATCCGGCTTTGAGTTATGAAGGAGGAATTGGTTTATCATTTGCTTTTGCTTATGTGAACAGTACAAACAAAAGCGAGAACGCAAAATCAATTATTGGAGAAGACTTCACAAACAAAATGTATCTCCAAAGCATTTCGATAAGTAAAAGATTTAATCAATTTAATATTGGTTTCTTGACGATTGGATTTAATTATATCGAAACTCCTTATACTCAACCGGGAATAACAGCTTCAGGAAGAAATATAGATAGAGTTCCTTTCGCAGGTTTAAGTTACATATACGATTCACGGGATCTAAAACAATTTTCAGTAAATGGTCTGTATACGTTTGCATCGTTCTATCACTATGGATTTTCGATAGATGATATCAGCTATAATCAATTCAGCATTGATTTTAGAGAGTATAGAAAACTAATTGATGATTTTGCTGCTAAGTGGCGTGTAAAGTATCGAACTGTTTTCGGCAGTGTTGTACCGTTCTATGATTACTCTTATCTAGGTTATTTTGATAATGTACGAGGACATCTGCAAGACATTCGTGAAGGTAAAAGTTTTATTTTAACTTCGCTTGAATTAAGTCATCCTTTAGTTAAGGAGTGGAATTTTCATATTAAGATTCCATTTTTGCCAGAGAAACTAACATCAGCGCGAATTGGAATTTATCTAACAAGTTTTTTTGATACCGGCGATGCATTTGATAGAAATGATAAATTAGCAATTAAAAATTTTTATTATGGTTACGGTTTCGGAATTACATTTTTGTTCTTACCTTATAACGCAATTAGATTTGAATACGCAGTCAATGAAAACGGAATAGGAGAATTTGTAATTGGGACAGGATTTTCTTTCTAAATGAGAAGTGTCATAGAACTAGAAGACCACTTCTTCAATAAGTAAAAAATGCTTAACAACTATATTGGATGGATAAGATTACAGAAATTAAAAACAGATTTCCGAAGAAGTGAATGGTTAAACAATTCTTGCCGATATTCGATAATATGTATGTGAAATAATGTTGACAAAGTGTTCATGAATAACTATAATCGCATATAACAAAGGGAATTCATGAACAAAAAAGCCACAGAATAGTGGCAATTCTGATTTTAAAAACGAATAAAAAGTAATTAGAGCCATGGACAAGAACCTAGAAAAAGAGTTCAATTATTATCTCGAGCATCAGAAAGAACTAGTTAAAAAATATGATGGTAAATTTATTGTTGTCAAAAACTGTTCTGTTATTGGTTCTTATGATAGTCACGAAGAAGCATATTCTGAAACCGTGAAGACTCATGAACTTGGTACTTTTCTAATCCAACTTTGCAGTCCAGGTGATGAGAGTTATACATTTACATTTCATTCAAACGTTAGTTTTTCAACCTAATCAAAATGCCGGGGATCCCTGTACATTCTTTTACGTTAAAGGGTAATGGACTAGTCTTTGTTTTATCTACACCCCTTGAAATTTCTGATATTAATTCACCTGGCAATAAATTTAGTACACGTGGGATATGGGATACAGGCGCTAGCGGGACGGTAATTACACAAGAGGTAGTTGATGCACTCAAGCTAAAACCCACAGGTATTGCAACGGTCAATACAGCTAGTGAATCAAATAAAAGAACTGTTACGTTTGATATTAATCTACATTTTTCAAGCAACTTAACAATAAGAATTATTAAGGCTAATTTAGGAAAAGTAATTCCCGGGATTGGCTGTCTGATCGGGATGGATGTTATTTGCCTGGGTGATTTTTCTATTACAAACCATCAGCAAAAAACCTGTATGACTTTTAGAATACCGTCTCTTCACGAGATTGATTACAGAAAAAATCCTACATTAAAGATTCCCTTTATGACTGATGAAGTACCTGAAAGAAATGAACCGTGCAACTGTGGGAGCGGGAAGAAATATAAAAACTGTCATGGAAAAAACGGCTAAAAAATAACCTTGTCATAATTAATTACAGTTTAACTATAGATCAATTTACTCTTAATGTTGCATATTTGTTGCAGAGTAATTACTAAGTTATTTAAGGTTAACAAGTTAAATGAATGATTTTCTTTCTGATGTAGAACTGTACTGTACTTCACATTCAATTATTGATGATGCTATTCTGATTGATGGAGAAGAGGCATATCATATCACTCACGTAATGCGTCACATTAAAGGTGATGTTATTCATATAACTGATGGGCATGGTTCAATCTATAAATCAATCATCCAAGCAGTTGATCAAAAGAAAATAAATTGTAAAATATTATCATCTAAACATTACGAAAACAAATTCTGCAGCATAACTTTCTGTATTCCGAGATTAAGAAATACCGACCGCTTTGAATTTGCTCTTGAAAAATGTGTTGAGTTAGGGATTACAAATTTTATTGTGTTTGATTCGACCAGAACAGTTGCAAAAGGAGAAAAGATAGAACGCTGGCAGAAGGTTTTACTCTCGGCAATGAAACAATCACTTCGAGCATGGTTACCGAAAGTATCTTACGAAAGAAATGTAAATACGATTATAAAGTTAAATGGTACAAGAATTCTTTTCGACCAAAACGCTTCACAAACATTTCAACAATTTCTTGCAGCTAATAACCAATCACTAATCACTAATCACTTTTTCTTTTTCGGTCCGGAAGGAGGACTTACTGAAGACGAGTGCAGAGTGATGAATGCAGAGTGTAGAGTGAAATTGACTGATAATCGTTTACGAAGCGAAACTGCAATTGTAACTGCTGCTTCAATACTTACAACAACTCTATAGTTTTTTTGATCAGCCGTTCAAAATCTTTTTTAACCATCTCCGCAGTTTCCATAACTTCTTGATGTGTTAGTTTATTAGGTGATAAACCCGCCGCAAAATTTGTAATACAAGAAACCGATGCAACATTTAATCCAAGTGAAGCAGAATAATACGCTTCGTGAACCGTTGACATACCAACTGCATCTCCTCCAAATTTTTGAATCATCTTTATCTCAGCCGGAGTTTCATAGCTTGGTCCCTTTGTTAACCAATAAACACCTTGACGCAAAGATATTTTTTCTTCAAGAGCCGCACTTATAATTTTATTATTCATTTCGGAAGAGGGGAAATCTAAAAATGAATTTTTCTGTTCAAGATTAGTTAGACCGATTAATCCGGTCAATTCGGTTTTTATGTTAACTCCGTTAAACGAAGTCGCAAGCATAAGATCGCCGGGTTTATAATTTGGGTTAACCCCTCCTGCTGCGTTTGTTAAAATTATTTTTGTACAATTTAATTTCGAAGCAACATGAACGGGCAATACACATTGCGATAAAGTGTATCCTTCATAAAAGTGTATTCTGCCTTGAACAATTAATAATTTCTTACCGCAGTAATTTGAAAAATGAAGATAACCTTGATGACCTTGAACAGTTGATTTAGGATAATTAGGAAGGGAAGCAGCAGATATTGATTTAACAGTTTCAACTTTGTCGGCAAAATCTCCGAGTCCGCTTCCTAGAACAATACATATTTCCGGTTCGAATGGAATTTGTTTAGCAACAACTTCAAATGTTTCGCGGTATTTAGCATTCATGTTTATCATTAAACAAGAATACCCGCAAGTGTTGCAGTCATTAATGTAGCAAGCGTTCCGCCTAAAACTGCTTTTAATCCTAATGCTGCAATATCTTTTTTCCTTGAAGGTGCCAGCGGGCTAATTCCGCCGATCTGAATTGCGATTGAAGAAAAATTTGCAAATCCGCATAAAGCATAAGTTGCCATCATCATTCCTTTTGCACTCATACCGCCGGATTTAATTATTGTAGTTAAATCTAAGTAAGCCACAAATTCATTTAAAACAACTTTAGTTCCGATTAAACTTCCAAAATGAAAAGCATCATTCCATGGAACGCCTATTCCAACTGCAAGATATCTTAATATTATTCCAAAAATTAATTGCATAGAAAGCGGCTGCCCGAATTGTGCTCTTAAATAATTATTTATTCCAATAACATCACCAAGACTAGTAAAAATATAATTAACCATTGCGATCAACGCGATGAAGGCAAGCAGCATTCCGGCAACGTTCAAAGCTAAATGTAATCCATCTCCTGCACCGGTGGCAGCAGCTTCAATAACATTTGATGCATTCTTTTCTACTTTAAGTTTTACAGTACCGCGCGTAACCGGTTCTTCAGTTTCAGGATAAATTATTTTAGCAATTACAAGCGAAGCCGGTGCTGCCATACAACTTGCTGCAAGTAATTGAATAGCAAACTTAACCTGTGCATCCTGGATTGAAATTTTATAAATCTCGGCAAAAGACTGCCCCAGCATTTGAATGTAACTTGCCATTACACCGCCGGCTATTGTAGCCATTCCTCCAACCATAATTGTAAGGATTTCGGAGTTTGTCATTTTTTCAATATATGGTCTTATCAAAAGTGGAGCTTCAGTTTGCCCGACAAAAATATTTGCTGTGTTGGATAAGGATTCTGCACCGCTTGTTCCCATTAATTTTGCCATTACCCATGCCATTCCCTTAACAACAAGCTGAAGAATCCCAAGGTAGTATAGCAGTGAAGTAAGTGCAGATACAAAAATTATTGTTGGTAATACTTGAAAAGCAAAATAGAAACCTAAACTATCCGGACCGCTGTTGATTGCTAATTTTCCAAAAACAAATTCAGCTCCCTTCATAGTGAAGCCGAGTAAACTTACGATTGCGGTACCTAACCAATTGATCGCATCTTTAGGCCAGCCAAGCGGGAAGAACCAGCTGCGAAGTGTTTCACTATGAATAATAAAAATTGCGAAGAGAACTTGAATTGCAATTCCGGTGGCAACAAGTTTCCAATTGATTCTTTTTTTATTGTTTGAAAAAAGAAAAGCTATTCCAAGTATTAGTATTATTCCGCCAATACCTCTTAGAAGAGAAATAAAAAATTCCATTTAGATCCTCAGCTTTATTCGGGAATGTAATGACATTTTCTGCATCGTGCTTCATAACTATCGGAAGCACCAACGAGAACTCTTTCTGTTGAAACTATTTTACGCTGTGTTTTATCAGCCGGATTACCGCACACGACACAAATTGCTAAAGTTTTGGTAATGTATTCTGCAACTGCAAGTAATTGCGGCATTGGTTCAAAAGGAACTCCGCGAAAATCTTGATCAAGTCCGGCAACAATAACGCGTTTACCTTGATTTGCTAAAGTGTTACAGACCTCAACAAGATCATTGCTAAAAAACTGAGCTTCATCTATACCAACCACTTGAGCATCTTCAGAAAAAATTAAAATTTCTTGAGGGCTATCTACTAATATTGAAGGAAGAGATTGTTCGCTATGAGATACTATATCATTGTTTGAATATCTGTTATCAATTTTTGGTTTGAAAATTTTTATATTGAGCCGTGCTATTTTTGCTCGTCTTAATCTTCTAATTAATTCTTCTGTTTTTCCACTGAACATGCAGCCGGCTATTACTTCAATCCAGCCCGTGTTTTTGGGAGATGAGTGGGGTATGAATTCTGTCATGGTTTCAAAAATTCCTTGCCAAATGAGTATGGAATCAGTTCATCAATTGTGTTTTGTTTGAATTCCCCTTTACCGTTAACCATAAAAACTTGAAGACCTTTTCCGCACATTTCAACAAGTACTTGTCGGCATGCGCCACAAGGAGAAATATAGTCGTCGGAATCACCGGCAATTGCAATTGCCTCAAACTCCCGTTCACCTTCTATGATTGCACTAAATGCGGCGGTTCTTTCTGCGCAGATTGTTAATCCGTAAGATGAATTTTCAATGTTAGCGCCGAGATATACTTTTCCGCTTTTAGCAAGCAATGCAGCTCCTACATGGAAATTAGAATACGTTGGTAATGCTCTCGACTTTGCGTTGATAGCTTGTTGAACTAAATCTTTTGCGTTGTACATGGAGTATTATAATTTTTGATTCAAAGATAGGTAGTTAATGAATTAAATGGAATTGATTTTTAATGAAGATTTAATTGAGAACTGTCTGTTGTAATGTATGATTATTAAAGGGGATGTTAGGAGGTACACATGAATATCATACAGCAACTTGTTTTATTTTATCAGATATCCATTGTTTGATAACAAATTCTCTTGTAACGCCAAGTTTCTTTGCTTCTTTATCAACTGATTTCATCATCCATGAAGGGAAAGAAATATTAATTTTCTCGTTTCTTAATCCAGGTCTATTAGCTTTTGATATGTCAAGATATTTTGAAATATCTTCACCCTTGTCGAATTTTTGATCGAATATTTTAGCTTTGATAGATTGCTTTTTCATTCTTTCTTGCTCTCCTTACCGATATCATCCTAATTTAAAACTAGTGAACTCATCTTGTAAAACGTTTATTGTGTTTATTTCAAAGATAGTTGATTGAAATGAGAAAGGGAATCGGAAAGTAAGTTTTTGAAGAAGCAGAGGTCTTAAGAGTCTGTTGCATAAATTCAAAACTCATAATTAATAACTGATGTTACGCATGAGTTGAATTTCATGAATTTTCCTTAGTGAAACTTGGTGACTTAGTGCCTTTGTGGCTCAATTTCTTACTTTTTCTTTTGCCACCAAGTCACAAAGACACTAAGAAATCACAAAGTGCGTAACA
>JACRFC010000223.1 GCA_016234355.1 Ignavibacteriales bacterium
ACAACTTTATTAGGAGTAAATTCATCTAATATTTTTATGAATTCTCTTGGATTTTCGAATGCCATTGATCCTATAACTACCCGGGCAACACCCAACTCAAAAGCATTTTTAGCATCTTCGTAGGTTCTAATTCCGCCGCCAAGTTCGATTGGAATTACAACTGATTCGCAAATCTTTCTGATAATTTCAAAATTTGTATGTGAATGTTCATGTGCCGCATTAAAATCAACTACATGAATACATTTTGCATTCTCTGCACGCCAGATCATTGCCATATCAACCGGGTCATTTGCGTATTCGATGCATCCTAGATCCGGAATACCTTGTACGACGCGAACTGTTTTGCCGTCTTGTATATCAATCGAGGGTATGACTAAAATTTTGCCCATCGAAATTCCACTTGGCTCTTTACTTTTATAGTTTCTTTAATAATTATTTTTGTATCTAAATTAAAAATAGGGAAATGAACGCAAAAAGAAAATTGATTCTTTCTCTCGCTTGAATTGACAAAGTTGACAAATAGAAATATCTTTGACCAAGAAAAAAATACAAACTAACATGCTTAAGCGATCCATCTTAAAAAATAATAACAAATACAATGTTAATGTTGATGTGATAATTGTAAAGGAAGACAATTATTATGTTGCGTATTGTCCATCATTGGATTTGTCCGCTTACGCTGATTCGATTGAGAAAGCTGAACGTGCGTTTGAGAAGAACCTCGAAATTTTTTTAGATGAAACTTGCCAAAAAGGGACATTTGAAAAAATATTGCTTAATCTAGGATGGACTTTAAAATTGCATCCAAAACCAGATTACAAACCTCCACTAAAATCCTTTTCAGCGTTGAATAGAAAATTTAAATCCAAGCCCGAGCACTCATTTAAAGAGCAAATCGCAATTCCAATTTGATACTCTATGGGAATTAAATCAATCCCGCTTAAGAAATTTAAAAAGTTTTTAAAACGCATTGGCTGTATAAAAGTAAGAATACAATCGAGCCATGAGATTTGGGATAAAACTGACGGCTCGCTTCTACGACCAATCGTTGTTGATAATAATTACAAAGATGTTCCAATGCTGCATATTCATACATGTCTAAGAACGCTGGGAATTTCAAAAGAAGAATTTGAGAAGATAATCTCAGGTTTGTAGTGTATAAATAAAAATTGGGAAGTGCGTTCTATTATTTTATTTTGTGTCCGGGTGAAAAGTAGGGAAATAAGAGGTAAAAGAAAATCTATTACATCGAACTAAACTCACAAATCAAAAAAAATAACAAAAAAGTTGTTCAATACATTTATTTTCGATTGCCTCAATCAATGTAAGGAATTCTTGACTTTACCGCCTCAAAACCTCATATTTAACACTGTATGAATAAAGACTACACTTATTCTGCTTCAGACGGAGAAAAACTTAGAATAACAACTTATTTAAATAGAAGTCTTTTCTTCGGTAAAACTCTCGTCTTTGTTCACGGATTCAAAGGATTTAAGGATTGGGGTTTTGGTCCTTACCTGGGTGAATATTTTGCAAATAAAGGGTTTTTAGTAATTACTTTTAATTTTTCGCATAATGGAGTAGGTGAAAACGAAACGGAATTTACTGAACTCGAAAAATTTGCAAATAACACATTCTCTCGTGAGGTTAGAGAGTTAAATGAAATCATTTCTGCATTCAGGAATGATTTTTTTGAAGTAAAAGGAAATACTCCATTAGGATTGATTGGTCACAGCCGTGGAGGGGCAATTGCTCTCTTAGCTGCTTCAAAACGAAATGATGTTGATGCAATTGTTACTTGGGCTGCTATATCGAAAATAGATCGTTATTCTAAACGGCAAAATCAAGAATGGCGGAAAAAAGGTTTTTTTGAAATTTTGAATACACGTACAAATCAAATGATGAGATTAGATGTCGGGTTACTTGATGATATTGAAAATAATTCAAATAGTACTTTAAATATTGAAAACGCATTAAAAAATCTAAATAGACCATTACTTATTGCTCATGGCGAACAGGATCTTGCTGTTCCAATCTCTGAAGCAGAGCAACTTTATAAATGGTCTGATAAATCAAGAACAGAATTTTATAAACTATTTAGTACCGGTCACACATTTGATATTGTTCATCCTTTTAAGGGTTCATCAGAGAAGTTTGAAAAGCTTCTAGATAAAACAACTAATTTTTTTGTAAATCATCTTAATTAGAGGAATTTATGACTTCGAAAGAAAAAGTAAAAAATAACTTGCTGTTAACAACGCTCGTTAATGTAAGAAGCTCGGAATTATTTTGGATAATAACATTTTCAGTTCTAACAGCATTATCTGCGCAAGTAGCAGTTCCTACTCAACCTGTCCCATTTACACTTCAGACAATGCTGGTTTTACTTTCCGGTGCGTTTCTTGGTTCGCGTAAAAGTGCATATAGTCAAATTTTATATTTAGCTGTTGGTGTATTAGGATTGCCGGTCTTTGCAGGATTCACATTTGGATTTGCAAAATTATTTGGACCAACCGGAGGATATCTTCTTTCATTTCCGTTCGCAGCTTTTTTAGTGGGATATATTTTAGAAGGGAAGACGAATTCTTTTTTAATCTTATTATCATTCATAGCCGGAGGGCTTTTAATTCTTCTTGCTGGGGCATCGTATCTTTCTGTATTTATGGGCGGAGATTTCTATGAAGCTTTATTCAGCGGGGCAATTATCTTTTCTGTTTGGGATATTATAAAAATTGCAGCGGCATTTAGCATCTATAAAGCTGTTTCAATAAAGTACCCTAAGCTTCCTTAAGCGTTGCATACGACCGAATGAAACAGATAATTTTTTCTATAATATTTCTTTTAGCATTTGGATTTCTTTTCTATAACCTGAAAAGAATTCTTTCTTACATTAAACTTGGTCGGCCGGAAAACCGTTTCAATAATCCAGGCGAAAGAATAAAAAATGTTTTAAGGATCGCATTCGGACAATCAAAATTATTACAAGATCCCATTGCAGGAACAATTCACTTTTTGATCTTTTGGGGGTTCATGCTTTTTCTATTTGCCGTCATTGAAACAATCATTCAAGGTTTCTACACGGCATTCTCACTTCATTTTCTGGGACCAGTTTTTTCTGCAATAACAGTTGTGCAAGATATTTTTGGATTGCTTGTAATTATTTCTGTGCTGTGGGCGCTTTTCAGAAGGTTTATTCAAAGGGTACCGCGGCTTGATGTTAAAGGACATAAACTTGATGCGGCAATTATATTATTTCTTATTCTTGGTGTTATTGTGTCAATGTTCGGCCAGAACATTACACATATAGTTAATTCAAATTTTATACTTGCTGATTATGAGGTAAGACCGATCTCATCACAATTAGCCGGATTATTTTTTAACGGCGGGAATGAATCCGCAAAAGTATTGTATGAAGTGTTCTGGTGGGCTCACATTATAATAATCTTCGGCTTCATGAATTTTTTACCATACTCAAAACATTTTCATGTATATACTTCTATACCGAATGTTTATTTCTCTAAGATTGGCATGAATAAAAACACGCTTAAAAAATTAAATTTAGAAGATGAAAATGTGGTTCAATATGGTGCTGCTGATTTCGAGCACCTTTCATGGAAGCAAGTGCTGGATGGATTTGCATGTACCGAATGCGGAAGATGTACAGCATCATGTCCTGCCGCCGCTACAGGGAAAAAATTATCACCGCGGGAAATTATTGTTAGCATTCGTCATCGTACCGAAGAAAAAGCTCCGTTACTTATAAAAAAAGTTGGCGAAGAAAACGAATTAATGCAAAAAACTTTGGTACACAATTATATATCTGATGAAGAACTTTGGGCATGTACTACTTGTATGGCTTGTGTTTATGAATGTCCGGTCACGATTGAACATGTTGATTCTATTGTTGATATGAGAAGGAATTTAGTTCTTGGTGAATCAAACTTTCCTCCTGAACTTAATGTTGTTTTCAAAAACATAGAGACTAATTTCACTCCGTGGGCTTTCAATTCACAGGATAGAGCTAATTGGACTGAGGGAATGAATATCAAAACAATGGCTGAAGATGCTAATACAGAATATTTGTTTTGGGTTGGATGTGCAGGTTCTTTCGATGCCAGATATCAGAAGGTTACTAAATCAATTGCTCGGTTAATGCAGAAAGCAAATATTGATTTCAGAATTTTAGGTGTTGAAGAAAAATGTAACGGCGATACTGCCCGAAGA
>JACRFC010000225.1 GCA_016234355.1 Ignavibacteriales bacterium
AAATGCAGAAACGGAATTGTTGTCTCTCCTCACCCAAAAGCTTTAAAATGTACGACCGAAGCATTACGTGTTGTTTCGGAAGCCGCCGAAAAAGCAGGCGCTCCGGTAGGATTGATTCAGTGTCTAAGCATTCCAACTCTTCAAGGTACCGATGCCTTAATGAAAGACAAAAACATAGCGGTTATTCTTGCTACCGGTGGAATGCCAATGGTTCATGCCGCTTATAGTTCCGGCACACCAGCTTATGGTGTTGGCAGCGGAAATGTTCCTGCATTCATTGAACGAACTGCAAACTATCAAAAGGCTGTTGCAGATATTGTTTATGGAACTACTTTTGATAATGGTACGCTATGTTCTTCCGAACAAGCTATGATCGTTGATAGATCTTTAAGAGAAAAAGTAATAGATGAAGCAAAAAGAATCGGTTGTTATTTTGTAAATGCCGAAGAAAAGAAAAAATTAGAAAACAAAGTTGCACGCGGCGCAAAACTAAATGCGGATATTGTTGGCAAGCCCGCTCCTTGGATCGCTAATTATGCAGGATTCGGTGTTCCTGAGAATACAACCGTTCTTATTGCTGAATGTGAACATGTTGGAAAAGATGAACCGTTATCAATAGAAAAACTTTCTCCAATGCTGGCATTTTATACAGTTGATGGTTGGTTAGAAGGTTGTCATCGTTCAATAGAATTATTAGAGTTCGGAGGAATCGGTCATACAATGGCGATTCATTCCAACGATAAAGAAATTATTATGAAATTTGCTCTTGAGAAACCGGCATTTAGAATTGTAGTTAATACACCTGCATCAGTTGGGGCAGTAGGATATACAACGGGATTAATGCCTTCAATGACATTAGGTCCCGGTACTTGGGGCGGTTCTATAATTTCAGAGAACGTAACAGCTAAACATTTAATGAATGTGAAAACCCTCGCTTTTGAAACCCGTCCTGTTAATCCGGGTAATTGCGTAACTTCTTTTGATCTCCCTTCCGATATGAATATTAAAAGTTCTTATCAAGAAGGAAATTTTACAAAGCAGATTGAAGAACGATTGCGAGCTCGAGCAGGAAATCCTTCAACTAATCCTTTAGGAAATGTTAGTAGAAAATCTGTTAGCGAAAAACATAATGCTCTATTTGGAAGCGGGATTAGCGAGGATGAGATTCAAAAAATTATTAGAGAGTTTAACAAATAATATCTTAATCGGCATAGTTTGAATTACTAATGCTGCTGTTAATGTTTTGAAATTATGAGCATTATTAAAAAATTATTGTACGGTAAATTTAGAACAGGGAAAAAATAATGCAGATGAAAAAAGGAAATAACAACTACCATCAATGGTCGGTAGAAAAAGGCGATTACGAACGGGATGCCGAAGCAACAAAAACATATCATAAAAAAAGAAAAATAATTAAAAGAACGAAGATGATTGTAATGATCCTTATCTACTTTATCATTATTTCAATAATCTCATACTTCCTTTTTGCTTTTATTTAAGAATAACGATCGAGCTTAAACTTCTCTCCCAGATACAATTTTCTTACATCTGTATCTTCAGCAAGATCAGTTGCGGTTCCTTCCTTAAACATTTCTCCGTTAATTAAAATATATGCACGATCAACAATGCTGAGTGTTTCGTGTACATTGTGATCAGTAATTAAAATTCCAATTCCTTTATGTTTAAGATTAGCTACTATATTCATAATATCTTCAACAGCTATCGGATCAATACCGGCAAAAGGTTCATCAAGAAGAATGAATTTTGGATTTGTTGCCAGAGCGCGGGCTATTTCGCATCTTCTTCTTTCGCCGCCGCTCAGTTGAAATCCTAAATTTTTCCGGACATTATTAATCCCTAATTCTTCTAAAAGTTTTTCCTGTCTTTCTTTTCTTTCTTCTTGTGTTAGCGGCATCATCTGAAGGACCGCCATAATATTATCTTCAACACTTAATTTTCTAAAAACGGAAGCTTCTTGCGGCAGATAACCAATTCCCATTTTTGCACGTTTGTACATCGGTTCTTCGGTTATTTCTTTATTATCAAGAAATACTTTTCCTTCATTAGGTTTTATCATTCCAACGATCATGTAAAAGGTTGTAGTTTTTCCGGCACCGTTCGGTCCAAGCAATCCAACTACTTCTCCTTGCTCAACTCCTACAGATACATGATTTACAACTGCTCTTTTTTTGTAAACCTTTTTAAGATTTTCACTTCTTAGTACTAAGTTTTCCTGCATAATATTGCACGTCCTTCATTAAATAGGTAAGAATATCTTTTCTCTTAAAGAGAAGATTTTCTTTTGTGGGTTTATCCGAATATATTCTAAAAGTGGGAATTGTGAAATCTTTTTCTTTACCTATAATTAAATTTTCCGGATGATACTCGCTCACCGGTTTTCCGTACAATCTAACATCCGCAACTGTTTTATCTTTGAAAAATATCTTGGCTTGTTCGGAACTGGACTTGAGTAATCCGTTTGGTTCACCGTCTTCATACATATAATAAATACTTAGAACATTTCCATAAACTTCTGTTCTGCTAAGACCTTTATCATCAAAAAACATTTTTATTTTTTTACCTGAGAGCTGATCGAAACGATAGACGGAATCTTTATTTGAAGTAATTATTGATGCATTAGCATTAATATCCATACGGTCTAAACGATTCTCCTTCAAAAAAATATTTATAGAGTCGCCTACAAGTTGAGCTTCCTCGTTCCAAATCACCGGTGAAGTTATGTCAATTTCACGTTTGAAAGTTTGTATCTGATCATTCTTCTGATAAAATATTGTCTGTCCGTTAACAGAAGCAAAATTCTTACGTACGATTTTCACCGAGTCTGTTGCAATCAGTTTTTTCAAACTGTCGTCAAAAGATTCCATCATCTTAGCGGAAATAATTAAGGTATCAAGAGCTCCGTTTGAAAGAGTATCAATGCGGACTAAGAATGGTTTATCAGTTATCTTAGAATAATTTTTCTCACCATCATCTTCAAGTTTGTTGCCAAAAATTGCTAACCGGTTTGATGGATTATAAATTCTAATATTATTAAATGCGAATGTGATCTTCGTGTTTCGATAATGAATCAGACTATCGGCAAAAATTGTAGATGAAGTATCGCTAACTTGTACATTCCCGACTGCAACAGCTTTATCTTCATCATCATAGTAGGTAAGCTTATTAGTTGAAATATTGGAAAGCGAATCATGTAATTTTACATCTTCATAGAAATAAGACCGCTTCTCATCGAAATAGTAATAACCGTTTTTAGAATTCAGATTAACATGACCGTCTGTTAAAAATATTCCAACTTTAGAAAATGCAATCTTAGAATCACCAAAATAATAACCGCGTGCGGTTTTAATTATGATACTGTCTTGAACAACAACTACTCTGCCGATCAATTCTGCTTCATTACGTGCAAGATATTGAATTGCTTTATCGCAAGTGATCTTAACAGCGCCTTGCGACATTATAACATTGCCATGCACTTCACGAATGCTTTCACCATTAATTATTTTTCCTAAAAGACTATCGCCTACGACTTGAATTCTATTATCTTCTGTTTGTGCAGTTAGATTTATAGAAATGCAGATTAGCGATATGAGAATTAGTAAAAACCGTTTCATTACTTTTTCTTTTTTGAAAGCGAGGCGGAATAAGTTACGTTATAAATTACATAGTTGT
>JACRFC010000032.1 GCA_016234355.1 Ignavibacteriales bacterium
ACAAGAAAATCTACAGAAGAAGTTGCCGATTTTCTAAGACTGAATAAAATTGATTCGGTTTATTATCACGCGGGATTAACTTCTGAATTACGGAGAATGATACAGGATGATTTTTTATCCGGGCGGATAAATACAATCGTATCAACAAATGCCTTCGGGATGGGAATTGATAAAAGCGATGTTCGAACTATTATACACTATAATCTTCCGGGTACAATTGAAAATTATTATCAAGAAATAGGCAGAGCCGGACGAGATGGAAAAGAATCCGATATTTTTCTTTTGTACGATGAGAAAGACAAACTAATTCAACAATATTTTATTTCAAGCGGAAATCCATCCCGCTCTCAAATTGAAAATGTTTATGATACACTATACAATTGCGGCAATGTTGCATTGTGTTCTATGCCGCAAAAAGATATTCCACTCGATGCAAATTTCTTTTCTCTTCTTGAAAATAAGGGAATGAACCGCGGCTTGATTGATTCATCGCTGCGTGTTTTGGAGGAATCCGGTTATCTCAAATTCAGATCCGATCTTGAGAATAAACATTTTGTTCAATTTCTTCTTGAACCGGCACGTTTGAATTCATTTCTAAAAAATTTCACCGATAATGAGGCAAAAGATTTAATTCTATTTTTGGCTCGTGAATACGGCAGTACGATTTTCAATTCTAAAATTAAGATTAATATACAAATGCTTTGCGGCGTATTAGAGTTATCTAATCATGAAATAATTATTCAGCTTGAAAGATTATCATCTATCGGTATTCTTGCATACGAAAAACCAATGCTGTTTCCAGCCGTTTCTTTACTTCAAAACAGAGCTTTAGCAAATGAAATTTCTCTTGATATGAATCGTGTAGAAAATATTGCTCAGCATTCGAAAATGAAATTAGAACGGCTAATAGATTATGCCAATACAGATAGCTGCCGTTTCAAATATCTATTGGAATATTTTGGGCAGCAAAATGAAAATTATAAATGTAATAAATGTGACCGATGCCGGGGTTACGTTGAAGCCGGAAGTATAACATTAGAATACCTGGAAGAAATATTATTGCAGACAATTCATGAAGCAAAACTTCCTATTAAAAAGAAAAATGTTATAGAGATAGTTACCGGGAAAACTGATCTTAGCTCACTTAAAAAGTTTTCAACATTTGGATCAGGTGTTCACTTCAAAAAAGAGGAGATTGATAAATCACTCGGTAACTTAGAACGAGCGTACCTTATTACTACCCTAAACAATGTGCTTACGTTATCTGAGAAAGGATTAGAACAATTTTCGGTGCTGGAAGAATTGAACCAACCGGTTACTTCTAACAGAGAATACGAAAATGATCTTAGACTTTTTAATTTATTACGCCAGATAAGGAAAGAAGCTGCCGAAAAGTTTAATCAAAAACCGAATTTAATTTGCCCCGATGAAGTAATGAGAACAATCACTAAATTAAAGCCATCTTCCCATTCAGAGTTGTTAAACATCAACGGA
The DNA here is from genome assembly GCA_016234355.1 of Ignavibacteriales bacterium. GTDB lineage: Bacteria > Bacteroidota > Ignavibacteria > Ignavibacteriales > Melioribacteraceae > Fen-1258. The sequence continues at coordinate 1,495 of JACRFC010000032.1, forward strand.
TTTAATAGTAGGATGTTCAATAAGATTGGTGAAGATTTCTTAAACACCTTAAAAGAATTTAGAAGCTCGGAAGATTTAAGTAAAAAACTTAAGAACAAAAATCTGCCTGATAATATTAACCAAGTATTAGAACTCGTTCAGAAAAAATATTCTCTGCAAGACATTGCTTCGTTAACAAAACTACCTGAAGCAATTGTTTCTACTCAGATTGAAACTTTGATCGAGGCAATCCCAGATTTAGAGATTGATTCACTATTTGATAAGGACGAATTAAAATTAATTTATGAAAAGATAAATTCCGGTTTAACAGATTTGAAAGGATTGCGTGAATCATTAAATAATACAATTAGTTTTGCTAAGCTTAGAATTGCTACAGCTAAAAAGAGAGTCAGTTGATAGCATTACTTTTTTTCAGATCATTCAGATAATCGTTTGCTTTCTTAAAAAAACTTTCCCATTTAGTTTTATCATCGGCATATCTTTCAAGTTCATTCTGAAAATCCTTTTCGAGTATTTTGTATTTGGAGAATACTATTTGTTTATGGGTACGAAGTGAATCGGTGTTGGCTGCGTAAGTTTCTTCGACAATTACGTTTTCAACATAAACTTTGATTAACGTTTCTTCCGGTATTTTTTCTTTACTGCATCCAGAATAAATTACAATTAACGAAAGAAATATTATTATGATATTATTTCTTCTTACTGGCTTCAAATAAAGTTTTCTTTTCACTTTCGCTTAATTTTTGATATCCGTGTTGGCTGATTTTATCTAGAATTCTATCAACTTCTTCTTGATAATCAATCGCATCATCTTTTTTAGATTCATTGATGTCGTAAAATTTAGCATCTTCAACATCTTTAGGTCGTGACTTAAAAACATTACGTAAAGATGAACTTGAAAATCCATTATTAGATTTTTTCAATGATCCAAATATGTTTCGTGCACTTATACGCTTTCTTCTATCATAAAGTATAAAAAAGAAAGCTGTGATTGCACCGCCAATATGAGCAAGATGGGCAACAAAACTTTGATTTCCAACCGACATAAATTCGATCACAACAAGAAATGCAATTAAATATTTTGCCTTTACCGGAATTAAAAAATAGAGGAAAACATAACGATCCGGAAAGTACATTGCGAATGCTATCATTACTCCGAATACTGCACCGGAAGCTCCAATAGTTGGTCCCATTCCGCCTTCGAATAACGGCGATAAGAAAAGCTGAAGTAATCCGGCACCGAATCCGCAAGCAAGATAAAAGATTAAGAATTTTTTAGAACCCATTATGTTTTCTATTTCCATTCCGAACATCCATAGCATGAGCATATTAAAGAAAATATGAGAAAGGTTTGCATGCATAAATTGATAAGTCAGCAATTGCCAAATATAAAAATTGTTGTGATCGCCAATAGTAAGAATAGGATTTAGTGCAAAATATTTTGTTAGAAAGTATTCATAGCTCAACGTGTAACCATCTGAAGTATAGCCATACACTATCATTTGCGAAATTAGCTGAATAAAAAAAACAATTCCGTTTGCAAATAATAATTTCTTAAGCACCGGCGGAAAGAAACTAAATCCGCCCAATCCCGATGGTCTGTAATAATCTCTTGAATCTAATCCCATTTATATTTCCAATCTATGTATTGTGAAGTTAATCGTTTTATTTTTGAAATGAAATGATGTTGTTTTTAAAGATCAAGATCATGAGCAGGAACAAGAGCAAGAAAAACTTTTATCATCATGCTCTTGATCTTTTTCACACATCATCGTTCAAAGCTTCAACTCCGGGTAAAACTTTTCCTTCTAAGAATTCTAAAGATGCACCGCCGCCTGTTGAGACATGGGAAACCTTATCATCCAATCCAGCTTTTTTTATAGCAGCGGCAGAATCGCCTCCGCCGATAACTGTTACAGCTCCTTTAGTGGTTGCTTCTGCTAAAGCTGCGGCAATCGTATCTGTTCCTTTAGCAAAATTATCAAACTCGAATACTCCCATCGGTCCGTTCCAAATTATGGTTTTACTTTTCAGAATTACATCCTTGAATTCTTCAATTGTTTTGGGACCGATATCCAAACCCATTTTATCAGCTGGAATTTTTTCTGCATCAACAATAGATGATGGTGATTCATTCTTAAACTCAGACGCAACTATATTATCTTTCGGTAAAATAACTTTCGCATTAGATGTTTTGAATTTTACTATCATTTCTTTCGCGAGCTCTATTTTTTCAGCTTCAAGTAAAGATGTTCCGATTTCGTATCCCATCACTTTGTAAAAAGTGTATGCCATTCCCCCGCCGATAAGAAGATTATCAACTTTTGGTAATAGATTTTCGATCACATCAATCTTACCGGAAATTTTTGAGCCGCCAAGAATTGCTGTAAATGGACGAACCGGATTAGAAATTGCTTCACCAAGATAATCCAGTTCCTTCTGCATCAAATATCCAGCAGCACATACTTTGATAAACTTTGTTACTCCTTCTGTTGATGAATGTGCTCTGTGTGCGCTTCCGAAAGCATCATTAATATAAACATCGCCAAGCTCAGCCAATTGTTTAGAAAATGCAGAATCGTTCTTTTCTTCTTCTGCATGAAAACGTAAATTTTCAAGGAGAAGAACATCACCATTAGTTAATGAGTTGACAATTGCTTTGACTTGTTCACCTATACAATCGGGTGCAAACTTTACATCTTTATCTAGTAATTGACCAAGATGTACTGCAACAGGTTTCAAACTGTATTTTGGATTCGGACCACCTTTAGGTCTTCCGAGATGGCTCATCAAAATACATCGTCCGCCATCAGAAATTATTTTTTTAATTGTAGGTAGTGCGGATGTAATTCTAATATCATCTGTGATTTGAAGATTCTCATCAAGTGGAACATTAAAATCAACACGTACAAGAACGCGTTTACCTTTCAAATTAACTTTGTCAATACTTAATTTTTTCATTTTTATTCTCCGATGCAAAATCAATAACTAAAAAAGGAGGCGTATCAAAAGTGCCAAAATTGAATGAGCTGGATTTAATTTCGTTTTAAAAATCGCAACTTTTCATCGGTGAAAATTACTTTTGAGGCAGCTCCCTGGCTAAGAATATTTTGTCTAATTACTTAATCATCTTTAACAAAAGATCAACAACACGGTTTGAATAACCCCATTCGTTATCATACCATGTAACAATTTTGAAAAATCTTTTTTCACCTTTCAAATTGTTCTGCATAGTTGCAAGCGAATCGTAGATGGAAGATCTTTCATCATGAATAAAATCTGATGAAACAACTTCTTCATTGCAAAATCCTAAAATACCTTTTAGATAACTTTCGGAAGCTTTTTTCAATAATGAATTAATTTCTTCGATTGAAGTTTCTCTCTCGCTACGGAAAGTAAGATCAACGACAGAAACATTTGCCGTCGGAATACGGAAAGACATTCCGGTTAATTTCCCTTTAGTTTGAGGTAAGACTTCACCAACTGCTTTAGCTGCACCGGTAGAAGATGGAATTATATTGATCGCTGCTGCACGGCCGCCTCTCCAATCTTTTTTAGATGGTCCGTCAACTGTTTTTTGCGTTGCCGTGTATGAGTGAATGGTTGTCATCAAACCGCTTTCGATTCCGATTCCTTCTTTTAATAAAACATAAACAACCGGGGCTAAACAGTTTGTTGTACATGATGCATTAGAAACAATAGTATGTTTTGCAGGATCGTATTCGCTGTCATTAACACCCATGACTAAAGTTTTTACATCACCTTTTCCGGGAGCCGATATTAGAACTTTTTTTGCACCTGCTGTAATATGTCCTTTTGCTTTTTCTGAATCGGTAAATAATCCGGTTGATTCAATTACCAATTCTACACCAAGTTCCTTCCACGGTAATTGAGAAGGATCTTTTTGTGCCATAACACATTTGATCTTATTACCGTTAACCACTAATACATCATCTGCTTCTACCGATGGTGAACTTTTTTCACTTCCTACTGTACCTCTAAATTTTCCATGAACGGAATCATATTTTAATTGATATGCGAAATATTTTGCATCCGTGCTGACATCAACAACAGCTACTACATCAACTTCCTTTCCCAAATGACCTTTATCAGCCAACACGTTGATGACTTGTCTTCCAATCCTACCGAATCCGTTAATACCTACTTTAACTGCCATTTTCTTTCTCCTTCCATCATATTTGAATGAATATCGGGCTCAAATATATACATTCAAAAAAGAAGATTCAATTTGACCGGTATTAGAAATTATCTTTTCATTAATGATTGTTGATTTGATCCGAAAAAATTATCTTGTGTGTGTAAGTGCAAAAATTTATCTATAAAAGATCGAACCAATCAGCAACCGAGGTGTTAAATGTCTTCATCTGAATTTTTATCATATGTACCAATTTTTTCAGATCTCCCGACAGAAACGCTGACAATGATCGAGAAGATTGGAACTAAAAAGATATATAAAAAGAATGATGTAGTTCTTATGGAAGAAGAAGCAGGTACGGCACTTTTCGTAATTGTAAAAGGAAAAGTAAAAGTTGCCCGCTCAAGCAATGACGGACGCGAAGTAATTTTGACTATCCTTTCCGAAAGTGACTTCTTTGGCGAGATGGCTATTCTAGACGGATTAACCCGTTCCGCAACTGTTACAGCTATAGAAGATTCTGAATTATTTTTGATCCAACGGAATGATTTTTTAAATCTGATCCGTGAATTCCCCGAGATTTCAATTTCATTACTACAAGAACTAACAAAACGCCTCCGTTCTGCAGATGCAAAAATAAAAGCTCTTTCACTTAAAGATGCAGAAGGGAAAGTAGCGACTGTAATTTTACAATTGGCTGATGACGTCGGTAAAATAAAACATGGAAAAGTTGAGATTGAAAAACTTCCCCTTCAGCAGGATTTAGCAAATATGGCAGGTACATCGCGGGAGACAATATCAAGAACATTACATACATTTGCTAAAAAAGGATTGATAGAATTAGACGGCTCAAAACTATCCATTCTTGATTACGAAAAATTTAAGGAAAAGTTTATCTAATATGCCCGCTAAGATTGATCTTCATACTCATACAAATCTTTCCGATGGTGCTCTCTCACCCTTTGAACTTGTTCAAAAAGCATATGAACGGGGTTTGGATATTATTAGTATAACCGATCACGATAGTGTTAACGGGATTAAAGAAGCTACAGCTTATGCAAGGGAATTAGGAATTGATGTTGTAACAGGATTAGAAATAAGTACAGACCTTGATGATAAGGAGATCCATCTTCTTGCATACTTTATTGATATTGATCATGAAGAATTACAAAAGTATCTCAGTTTTTTCCGAGATGAACGGATCCACCGCGCGAAAAGAATCGTTCAGAAATTAAGGAATCTGGGTTTATCTATTACTATTGATGATGTTTTTGACCGTGCAAAAAATTCCGCTGTCGGAAGACCCCACATTGCATATACTTTGGTAGATCTTGGAATAATTCAGAATTACCAGCAGGCGTTTGACAAATATATCGGAGATTACGGACCTGCGTATGAGCGAAAGATTCACGTTTCACCGCAAAGCGCATTAAAACTTATTAACGACGCCGGCGGACTTTCATTTATAGCTCATCCGGGTTATATGAAAGAAAATCTTTTGTTAAGTTTAATTAAAGCCGGTGTGGATGGAATAGAATGTATTCATCCAAGTCATAGTGAAAACCAGGTACAATTCTATCGCGGAATTGTAAATCAATATTGTATTCTTGAATCCGGCGGTTCAGATTTTCATGGCGGCAAAAAAGCTGATGATGAAAACCTCGGAAAGTTTTTTATCGGAACCAATCAACTTGAAGCAATGAGAAAAATGCTTCGTAAAAATAGTGCATAAATTAACTCAACAATGTGAATAATAAAAAATTATTAAAGCTCACTATCATTAATGTCCTTATCATTTTCTTATTTTTTTTACTTTTAGAGATTACTGTACGTTTATTGTATCCGCAAATTCACTTATCAGGTTCAAGTTCAGCCTTATTTAAAGATAGTGTTTATTATTATTCCGCGGGACTAGTTCCAAATTCGATTGGTACAAGTTACGGTGTAAAAAAAGAAGTTAACCCCAATGGTTTTTGGAAATACAATAATTCATTACAATCAATTAATAAGAAAAAGAAATGGCTCTTTCTTGGCGATTCGATTACTATGGGAATAGGTGTTGATAATGATTCCACTTTCCCGGGAATAATAAATTCGGAAGCAGATAGTGTAGAGATTCTCAATTCAGCCATGATTGGCTACTCAAGCTTAGATTACTTAAATATTGTGAAGAAACTAATTCAAAAAGATGGCAACTCAATTGGTGTACAAAAAATATTTATTTTCTGGTGCTTAAATGATATTTATGATTTTTACCCAACATCTAATTCACCCGACTATCGCGAAAAAGGTATTTTTGGAAATGTTATTAAGTTTTTAAGCGCTAATCTTAAAACATGGCAATTACTTAAAGAAGTATTTTCGGATAGACAAAAAGATTATTTTTTGTACGATTATCAATTCTATGAATCTTCAAATCCATTATATAATAAATCAATCGTGAATATTAAGGAATGTGCATCTATTGCCCGCTCAAAAAATGTTGATATTAGCGTTATTATCCTTCCATATGAATATCAAATTAGGAATTTTAACAAGAAAGAATTGTTCCGACCGCAAAAATTGTTTCAAAAGAAGTTGGAATCTACAGGTATTAAAATTTTTGATATCTCTGAGGATTTCAAACCTTATACGAATGATTCTAAATCTTTATACCTTTTTGGCGATGGAATTCATTTTTCTGAACTTGGACATAAATTAATCTCCAAAATTTTGTTGACTCGATTCTTGAATTAGAATATATATTTTCGATATATTGCAAATGAAATTAAAATAACTTTCCTCCCTAAAAATTGGAGCTATCCAAGGAAAATTTTTACTCTTAGTTCATTCTGAAAATACTAAATTTGTTTTGCGTCTTTTACATCATTAACCTAAATCATAAGAGGAATTCATGCGGGCTATCAAAGTTTGCTTGATTATTATTTTATTTACTTATTCAATAAGTGCACAGGCAATCGGTACATGGAAAATTTATTCTGACATGAAGAATGTATCGGCTGCCGTATTTTCATCTACTAATATATGGGCAGCTACAAGTGGAGGCGCTTTTAAGTTCAATACTTCGGATAGTTCATACTCTATAATGACTAAAGCGGATGGCCTCAACAGCCAAGCCTTAACTTCTGTAGCTATTGATAATGAAAATAAAATTTGGTTTGGATCGCAAGAGGGATATATAAATGTCTTTGATCCGAGTGATAATTCTATAAAAAGAATAATTGACATATTTAATTCCGATAAGTACCAAAAACAGATCAATGATTTATTTATTAAGGGCGACACAGTTTTTGTTTCTCTTGATTTCGGACTATTATTGATAAATGCTAAAACGCTTTCGATATATGATTCTTTTTTAAAACTCGGCAACTTTCCGGCAGAATCAAAAATACTAAGCTCTTATAAATCGAATCTTATTTATGCTTGCACAGAAAATGGAGTAGCGGTTCAAAAAGTAGGTACACAAAATTTATCCGCTCCGGAATCATGGGATACATATCAAATTAGTGTGGGCTCGTCAGTCCAATCTGTAAATAAAATAATAGAATTCAACGGTCAGATTTTATTAGGAACATCTAATGGAATTTATCGTTTTGTAAATAGAACATGGCAACCATACACTCTTCAAGGGTCAACAATTAATGATATGATAGTTATCGGAAATGTTCTTTATCTCATCTCCAACAATCAATTGATACAATTCTCTAACGGTCAGTATTCAATTATTTATCAGAATAATAACGTATCATTTAACTCAATAACCGGTTCCGCAAGCCAAGGAATTTTTATTTCAACTAACAGCGGGTTGATTCATTTCAAGGACAATAAATCAAAAATTCGTTATCCGAATGGACCGCAAACAAATTCTTTTGTAAATCTGTCTGTGGATCCTACAGGAAATTTGTGGGTTGCAACCGGTAAAGATAACGGAGGTTCGGGCTTTTTTAAATTTGACGGAAGTCAATGGTCTGTTTTTGATAAAGCTCATTATCCTCAAATACCAACTAATGCTTACTATAATGTCTATGCTGGTCCTGATACAGCTGTTTATTTATCAAATTGGGGAACGGGCGTTACAGTATTTAAAAATAATAATTTTGAGTTTTATTCAAAAAATAATAGCTCTATTTCCGGTTTTGTACAGGATACAAACTTTGTTTCCGTATCTGATATTAAAACCGATTCAAAAGGAAATATGTGGGTTCTTGTAAATTCAGCCGCAACAAGAAATCCGCTGAGTGTTTATACAAAACAAAAACAGTGGTACAGATATTCATTTTCTAATCCATACATTGGTTCTGATGCTACAGAAAAAATGGTTGTTGATCAAAATGACACTAAATGGTTTGTGATAAACAAGGGCAATGTGGGACTTTACTATTTTAATGAGAACAAAACTTTTACAAATCTTAGCGATGATACACAAGGATATATAGACGGACTTCTTAGTAATCTCATATCATCTCTTGCTGTAGATCGTAAAGGTTATTTATGGATCGGGACAAATGTTGGAGTGAATGTTATTACCGATCCTTCGAAACCAAAAGTTACGAGCAATTTAGGATTAGCTCTTAGAAACCAGACAGTTACTTGTATTGCGGTTGATCCGTTAGACAATAAATGGTTTGGTACTAAGCAAGGTGTTTTTGTTTTATCTTCAGATGGCATTCAAGTTATGAATCAATATAATTCTAAAAACAGTCCTTTACCTAATGATGACATTAAGAGCATTGCATTTGATGCGAAGAACGGGATCGTGTATATTGGAACCGACAATGGTTTAGCAGCATTACAAACATCATCTATACAACCGTTGCAAAGTTTTAATCAACTGCTGGTTTATCCAAATCCGTTTATTCCAGGCGATAATAATGTTACATCTTTAACAATTGACGGATTGATCAGAAACAGCAGTATTAAAATTTTAAGTATCAGTGGTAATTTAATTAGAGAAATTAAAACACCCGGCGGCAAGATCGCATTTTGGGATGGGAAAGATTTAAATGGAAATACTGTCCCTACCGGTATTTATATAATTGTTGCTTATGATGAAGAAGCTAATAATGTAATGACTTCTAAAGTGGCAGTTATTAGGAAATAAATTCTCCAAGTTTCTTCTTGAGTCTTGATGCTGGATAAAAATGATTGATATAAAAAATCTTTCCATTCAATTCACAGGTGAAAATCTTTTTGAGAATGTAAACCTCAAGATTGCAAAACATGATAAGATTGCACTTGTCGGTTCCAACGGAACAGGTAAATCTACTTTTCTAAAACTTCTTAATGGTATCGAAAAACCCGAATCCGGTCTAATCATAAAACAAAAAGGGATTACGATCGGTTACCTTCCTCAGGATCTAATTGCATTTAAGGGGTTTACCCTTTTTGAAGAAGTTAAATCTGCTATCCCTAATATCAAATCTTTAGAAGAAAGAGAAAAAGAAATTATTGACGGCTTAAATTTGCCCGGTCTTTTAGATGATGATAGAGAAGAATTATTGGAAGAACTGGGCGAGATTCATCATAAACAAGAAGAGATTGATTTTTATTCTGCTGATTCTAAAACTGAAAAAGTTCTTGATGGACTTGGATTTAAGAAACAAGATTTCTCACGGAAGACAGATGAATTTTCCGGCGGCTGGCAAATGCGTATTCAGCTTGCACAAATACTTCTTGCTGAAAATG
>JACRFC010000226.1 GCA_016234355.1 Ignavibacteriales bacterium
CTTGATGAAGTTGCCAGTTACAGCAAATTTATTTCTGATTGCTACAACTGCTGGGTCTTGACTTGCGTTAAAGCTGGAAGGTCTGGCAGCAAGAATTGTTCTTCCTTCCACAATGCGTGCAGAAAGATTACCAAGTTTACCACTCAAATTTCCGAGTACTGAACCTTTTACTATAGCCACGGGATTACCTCTTATTTTTAGTGAATAAATATGGTTCAATCTTAAATAAGAAGGGAATGTTTTTCACTGTATAGATTTGACAGTGAGACTATTTATAGACTGGTTAGAGACTGGATAGACTGTAGTCAATCAATAGTCATTCGCTTGGCTGTCATACGGCTTCGCCGACATTAGTTTGTAAACAAAGGATTACAAAATTCCAAGATTACAAGATTAGCTGAATAGCTGATTGATTGAATACAAAAAGAATATCAAGAAAAGACAACTGGGAGTTTTAATTTCAAGGTTCTTTTACGGAAAAGAATATTATTCAGAGTTGAATCAGAAAGAGAATATTTTTCGCTTAAGATTTGGATGCAAGTTGAAGCTACAAATTTATTACGAAGTTCTTTATACTCATTTCGGATTTTAAGATTGCGAAGTTCTGTTTCATCTATGAGGTTTAAAGAACGTAGTTTTTGGAATACTTCTGATGAAGCAATTTTATGAAGTTCACTATATTCATCAATTGTAAACAACGCTCTATTCAATTTCTTTATTGATCTGACTATTCTTTCTGGATTTTACTTCGTTAAGAATGAGAAGATAAATTTTTACGACAGTAAAAATGAAAGTTGCAATTAACAGAAGCAGCTTGAAGATTTCTTCAACCAAATCGAAAGAAGGTACTTGAGCGTAAGCGAAAATACCGATGTTAAAAGTTGGAATAGAAAAATATGTGAAATATTTTTTAAGCATTATCATTCTCCCCTTACGGACCATATACCGAGTTTCTTTTGCATTGATGTTCTTCTGAGATTATAGAAGATGTGATAATATATTTTATCCTTGTTATAGTAACTGATTCTTGCATAACATTTCTTCAAGAGTTCTGCTTGAATGAAAAGAGAATCTTTTCCATTCACGTCTGTTAACCAGGTATAGGCAAGTAATCTTCCAATAATATCAAATGCTTTTCCATCAAACGTAAGTTTGATGAATTTACCTTCTATTAAGGACTTGGTAAAATAATAAGCTGAATCAGAGAATGGTTCAGAGGGTTTACCAGTTATCCAAAGTTCCGGTGTATTAATGCCAAGCATTCTAACGTGTTGAGAGTCAGACAATACAAACGTATCACCATCAATTACGCGAGATATAAAAGCTTTCCTTGTGTAATTGTAAGGATATGAGAAATTTGGATTCTGTGCGAGTACTACTGCAGAAAACAAAACCAAAATTACTATGCTGATAAGGATGTTGTACAATCTCATATTTTATTTTTCCGTTTGAAGAAAAAATAATTGATAAGTAAAATGTGTGCAACGCTCTATGTTTATGATTTGTTTTCCTTTGTTTGCGTGAGAGTAGAAAAAAAGACTGAAAGGACAAAAGGGACAGAAAATTTTGGTGACGTGTTCGTTATAAGTTTGTCAGCTTGAAGCCGCAATTAGGCAGCAATTTTTTTATTATTAGTGAAGAAGTTAAGAATTCTTTTAACTGTTAAGATGGTGATAAAATATTTATATGCCTAATGTGGAGCGGCTTAAGCTGCTGCGGTTCAAATACCAATGTAAGCTGAATGAAGGCGTGTCGAGGAACGAGCCGCCGTAATGAAGCGATGTAAGCTGAGAATATTATGATAGAATGAACAATGAAAGGTTTAACTGATGTCTTTACTAATGTAAGCGGAACGAAGGCGTGTCGAAGTATGAGCCGCCGAAGTGGAGCGATGATGAACTGATTAGGTAAAGCCCCGTTTAGTATTATTGTAGAATGTTCAGTAAGGATAATTTTTTTTTGATTGGTTAAAAAAGGTTCAGTATAACTGATAAGACTAAACGGGGCGAGTGCCGAGTTTACATAAGCCAACATTATGCGACTTCGATAGAACTACAAAGTTTCTGTTGGGACTGCCTTAGTTAGTTGCA
>JACRFC010000004.1 GCA_016234355.1 Ignavibacteriales bacterium
CATAAACCGCTTATAGTAGATCTTGTTGCTGAAAATGATGATGACCACGTAATTGCAATTTATAAACGGAATAATTGTTTCGGTGCAGTTGCAAAATCAAACACAACAGTTCTGCGATTCAGAGAACCGGTTTATCGTTCTTTGAGGGAATTAATAATGTCTTACTTCGATTTTTATTTTAATACAATAGGTGAAAAATCTCTGCGCTCATATTCTAATCCGGTTAATCTTTCTAGATTTGATAAATATGATTGGATGACGACAGATGATGATTTAGAGTTTATAGGAGATTACCTCTATACAATCAAACACAAAAAAATAGTTAGCACAAAATCTCTTCGTTCCTTGAACACAGCTGATGATGATCTTATAAATCTTTGTTTCAGCGGATCAATAGAAGACGGATTGTTCAAACCAAAAAAGAGTAGAAAGAATTAAAGTTATTGTATCCTCGAAAGAGAAAAATTATTGTGAAATAAAAAATCAACTTTACTTAAATTTATAAATATAGTTTCAAACGTTTAAAAATTATACAATAACAAAAAGGTATTGAAATGAAAAAAGTAGTTATTACACACGCTAAGAGAACTCCGGTAGGATCGTTTAACGGATCGTTAAGCAGCTTCAGCGCACAGCAATTGGGCAGTTTTGTAATTAAATCTCTTCTTGAAGAATCTAAAATTGATGCGAATAAAATTGACGAAGTTATAATGGGCAATGTTTTAGCTGCCGGATTGGGTCAAGCACCGGCACGTCAGGCAGCTCTATTCGCAGGGCTTCCGGAGAAGACGGAATGTTTAACAATAAATAAAATGTGCGGCAGCGGATTAAAAGCAATTATGCTTGCTCATCAGGCGATTTTGTGCGGTGATGCAGATGTTATCATTGCAGGAGGGCAAGAAAGTATGTCTAATGCACCATATCTTTTACAAAATGCACGTAATGGATATCGTCTTGGCAATTCATCTATCTACGATTCAATTTTAGTTGACGGACTTACGGATGTTTATAACAATATTCATATGGGTAATTGTGCTGAAGCTTGTGCGAAAGATTTTAATTTTACAAGAAAAGATCTTGATGATTATGCTGTAATGTCATATCAACGCACATTAAACGCACAGAAAGAAGGACGCTTTAATGATGAAATAGCAGGTGTAAGCATAAAAACAAAAAGCGGAGAAACTTTAGTAACACAAGATGAGGAACCGGGTAAAGTAAATTTTGAAAAGATTCCAACGCTCCGTCCTGCCTTTGATAAGAACGGTGTTGTTACTGCAGCCAATGCATCTAAAATAAACGACGGTGCCGCGGCTTTATTAATTATGAGTGAAGAAAAAGCAAAAGAATTAGATCTTAAACCAATGGTGGAAATTATATCACAAAGTTCCGCGGCAAAAGCACCGATGGAATTTACAACAGCTCCGGCAGATGCAATTAATAAAGTTTTAGCAAAAGCAAAAATGAAATTGACCGACATTGACTTATTCGAAATAAACGAGGCATTTGCAGTAGTATCATTAGCAGTTAGTAAATTGTTGGGATTAACTACAGATAATGTAAACGTTAATGGTGGTGCAATCGCTTTGGGTCACCCGATTGGCTCAAGCGGTGCCAGAATTATGACTACACTTCTCTATGAAATGAAAAGAAGAAATTCAAAATATGGATTAGCTTCTTTATGTATTGGCGGAGGAGAAGCTTCTGCCGTTATAGTTAAACGTTATCAATAATTTAAAAGATTAGAATAATAATTTCTATCAATGCTATAAGGAATAATTATGCAAGCAATCGGATTAACATTTATTGATTGGGTAATAATCCTAATCTACTTTGCGTTTGTTCTCGGCATCGGATGGTATCTTAGGAAATTCACAAAAAGTGAAGAAGATTTTTTTCTTGCCGGACGGAAAAATTCTTCGTGGGTTGCAGGCCTCGCATTTCTCTCTGCAAATCTTGGAGCTCTTGAACTCTTAGGAATGACAGGCAATACTTTTAAGTATGGAATGTATGTTGCACATTTTTATTGGATCGGTGCAATTCCCGCAATGATCTTTCTCGGAATTTATATGATGCCGTTCTATTATAGCAGTAAGATCAAATCAGTGCCTGGTTATCTTAAACTTCGTTTCGATGAAAAGACAAGAGTGCTTAACGGAATTGCTTTTGCAATTATGACTTTGCTTGTTTCCGGAATTAATCTTTATGCAATGGCTCTTGTGCTTCATACTTTTCTCGGCTGGAATTGGGATTACGCTATGTGGGCTTCTGCAATTACTGTAGCCGGTTATGTGGGATTAAGCGGATTAATGTCGGCAATCTTTACAGAGATAATTCAATTCTTCTTGATCTGGTTTGGATTGTTTCTCGTTTCTATTCTCGGAATCCTAGAGATCGGAAGCTTAAAAGAAATTATGGCAAGAATAAATGAATACAGCTCGCAAGTTTCATTTACAACTCTTTGGTCAACGTCTTCCAACCCGATGCAAAACGGAATGTTCATTCATTGGGGAGGAATTGTTCTGGGACTTGGTTTTGTTTTATCGTTCGGATATTGGACGACCGACTTCCTTGTTGTTCAACGAGCTTTCTCGGCAAAAAATTTACGCGCTGCTCGAATGACGCCGATACTCGCATCGTTTTTTAAAATGGCAATTCCTTTTTTGGTAATTCTTTCAGGTTTAATTGCAATTGCTCTATCAATTGATCCTAAAAGCGGATTTCAACTTTTGAAAGATGGCGGACAAATTAATTATGATTCCGCACTTCCTCTTTTGATAGCAAGATATTATCCATCCGGATTAGTTGGACTTGGTGTAACTGCTTTGCTTGCAGGATTTATGGCGGGGCAGGCAGGAAACATCAGCGCATTCAACACTGTTTGGACTTACGATATTTATAAATCTGTATTAAACAAAAATGCTACTAATGCACATCTACTTTGGATGGGACGAGTATCAACAATAGTTGGAGTTTTGATATCTCTAGGTACAGCATATTGGGCAAAAAGTTTTCCGAGTATAATGGATTACATGCAGGCAATTTTTTCCTGGGTTAATGCACCTCTATTTGCAACAATGCTTCTAGGAATGTTTGTTTGGTGGATAACACCTAACGGTGCTTTCTGGGGTTTGATAGCAGGGATGGTTTCATCATTTTTTATGTGGATGGCTGTAAAGTTTCAATGGTTCCATGAAAGCATAATTACGATGTCCAGCGTTCAAAGTGATATGGCTGCAAACTTTTGGCGTGCCTGGTGGGCTTGGCTGATTTGTTTCGTAGTTACAATCATTATCAGTTTCTTCACAAAGAGGAAACCGAAAGAAGAACTAATTGGACTTGTTAAAGGATTGACTGACGAAAGACATGATCAGCATTTACCATTTGTCAAACGTCCCGAGTTTGTTGCAATCATTGCTCTGATCTTATTAGTTATCTTAAACTTATTATTCTGGTAAAGCCCTCATCCCAACCTTCTCCCAAAGGGAGAAGGGGTTATAAGATGAGTGGAAAATAATTTTTTAAAAATATATCCTCTCCCTTAGGGAAAGGGATAAGGAGTTGGCTATGAAACCGATCTGGTTTTTTGTTGGATTAATTTTATTATTTATGGGCGGATTAATATTTCTAACCGGAATATTTCAAATTATTAATCCACCTGAACGAGTAACTGTTTTAAGCGAAACTCATCCTAATATTTGGTGGGGAGCTGTAATGTTTTTGTTCGGCGGCTTCATGTTTTGGAAAACTCGAAAGCAAACTGTGTAACGTGTCTGCGTTGAATGGTTTGTTATAAGTGTGGACTTAAGAAATTATTTTAAGTAATAGAAATAGTTAATCTTTTCCTAAGACCAAGTTCTATTATTCTATAAAAAGTAGATATCTGTATATCACTTTTGCCAGCTTCTATTCTTGAGATATAACTTTTCTTGGTACCGGTTTTTTCAGCAAGCTGTTCTTGAGTCAACTTCGCTTTTGTTCTTTCTTCCCTGAGCATTTCACCTAAACGGAATGATATTGAATCTGCTTCAAATTTATCTCTCCGTCCACTTCCTTTTTTACCGTATTGTTTATCTAGATGCTCTTCGAAAGTAGTTAACTTTTTCATTTTCTATTCCTTTCTGACTTTTCTAAAAAATATTCCTCTTTCAATCTTATTCCAAGTTCAAGTTCATTCTTCGGAGTTTTATCAGTCTTTTTAATAAAGCCATTGATTAGAATTACTAGATTACCTTCATCAAAAAAGCTGAAAATACGGATATTACTTTTGTGTGTTACTACTCTAACTTCATATAAACTATCAGTTCCTTCCAAATACTTTAGAAATTTAACAGGAACTCTCTCGACGTTTCTAATTAGGTCAAGAACAAAATCAATCTTTTCTTTTGATTTGAGATCTTGCTTAGAATAGAAGTCTAAAAAATAATCACCGAAGAATATTATTTTTCTTTTCACATGACAAAGGTAACTAATTAGTTAACCAGCTCAAAATCATTTTTAAAAAGAACAAATGCTTATAACTAATTATTAACACACCGGAACGAGTAACTGTTTTAAGCGAAACTCATCCTAATATTTGGTGGGGAGCTGTAATGTTTTTGTTCGGTGGATTCATGTTTTGGAAAACTAGAAAACAAACTGTATAGATAAATATGAATATTTTCTCTTAGGCCGTCAAGGTCCATACCTTGACTGAAATATATTTATTGTTTTCGTCAAGGAGTGGTCCTTGACGACCAAGTAAATCATCCATTGCTAATCCGTTCAATACTATTAAAATTTTTTTCTTATTGAATTAGCCTTATTTTTAGCATCCCTATTTTCCTTATTTCC
This sequence comes from Ignavibacteriales bacterium, assembly GCA_016234355.1. Lineage (GTDB taxonomy): Bacteria > Bacteroidota > Ignavibacteria > Ignavibacteriales > Melioribacteraceae > Fen-1258. The sequence continues at coordinate 4,834 of JACRFC010000004.1, forward strand.
TTTTTCGGCTTTAAAAGCATCCATTAATTTTTCTATTTCTTTATTTTTGTTTTTAACTGCAATCTTTAATTTAAAACCATATTCTGTGGTTACATACTCACCAAGAAAATTCATTCCTCTGCTAATGTCTTGCTCTTCTATATCAACTTTTTTACCGAACCAATATGAATAAAGTATATCTTTTTTAGGTTTACCATAAGAATTTTTCAAGTCATTAATAAATAATTGTTCTAATTCTTTTACAAAGGGGATATTTTTTTCTTCTCTTGTATAAACCTCAAGACATATTTCATATAAAGCATCATTAAAAAAATTAAATATATAAGTATACTCTACTCTGTCTTCTCTCTTAAAATACTCCAATTTCGCCTTTTCATCAGTATCTGTTATTAAATAAGATTCTGGCCAACCACTTTTCTTTAATTGGAATGTGTTATCAACAAGAGATTTAATATTATCGATAGACGACCCCCATTTGAAATCTTTATACCCCTCATCAAATATTTTCATTTCTTGTGGAAATATAAATTTTGAGGAATAGAAGATATAAATGATTATTAAATAATATCTCTTCATAAAGGACTCCACTTTTAGCTATATAACAGCGTTGCTGATAAGCGGCGCCCCAACACAGAAACACCAAAAAATACCAGCAACTTTTTATTTATTAAAAATATTTCTTAGAACTACCTACCTTTAATAGCAACTTAACTATGCAAACACAACTTTATAATTACTCAATTGTCGCAACGTTTAAAGCGGGCGGCTAGAAGAACTTGTTATACGCTTTATTAAATATTGATATCACTTTTTGGTAATTTGTTAATGAAGTCATCTGGTATTAAACCAAACTCACTAATTTTATCACCAAATCTCTTTTCAAGCCATTCCGCCGATTTTGGAGTTAATTTTACATAAGCCTTTTGACTTAATGATCGATAAGGATTTATTTCTCTTTCACCGTTGTTGAATCTCTCCAAGGTAGAAGGGAAACTCTCATAATCGAAATGTTTAATTAAATCATATAGGAGAATTCCATCTTGCATCATTCCATCAATGAACTTAGAATTTTTGACACGCATATAAATTGGCCAATTATTCTTCCAATCCCTTTGCATTTTTTCATTTTTAGTTGCTCTATCTCGCTTTTCATTATATTTAATAGCTTCGGCTCTACCAAATATTGCATAATCATTTGGTTCTTTTATTAACCTAGCCATAAAAATAATATCACCATCTTCTATACGTCTTGGTTTTTTCTTTTCAGAAAAACAACAGGCGTAATGACATAATGCTCTATCTACTTCATTTCGAATAGTATATATAGGGGCAACTCTATTTTCAGAAGTCCCAAATATTTTCACATAATAAGATTTGTTACTCAAAATCCGTTCCGCTTCACTTCCATAATCTGGGAATGAAGTGCTTTCCAAATTCGTTATTTTATTTTTAGCAAGTATGCCTTCCCAATTCTCAATTTCTGGGATTGTCAATGTCTCTTTACAGATTGCTTTATACTTGCTGAATTCATCTTGAAGTTGTTTTAGTAAAAGTTTATCATCGAAGAGAATACCGCATTCATAATTATGATATAAACCACCAGAGGTAAGATTGGCAGAACTAATAATAGCTTTGTTATCGAACATATATATTTTACTGTGCAGATTCTTTACTCCATATACTTTAGCACCGTTTGAAACTGCTAATTTAAGAGCAGAAAGACTTGAAACATTTTGCGCAAAATCTCTTAGATTATATCGTGTAATCATTTCGAGATTTGATAAATCAAAGTCTTTTTTTATTTGAACAATAATCTGCTCGGAAATAAAAGGTGATACAATTTTTAATGACTTTGATTGAGAAACTAAATTTTTAAAAATACTCCACCAATTATTTCTAATTATCATAGTCTAACTCCAAGCGTATAACTATTAATTAATCCGCAAAAAAAAAGCGGACAAACCCACCAACAGACAGCATGGCGTTTGTTATTTATCTACCAACAGTTATTTTTTTAAATTTATTAAAATGCAGAATCTATTTTCTTTGTCTTCAATATCTCAAACAAAGTACCCCATTTATAGAAGCGTAATTGGTACTGCTTCAACTTAGTGTAAAAGAAAATTTTAGTCAATAATTATCTATTAAAAGATTGCCTCACCGCCTTTCTTCGACGGGCTCAGAATGACGGTTTGCAATGACAATACTTTACTAAATAATTGTAATCAAAACAGATATTAAATAAGTTGTAATAACTAAAATTTAAGAAATTATGTTATCCAAACTTGTAACACAAAAATTCCAAGAATTATTTAATGAAAAACCGCTGCTCGTTCGCTCACCAGGAAGGGTAAATCTGATAGGAGAACATACAGACTACAACGAAGGATTTGTTCTTCCTGCCGCAATTGATAAAGCAATTTATTTTGCAATCTCTCCGCGTGATGATGAGAAATGCAGTTTGTTTGCTTTAGACATGAATGAAAGTTTTGAGTTTGCAGTTTGCAGTCTGCTGTTTACAGAAAAGCATTGGCCTAATTATTTGATGGGTGTTGTTGATCAGCTAAATAAATTTGGACATAAACTCAAAGGATTCAATTGTGTCTTCGGCGGAGATATTCCGATCGGTGCGGGTATGTCATCTTCAGCGGCAATTGAAGCTGGATTGGCTTTTGCATTGAATCATATTTTTAATTTAGGAATTGATAAACTTACACTTGTTAAGCTTGCACAAAAAGCCGAGAACGAATTCGTCGGCGTCAAATGCGGTATAATGGATCAGTATATAAACATCTTCGGAAAGTATGGAAACGTACTTCGTATTGATTGCCGCTCGCTTGAGTATGATTATTTCCCTTTTGAATACAAAGAAATTTCAATTGTCTTATTTGATACGGGCGTCTCACACTCTCTGGCTTCATCGGAATATAATCAAAGAAGAAAGGAATGTACTTTAGGAGTCGAGCTAATAAAAAAAGATCATTCTCATATTAAAAGTTTACGGGATGTAACTTTAGCGATGTTGAACGATTATAAGAATAAATTGGATTCAAAAATATTTCAGCGCTGTAAATATGTTGTTGAAGAAAATGATAGAATGATGAAAGCGTGTGAATCATTGAACCAAAACGATTTGAAATCATTCGGTGAACTGATGTTTAAAACTCATGAAGGTTTAAGAGATGATTATGAAGTAAGCTGCAAAGAACTCGATTATTTGGTTGAACTTACAATTGAAAATCCCGGAATTTACGGTTCTAGGATGATGGGCGGAGGATTCGGCGGATGCACAATTAATCTGATTGAGAATAATATTGTTGAAGAGACAAAAGAAATAATCTCTAAAAAGTATAAACAAAAATTTAATATCAATTTGAAAACATATATTACTTCAATAAGTAATGGAACAAGTGTATTTGAAAGGCAATAACACAGAACATTAACTTACTACACTTTTTCCTTCAAACGTAAAAACATTTTTTCTTTACTCAATTCATAAATTAAAATTACAACGACCGGAATGTACTCCAACATCAATACAATCGGATATTCCTTCCACAAACCGTTTAGCTGGTAACTCAAAACTGTAAACACAGTTAAGGAACTTAAACCGACGTAGAAAATTCCGCTCCATCTAGGAAGGATAGAAAGCAGCACAGCTAGCCAAGCAATATACCATGGATGAACTACTGGAGAGAAAATCAAAAGTAGTAATACCGAATAATAATATTTATGCAACAAATCCATTTTATTAAAAATAAATGGAAGCAGGCAAATCACTAAAAGTATTCCGCAGATAATTCTTGCAGTTTGATTGTTCTGAATAAATGAATCTATAATATTGAATACAATTCCATTGAAGGTCCAATGCTTGGCGTAAATAAAAAATGATTCGAAAGGATTTGAAAAAAAAATATATGGAATAAACTGAACACTAAATGCAATTACTGGAATAAATACAACTTTAATCCTTTCCGGTAATTTTTTTTCGTAGAAAAAGAGAATCGGAAGAAAAAGAAGTCCTACCGGTTTTATTGAAAATGATAAGCCGAGAAAAATTAATGCAAGTATTTTTTTATTATCCAGATAGAAAAATAATGCAAGAATTAAAAGAGGTAATCCAAAACCGTCAAGATGAGCATCTAAAGAAAATTGAATTATTGGCAGAGGACATAATGCATAAAGTAAAATATACTTATCGGGGATATTCATTTTCCTTATTAAAAGAAATAGAGCTGATAAAGTTATCAATTCGAAAATGAGCAGCAATAATTTATATCCCCAAACAGCTTCTCCGCTTAATGAATAACCCGCATAAAATAACCATTGGCTCAAAGGGAAATAAATTGTTTTCATATCGGGATTGTTTACAAACTTTGGTATGGTCTCCGAATGAAGTTTTTGCAACGATGGATCATTTGGCGAATAAAGATAAGGATTGATTCCGGCTGATTGTACTTTTCCATCCCACATGTATCTGTAATAATCATCGGAACCAATTGGATTAATCGAAATAAAACTTACTCTTAGTAAAATACCAACCACTACAAGTCCGACTGCATAACTAAATGGGATCTCGTTTTTTAGAATCTGCCAACTGATAAAAACAAAAATAATGGATGAAGAAATATAAATGATTGAGTAAGTTATAATCGGTTTGGTATTAAGTATATGTATTAATAGAAAGAGAAAACAAAATACTGCTGCTAATAAGATCAACAAAACTTTGCTTTGTAACTTCATTTGTATTTAATGTTTTATTAGGATTAAAGATAATCAAAAGAAAATAAATCGAGAAAATGCATCGTGGATTTTAATTAAATCATTATTTTGTTCTAGATATTTGTCAACATTATCTAAATAGAGCTTACATGTTGAAAAAAGAATTGTTTGCAGTGCCAGCATTATTCATACTTTTTCAAGGTTGTTCATCAATGTTGATAAGAGAAAATAACAGTTTCATAAAAGTAAAGAACACTCATTTAGAGCTTAACGGTAAACCATATTACTTTACCGGTACAAATTTTTGGTACGGGTATTATCTTGGTTCACAAACGAATCCCGGAAGTAGAGAAAGATTAATTAGAGAGCTGGATAATCTCCAATCAATTGGCATAACCAATTTAAGAATCTTAGCTTCGTCTGAAGATTCATATATTCAAAAATCTCTCAAACCCACAATACAATATGAACCCGATGTTTTTAATGATGAACTTTTAGACGGACTTGATTTTCTTATGGCCGAGATGAAGAAACGTGATATGCACGCCGTGATCTATTTGAATAATTATTGGGAATGGTCCGGTGGAATGGCAGTTTATAACAAGTGGTTTAATAACGGCAAAGTTATGGATCCGTATAATCCTGAACACGGATGGGTTGCTTTTATGGATTACACAGCTTCCTTTTATAAAAATGAAAAAGCTAACGAGTATTTCAGAAAGTATATCAAGAAAATTGTTACTAGAAAAAATCCATACACGGAACAATTCTACTTTGAAGATACAACGATCATGGCATGGGAGTTAGCAAATGAACCGCGTGCCGGAAGTCTAAATAACGGTTTTGCTAATCTTGATAATTATTATAAATGGATTGATGAAACAGCGAAGTACATTCATTCTATTGACCCCAATCATCTAATTACAACCGGAAGCGAAGGTGTGATAGGAAGTTTACTTCGGGAAGATATTTTTCTCAAAGCACACGAAAGTAAATACATAAATTATGTAACATTTCATCTTTGGGCAAAAAATTGGAATTGGTTTAATGCTAAGAAAATTGATGAAACTTATGTTACTGCTGAAAAAAATGCTGTTGATTATTTCAACCGGCACATGATTCTATCACGTAAATTAAATAAGCCGATTATACTTGAAGAATTCGGACTGCCCCGCGATAATGAAAATTATAATCCCGGAACACCAACTTCTGCGCGAGATAAATATTATGAAAAACTATTATCGGTAGTTTATGACAGCTCTGCAGCGGAAGCACCGATTGCCGGAACAAATTTTTGGGCATGGACAGGAGAAGGAAGAGGAAAAAATGATGATAACTTTTGGCGCGTAGGAGATCCTTTTACAGGCGATCCGCCTCACGAACCCCAGGGAATAAATTCTGTTTATGATACTGATTTTACTACTATCAATATTCTAAAAGATCATGCAGCAAAAATGATTATTCTAAATGAAAAATCTTTCTTAAATAAATAAAATGGCGAGGGACCATATGAAATCATTTTCAAAAATATTTATGAATTATGCTTTAGTAAGTTTATTTCTATTAGTTAATCTTTTTTCAATATCGTGCAAGAATAAGGAGACAAAAACAGAAATGGAAGTGAAGAAAGAATTTTTTGGTAAAACTACAGACGGACAGAATGTTGATATTTATACTCTTACTAATAAAAGCGGGATGAAGGTAAAAATTATTAATTACGGCGCCACGGTTGTTTCATTAACCGCACCGGATAGAAATGGGAAATTTGAGGATGTCGTTTTAGGGTATGATAACATTGAGGGATATGAAGCAGACAAATCCTACTTTGGGAGTATTGTAGGAAGATATGGAAACAGAATTGGTAAAGGAAAATTTAAGTTAGACGGGAAAGAATACCAACTTTCGATCAACAACGGAGAAAATCATCTTCACGGCGGAACAATCGGATTTAACAAAAAAGTTTGGGAAGTTATTGGTTACAGTGATATTAAGTACAATAATTTAATGGGCGGTTCATTTATAACAATGAAATATATCAGCAAGGATGGTGAAGAAGGGTATCCAGGTACGGTTGAATTAACAGTTAATTATACTCTATCTAAGGACAATGAACTTTCTATCAATTATACAGCATTGAGTGATAAGAACACGATCATCAATCCGACGCATCATTCGTACTTTAATTTAACCGGCGATCCAAACAAAACAATTCTTGATCATGAATTAATGATTGATGCTGATAACTTTACTCCTGTTGATAAAGGTTTGATTCCTACAGGAAAGTTTGCCGATGTAACAAATACTCCGATGGATTTCCGTAAGCCGAATAAAATTGGTGTCCGAATAAATGAAAATTATGAGCAACTAAAGTTTGGTCTTGGTTATGATCATAATTGGGTTTTGAATAAACATCAAGAACTTGAACCTATGATTGCAACTGTATATGAACCAACTTCCGGAAGATTTATGGAAGTGTGGACAAATCAACCGGGCATCCAATTCTATTGCGGTAATTTTCTTGACGGAAAAGTAAAAGGTAAGAATGGAGTTATGTATCAATACAGAACCGGATTGTGTTTGGAAGCCCAGCATTATCCGGATTCTCCGAACAAACCGGATTGGCCTTCTGTTGTTTTGAAGCCGGGTGATGTTTACAGACAAGCAACTATTTATAAGTTTTCTACAAAGTAGTAGGACTAATAATTTGACAACAGAAAAAAAATGCAGCCAGAATTCAATCGGCGCTGCATTTTATTTTTTGAATTAAATTAGATTTTTAATAGAGTTCTGTTAATTGAAATAGGGAATCGGATGAATCATTACATAATTGATGGGAATAATTTAATCGGAAGAATAAAATCTCTTCAGCATCTTCAGAAAAAAGATAAACAATCAAGCCGTGAAAAATTAGTCCGCATGGTTAGTAAATACTTTGCCGGTAAAAATGCAAAGCTCTCGCTGCATTTTGACGGATTTCAAAATGTTCCTCTTTCTATCTCCAAAGGAAAAATATTTTACTCGGAAAAAGAATCCTCGGATAATCTTATTAGAAGAGAAATAGAAAGTTCTAAAAATCCACGCTTAATAATTCTTATCACATCAGATCACAGCTTAATGAACATCGGAAAAGCAAATAGTTGTACAGTTATTTCATCCGGCGAGTTTTCTTCATCTATAGAAAAGTCTTTAGAAAAAAATGACGAAGCTGAAAAAATCAAAGAGTTGGAAAATGAAAAAGACCAATTTCTAAAACTATTCAAGGGATAATCGCTTCTAAAAAAGCGATTGTTGTATTCATTTAAATCCATATTTTCTTGTTGAATTATTAATCTTAATTGGAGGAATAATGCGAAAGCTATTATCAATTATGATGTTGATTTCTTTCTCTTTCATTCAAGCACAAACATTAAAATCGCCTGAAGAATTTTTGGGCTATAAAGTTGGCACTGATTATAAAATTGCAGATTATGCCACTATCACAAAATATTTTAAACACCTTTCTGAAAATTCCGATAAAATTTTTTTTCAAGATATCGGTGAGACTACTCTTGGTAAAGATATGTTTATGGCGATAATAAGCTCACCTGAGAACTTAAAATCAATTGATAAATACAAAAAAATAATTCATCAGCTTTCCGATCCACGCAAAATAAATGATGCTGAAGCAATGCAATTAACTAAAGACGGAAAAGTTGTTGTACTTGTTACATGCAACATCCACTCAACAGAAATTGCTTCATCGCAAATGTCTATGGAATTTGCATACACACTTGCAAGTGGAACAGCTCCGGAAAAATCTATTAAAGCTCTTAACGATGTAATTTTTATCCTAATGCCGTCAATCAATCCGGATGGTACCACAATGGTGGTTGATTGGTACAATAAATATTTAAATACCGAATATGACGGAGCTTCGATGCCGTACTTATATCATCCTTACGCCGGGCATGATAACAACCGCGATTGGTTTATGTTCAATCTAAAAGAAACACAAAATGTTGTTAAGGTTGCTTTTCATGAATGGTTTCCACAGATCTGGTTAGATGAACATCAAATGGGAAGTAACGGTGCAAGGCTTTTTGTAGTACCTTATAAAGATCCGATTAATCCGAATGTGAATCCTCTTATTTGGCGATGGCAAAAAGTTATAGGAGGAATAAGTGCTCTGGATCTTCAAAAGAAAAATTTTACCGGAGTGATTGACCAAGTGTTATATGATGCGTACTGGGAAGGTGCAACGGAAAATTCTCTATGGCATAATCAAATAGGCATGCTCTCTGAAATGGCAAGCTGTAATATTGCAAGTCCGATCTTTATTGATTCTTCCGAAGTTAAAGCAACTCAAGAAATTACTACATATGATATACGAACAAATTATCCTTCGCCATGGCGCGGTGGCTGGTGGCGGCTGCGCGATATTGTTGAGTATGAACTTGGTCTTACTTACAGTTTACTTGAAACTTCTGCAATGTATAAAGAGGATTTATTAAAAACTTATTATACGATGTGTAAGGATGCAATTGATAAAGGAAGAGAAGGAAATCCTTATGCGTATATAATTCCAAGAGATCAAAAAGATCCGGTAACTACTTCTAAAATGATAGAGAAACTTCAAATGGGCGGTGTAGAAGTTCAGTTTTCAGAAAAGGAATTTAAGATTGATAACACTATTTATCCGGCAAACAGTTATATAATATTTTTGGCTCAGCCGAATGGAAGATATGTTAAAGATCTTTTTGAAGAACAAACCTATCCGGATCTAAGAAGAGCAAGAAGTGAAACACCGTTGCGTCCTTATGATGTTGCCGGTTGGACGCTTCCTTATCAAATGGGTGTAAAATTTTTAACTATTAATGGACCTGTTCAAATTGAGGCCAAGATTATTAACGATCCTCTATATCAAACCGCTATAATACCAACTGACGGAAATTGTTTTGTTTCACCAGCCGGATTAAATGTTAATTCAACTTTGATCAACAGACTTCAAAAAGAAAATATTCAAGTCTATTGGAATAACGAAAAGATCAAAATCGTCTCAAATGAATTTGATGAGGGTTCTGTTTTTATTCCGGTGAATGATAAATCAAGAAAAGCAGTTAAAGAATTGGCAGATGAACTTCACTTAAAATTAGTTTCTACAGACGTAACTGATAGATCAAAATTGAAAGAATTGAAAAAAGTTAGAGTAGGATTATATAAATCTTATTCGGCAAGTATGGATGAAGGATGGACAAGATTACTTTTGGAGAATTATCAGTTTGAATTTTCATCTATTGTTAACAAAGATTTCAAGAACAAAAAATTAAAAGAAAATTTTGATGTAATTATTTTCCCGGATATGTCCGGTGATATCATCAAGAATGGTAAACCAAGCGGTGATAATGCTCGATTCTACAGATCAAAACCAGCGGAGTATGAAGGAGGTATTGAAAAAGAAGGTCTTGAAAACTTGAAAACATTTATTGAAAAAGACGGCGGTTATGTATTAGTGTTTGGTCAAGCATGTAATTTTGCTATTGAAGACTTAGGTTTGAAAGTAACTAATATTTTGAAAAACGTTAAGAGCGATGATTTTTATTGTCCCGGCTCTTTAATAAGAATTAGTGTTGATAATACAAATCCAATTGGTTACGGTATGGATAGAGAATCAATCGGGTATTTAAGTGATAATATGGCATTTGCAACATCTACACCATTTGGTCAGTTCGATCGAAGCGTTGTAGTAAGATATCCGTCAAATAATTTATTAAAGTCTGGATTTTTGTTAGGCGAAGATTATCTTTTCAAACGTAATGCAGTTGTAGATGTAAAACAGAAAAACGGTCATGTAATTTTATTCGGATTCAAAGTTCAGAATCGCCATCAAACATTCGGCACCTTTAAGCTGCTTTTTAATGCTATCCATTTAGCCGGAATGCAATAATAATTCTTTCAAATGCCCGGGTTTGTACTCGGGCAAATCTTATTAATTCAAAAAAAACATCAAGCTCTTTAACTCTTTTCGGTCAAACGTATATCACATTTTTTACTTAGTACAATAATTTATCTTGAAGGTGATTAAACTTTCTATTAACATCCAATGTCAATTAATCAGACAATAGGTAGATATATTCTATGAGCACATCAAATTATCTAAAAAAGATTTCAGTATGGGATGCAGATGCCGCGCGCCATATTTTATCGCGCTCACTTTTCGGCTTTACTAAAGATGATGTAGCATCTGCTCTTACAAAAACTCTTGATGATTTTGTTGATAACTATCTTCTCAAAGATCTTGCAGAACCGGCAGCACCTCAATATAATGGAGCTGATTGGGTTACATTGCCGAACAACACCACTAATCAAACTAACTACACGAATTGGTTCCGCTCAATGATTTACTGGTGGTATAATTTGATGCTCACTCAAGGTTATTCAATTAGAGAGAAGATGGTGCTCTTCCTGCATAATCATTTTGTTTCGGAATATGGGACGGTACAAATTCCACAGTTTATGTACATCCAAAATAAATTATTAAGACAATATGCTTTTGGAAATTTTATAGAACTTACAAAAAAAGTAACTATTGATCCTGCAATGTTAATTTATCTTAACGGTAATGTTAGTACTAAGACAGCACCAAATGAAAATTATGCACGCGAACTTCAGGAATTATTTACAATTGGAATTGGCAATTATACTGAAGATGATATTAAGCAGATGGCAAAAGCACTGACTGGTTGGACTGTTGACGGAACTAATCTTGTAAGTGTCTTTAATTCCAGCAGAGCTGATACCGGTTCTAAAACTATTTATGGCAAAACAGGTAATTACACATACGATACAGCAGTAAATTTAATCTTCACTGAAAAAATTATTCCTGCTTCCGAATTTCTTTGCAGAAAACTTTATAAGGAATTTGCATACTATGAACCGAATACAGACTACGTTACGCAACTTGCCGCTGTAATGCGGACTAATAATTTTAATTTGAAACCGGTTCTTTCCACAATGCTCAAATCAGAATATTTTCATTCCGTTGATATACGCGGCGCCAGAATTAAACCGCCTGTTGAATTTTTACTTTCTGCTTTGAAGCAGCTCGGTATTTCGTATACAAATAATGATTTGCCGAATTACATTAGAACCACTGCCGATTCACTTCAGCAATCTCTATTTAATCCACCCGATGTGCGAGGGTGGGAAGGGCAGCGTAAGTGGATCAGCACAATTACTTATCCAAATAGAAATGTTTATACAGACGCACTGGTAAACGGGAAAACAATTAGTAGTATTAGTTATAAAATGAATGTACTTGCTTATTCCAGAAGTTATCCAAGTTCTGAAAATGCAGTACAGTTTGTAGAAGACGTTACCAAGCAGCTGATTCAATTTCCGTTAAGCCAGGCAAGAAAAGATTCATTGCTAAGTACAATGTTAGACGGAACTGTAGCAGGAAATTGGTCAACGTACAGTCCGGGTGCAGATACACGCCTGCAAAAATTCTTCAAAGCATTAATGCGTTTACCAGAATTTCAGTTATCATAATTTTTCTGAGAGCTTAAAATGAAAAGAAGAGAATTCTTAAAAAATCTTGGAATGGTAACCGGTGCCGGAGCTGTTACTCTTACAATCTCCGGAATTCCCATCAAAGCGTTTGCCCGCCCATTCATGAATATAAAATCAACCAACGGAAAAATATTAGTTCTTATTCAGCTTAAAGGAGGAAATGATGGATTGAACACCATCATCCCTTTTGAAGATTCTATCTATTATAATAAAAGACCGGTTATTGGAATCCCGAAAGCAAATGTAGTTCAGTTAAATAGTCTAACCGGAATGAATCCTTCACTTCAACCTTTGAAACAGCTTTTTGATGATGGAAAATTTTCTGTAATACAAAATGTCGGATACCAAAATCCAAATCGTTCACATTTTAGAGCAACAGATATTTGGCTTTCTGCTTCTGATTCTAATCAATATATATTTGACGGTTGGGTGGGAAGATATTTATTAAAAACTTTTCCGGATTTCCCCAATGTTCCTTCTCCGCACCCGATGGCAATTCAAATCGGTTCTGTACAATCGGGCGTATTTGATAGTAACGAAGGCGGATTAGCGGTATCATTCGATAATCCGGATAATTTTTACACTTTAGTTAATGGAATAAATGCTGATGGTGATCCTCCACCTGCAACAATTGCAGGAGATGAACTAAAATTCTTAAAAGAAGTTGCCGCTCTTTCAATTCAATATGCAAGTGTTATAAAAGCAAAAGCTGACTTAGGAAATCCTGTAGCAAGTTATACTGCTGGCGGTACTTTTGGATCTCAATTAAAAATTATTGCGGATTTAATTTTGGGCGGATTGGAAACTCCCGTATACTTAGCTACACTTGACGGATTTGATACTCATTCAAATCAGAACGGTACAAACTCTCATCCGCTTTTATTAACAAGGTTAGCAGAATCAATTAAAGCATTTCAATCTGATCTTGAGAAATATGGATTAGCAGATAAAGTTGTAATTCTAACCTTCTCTGAATTTGGAAGAAGAGTTAATGAAAATGCAAGTGCTGGAACTGATCATGGAACTGCAGCGCCTATGTTCTTGATTGGAAAAAATGTTAATGGCGGAGTGTTTGGAAATAATCCAAGCTTAACTAATTTAGACAGCAACGGAGATATTAAATACGTATATGATTTCCGCCAGGTTTATGCCACAGTTCTTAGAGATCATTTCGGAATGACAGCAAC
>JACRFC010000228.1 GCA_016234355.1 Ignavibacteriales bacterium
AAATTGTTGTAGAAAAGAGTTTATTTTACATTGATAAATCCTCGTAGAGGATTAACAATTTCCTCAGTATTCGTTCAAATTTGTTATAATTTTATTCTCAATATTGTAAACCTGCAGATTCTTAGGTTGACGCCTATGCGACAGGTCGGGATCTGTTCGCAATGACAAGGCTGCATTATTCTTATTACTTACTTCTTCATTCTTATTTCTCTCTTACCAATTTTATTCCCATCCGTTATTTCCGTAATTTTGATTTAGTAAATGGAGGCACTATGACTAACGAAACTAAAACAAAAAAGAAAAATCAAGTTGATGATTCAAAATACTCGATGGATACGCATCTAATCTATGGTAAGAATGTAAGCGATAGCTGGGACTACTCACATCACGTTACTGCACCAATTTCATCTTCAACAACTTTCCGTTTAGATTCTGTTGAACGCGGCGCGCAAGGTTTTATTCAATTTGCAAATACCGAGCAGCTCGGCGATAATGCACCGATCTTTATTTACGACCGTCTCGGTGAACCGAACAAAGATATGCTTGAAGAAAATTTGGCTTATGTTGAAAAGGGTGAAACGGCGGTGAGTTTTTCAAGCGGTATGGGCGCAATTTCAGCAATACTTGGTGTTCTAACAAACAGCGGAGATGAAATTATTACTCATACAACTTTATACGGTTGCACGATTTCTCTTTTTAATAATTGGTATCCTAAGTACAAAATTAAAGTATCGCCGATTGATCTCACACAACCTAAAAATATTCTTGATAGTATAACCGGAAAAACAAAAGTAATTTATTTTGAAACTCCCGCAAATCCAAACATTGAAATAGTTGATGTTCGTGCTATTGCAGATGTTGTTCAAGATATCAACAAAACGCGTAATGAAGAAGATCAGATCAAGATTGTTGTTGATAACACATTTGCAACACCTTTCTGCCAGCGTCCTATAGAACTTGGTGCCGATTTTGTAATTCATTCGCTAACAAAAGGAATCGGCGGTTTCGGAACAGATATGGGCGGTGTTGTGATCGGCAAGAAAAAATATCGTGATCTAATTCTGCTTTACAGAAAAGATTTTGGTGCAGTGCTTAATACAAAAAGTGCATGGGCTATTCTAACTTATGGCTTACCGACTCTTGCACTTCGTCAACGTCATCAAATTAAATCTGCGACACGTATTGCAGAATTTCTGAATGCACATCCCAAAATTGAATTCGTAAATTATCCCGGATTACCAAGTTTTAAGTATTATGAAGTTGCTAAGAAACAAATGATTGATTTTAACGGCAACTTTGCGCCCGGCTGTATGCTCTATTTTGTTTTAAGAGGAAACTCTCCAGCTGAGAGTAAAGAGAACGGAAGAAAATTTATGGATTACGTTGCAGACAACGCATACACTATGACTCTTGCAGTTTCACTTGGACATACACGCACATTGATCGAGCATCCCGCTTCGATGACGCATTCTGTAGTTCCACCGGAAAAATTATCTGAACGCGGAATTGATCCTGGCGGTGTTCGTCTTGCGATTGGACTTGAAAATGCAGATGATATTTTGCTTGATCTGGATGAATCCCTTAAAGTAATTTAACTTTTTGAACCCACCCTTTCTCCCTCCCTTTGTAAAAGGGAGGAACGGGGAGGGTTAGACTATACTTTATGCAAATCATTAAAAGCTCACTCTTTCAAAAATTTCCGGAAATTATTTTTGGCTTAAATACAAAGATCGGATTGAATCGCACTGAACCATTTTTTTTCAACATGTCTCTCACTGTTGGCGATGACCCGGAAATTGTTGTTGCAAACCGTGAAGCTTTCTATAACGAGCTGGGATTAACAACTGAACAAATAGCAATTCAGAAACAAATTCATTCCGATATTGTTACGATAGTTGATGAGCCGGGAATCGTTGGCGAGAGCGATGCAATGATCACTTCCCAAAAGGGAATAGGTCTTGCAATATCAACTGCAGATTGCACACCAATTTTTATTTATGATAGAAGGAATGAGATAGTAGCGGCAGTGCATTCCGGCTGGCGCGGATCTGAAAAACAAATATTACGGAAAACAATTTTAATTCTATTGGAACAATTCAATTGTTCACCAAACGATCTGCTTGTTTATATAGGTCCCTCTATTTGTCAAAAGAATTATGAAGTCGGTGATGAAGTTGCAAAACATTTTCATCGTACATATTTAAAAAGTATTGATCATAAACATTATCTTGATATCCTCGGAATAAATAAAGATGTGCTTTTAAATTTTGGGATTCAAGAATCTAATATTGAAATTTCATCTTTGTGCAGTTACGAGGAAAAATATTTACAATCATATAGAAGGGACGGAAAAAAATCCGGGCGCGCACTTGGAGTTATTGCAATGAAAGGAAATTAAGTGTTAACAGAAAAATATAAAATAGCCGCGGGTTACGTTTTGATTTGTTTGATCTGGGGTTCAACCTGGCTTGCTATTCGTCTTGGACTCGGATCGCTAACACCATTAATATCCGCCGGGCTTCGTTTTTTCTTGGCTTCAATTTTTGTTTTTTCATTTATGAAAATGAAAAAGATAGAACTTCAAACCGATTCTCTTTCAATAAAGCTTTATTTTATCCTTTGTTTCTTTTCATTTGTAATCCCATTTGGATTGGTCTATTGGGCAGAACAATATATTCCGTCAGGTCTTGCATCAATTGTATTTGCAGTCATGCCGTTCTTTGTAATACTTTATTCGATGATCGCATTTAAAAAAGAGAGTGTAACATTTAATCAAATCTTCGGTTCAATTTTAGGTTTTAGCGGAATTGTAATAATCTTCTCAGAAAATTTATCGCTTGATCTTTCCAAGCAGCTTTTGGGAATTGTTGCAGTATTAATAAGTTCTTCTATGCAAGGCGGAATAGGAGTAACCATAAAAAAATACGGGCAGCATCTCAATCCGCTTTCAATGAATTTTATACCGCTTTTTTTTGCCGGAATAATTTTAATAACAGTTTCAATTCTGGTTGAAAATTCTTCCGGCTGGATATTCGATTTTAAGGCATTTGCATCAATAATATTTTTAGCTTTTTTCGGAACACTTGTTACTTTCACTACATACTACTGGTTATTGAAAAGAATGAACGTTGTAATCCTTTCACTTACAGCGTTTATTACTCCGATTATAGCGGTTATTCTTGGCTGGCTGATTATGAACGAAAATTTTTCTTTTCAAACTCTTACCGGAAGCGCATTAGTGCTAATCGGAATTTTATTTGCTAACTTTAGAGGGTTAATGAACTACTATCAAACAAAAAAGAAATTTAATTAATGATTAACGTAATTAGAATAAAGAACGCATCATTCTATGCATATCACGGCGCTCATCAAGAAGAACAAAACATGGGCGGAAAATTTGAAGCTGATGTTGATATCTACACTGATTTTTCTACCGCTGCTCAAAAAGATGATCTTAAACTAACCATAAATTATACTGAAGTTTATAAATTTATAAATCAACTTGTTCATGAAAAGAAATATTATTTGATCGAAACTCTTGCAACGGTTATTGCCGATTCTCTCTTAAAAGAATATTCAGAAATAAAAAAAATTGCTGTACGGGTACGTAAACATAGTGTCCCGGTCGGTGGTGTACTTGATTATGTTGAAGCGGAGGTTATAAAAGAAAATGATAGATAAAATTTTTCTCGGTTTGGGCTCTAATAAAGGGGATAGACTTAAAAATTTGCAGAATTCAATCAGAGAAATTGCCCAAAATGATAAATGCAAAATTATTAAATGTTCCTCTGTTTACGAATCAAAGCCGTTCGGGAATAAAGATCAGGATAATTTTTATAATTGTGTAATAGAAATAGAAACATTATATGGTGTTCTGGATTTGTACTATAATTTAAGAACTATTGAAGTAAAACTCGGCAGAGAAGAAATTTATGATAAATGGAGTCCGCGGGAAATAGATATTGATATTCTTTTCTATAATAATTTAATTTATAAAAGTGAAATATTAACAGTTCCGCATAAAGATATTATGAATAGAGATTTTGTACTTGTTCCTTTGGTTGAAATTGCGAATGATTTTATTCACCCGATTCTAAATATAAAATTAAGTGAAATTGATCTTTCTTTAATAGGCAAATATATAATTCGAAAACTTAATGATAGATTAATATAATTTGTCAGAGATCAGATACATAGCGATTGAAGGTGTAATTGGTGCAGGTAAAACTACACTTGCACAGAAATTGTGTGATAAGCTTGGCGCAAATTTAATTCTTGAACAATTTGAAGAAAATCCTTTCCTTGAAAAATTTTACGATGACAGAAAACGTTTTGCTTTTCAAACACAAATGTTCTTTTTGATCAACCGATACAAACAGCAGCAGCAGTTAAATCAGCAAGATCTTTTTTCCAAATATATTGTTTCGGATTACATATTTGAGAAAGACAGAATATTTGCTTACCTAAATCTTTCAGGCGAAGAAATAAAATTATACGAAAGTATTTTTCCTCTATTGGAAAGAGATATCCCTCAACCCGATCTGGTAATATTTTTGCAATCAAGCATAGACAGATTAACTACAAATGTAAAAACACGCGGAAGACAAATAGAGCAGAATCTTACCCGGGCATATTTAAGCGAACTATCTGAAGCTTACAATAACTTCTTCTTTAAGTATAATAATACTCCGTTATTAATTGTTAATACTTCCGAAATAGATTTTGTAAACAGAGAAGAAGATTTTGATGAACTTTATGAACAAATTTTTAGAGACGATAGGGGCTTCATTGAATATTTTAATCCCGAACACAAAGGTTAGATAATGAGTTTATTAAGATTTATTCTTTGGTCGTTAATTTTCTATTTAGTGATTAAAACTATTAAAAATGTAATGAACTATTTATCTCCGGATAAAAATAATCCTTCCAAGAAAAATGTAGATACAACTCATTCGAAATATAAAATTGATAAAGAAGATGTAATTGAAGCGCATTTTGAAGAATTAGATTCTGCTAAATCAGAAAACCCAAAAGAAAAGTCTTAATGTCCCTCAAAGATAATTTTAGAAAAATTGTTATTAAACTTTCAGAAAAATTTTTAGCGGTTCAGGAATATTCTGATAGATCGCTGGGGAATCCTATAAATATTTTGGTGATCCGCCAGCACAATCAATTTGGCGATATGTTGGCAAGCGTTTCATTATTCCGTGCAATAAAAGAAACGTATCCCCATTGCCGCATTACTTTAATTGCAAGTCCGGAAAATTATTATGCAGTTGATAAGAACAAATATATTGACGAAATCTTCGTTTTCAAGAATAATAAACTCTTGTTTCCCAACTATGCTTATCGTTTGAAAAAAATTCTTAGACATGATTGGGATATTGCAATTGTACCGGTAACTGTTGCGGTTTCGTTAACAAGTTGTATCCTAACCGGATTAGCTAAAGCGAAAGTTAAAATTGGTCCGGAAGAATTAAACGGAGGCAAAAATAATCTTGCGTTTGTATTTAACCACAGAATAAAATTGGACTGGCGTAAATGTCCTGATGCACATGTCTCTGATTTTATCTTGGATATAGTTAGACCGTTTGGAATTAGAACTAAAAATTATAGTACAAGTGTTTTCTTTGATGAAACGGATATTAAAACAGCGAATCAATTTATTGAATCATTATTGCCAAAAGATGATTGTCCTCTGATCGGATTTCACATAGGAGCCGGGAAACCCCGGAATAGATGGCCGTTGGAAAAATATGTTGAGCTGATAGAGAGAATTAAAACTAAGATAAATGCTAAAATATATTTTACTGGAAGTGATGCTGACAGGGATGCATTGGAATTTATAAAAAAGCGTTGCTGTAATGAGAGCGGATATTTTTTAAACAAAAGCATTCCGCAGCTTGCCGCTTTAATTTCTTTGAGTAACTTCTTTATAACAAATGATACCGGAGTAATGCATGTAGCGGGTGCAACGGCAACTCCACAAATTTCAATTTTTGGTCCGACAAATCCATTTAACTGGGCGCCTGTAGGTCCCACAAAATATTTTTTGCGTAAATCTGAACTTATATCCGATGTATCTGTTGATTCAGTCTTTGATCTATTCAATTACTTATTAGAAAAACAGAGAAATGAAAAACATTAATCAAAATTTAGCTGCTATTGATGTAGGAACAAACTCATTCCATTTAATCGTTGTAAAAGTAAAAGAAGATGGAAGTTTTGAAATTATTGACCGGGAGAAAGAAGTTATTAGATTAGGCGAAGGAAGCGGAACCGATATTAAATATATCAAGCCCGATGCATTTAAACGCGGACTTGCAGCTTTGAAAAGATTTAAGGGAATTGCAGATTCTTATAATGCCGATATTAAAGCAGTTGCAACAAGCGCAGTTAGAGAAGCTCATAACAAGTTTGAATTTATTCAAAGTGTTTACGATCAAACAAAAATAGATGTTGAAGTTATAAGCGGTTATGAAGAAGCACGATTAATTTATCTTGGTACTCTGAAAGCCGTACCGATCTATAATAAAAAAACTTTATTGATAGATATCGGCGGAGGAAGTACTGAATTTTTGATCGGGAAGAGAAGTAATATATTTTTTTCGCTCAGCTTAAAAATCGGGGCTGTACGTTTAACACAGAAATTTTTCCCGGATTATAAAATCACAGACCAAAGAATAAAGGAATGCAGAAAATGGGTAGAAGGTGAAATTTATCAAGTCGCAGAGCGGGCTAAGAAAATTGGTTTTGATTATTGCGTCGGCTCTGCCGGTACTATTATGTCTTCCGGTTTCATGATCCAGGCAAAGAGAAAAAACAATTCGAACACAGCTGCTATTTTGAACAATTTCGAATTCACTAAAAGAGAATTAAGTGAAATTGAAAAAGAGATATTGGAAAGAAAAACCGTTGGGAAAAGAAAAAAAATTCCCGGAATAGATGATAAACGTGCGGAGATAATTCCGGCAGGAATAATTATACTTAAAACAATTTTCGATTTGTTCGAACTTGATCGTTTAACTGTTTCAGGTTATGCGCTGCGTGAAGGAATAATAATTGACACTCTTCAAAAATTATATCCGGAAACAAATAGAACCAGCTTTGTTGATATAAGCCGTGAAAGTGTTCGCCAGCTTGCCGAGAAATGCAACTATGATAAAATACACTGCGAACATATTGCCGGGATTGCGTTGCAGCTTTTTGATGATTTGAAAGATCTCCATCATCTCGGTGCGGAATGCCGCGAGTATTTGGAAGCAGCGGCAATTTTACATGATGTCGGTTATCATATTTCACATTCAAATCATCACATTCACAGTTATTATATAATTAAGAATAGTGAGCTGCTCGGTTTCAATGAAAATGAAATAAATATTATTGCTCATTCGGCGCGCTATCATAGAAAAAGTCTTCCTAAAAAAAGCCACGATGATTTTGAAGAACTACCGGCAAGAACTAAAGAAATTGTTAAAAAACTTTCGGCAATTTTAAGAGTGGCAGATTCATTTGACCGTACACATAAACAAGTTGTGAAAAATATTAGAGCAGAAATTTCAGGCAGTAAAGTAAAACTGAAATTGGAATGTGATAAAAATGCCAAACCTGAAATTGAATTATGGAATCTTGAAAGAAGAAAAGCTTTGTTTGAAGAAGTATTTGGTAAAAAAATAAAAGTTAAATGTTCATAGTTTAATATTACTTGCCCGATTTAAGTAATTCTCTCTTTTGCATTATTAACAACCTCTTAGTTATATTTGAAACCGATTTTCAAATAAAAATTACTCAAATGAGACCTTCAGTTTATATTAAAGATCTAAAAGATTATGTAGGCAAAGAAGTTACCTTAAAAGGTTGGCTTTACAACAAAAGATCAAGCGGAAAGTTAAAATTTTTAATTATGCGGGATGGCAGCGGATATGTTCAATGTGTTGTTTTCAAAGGTAATGTTACGGATGAAATTTTTGATAATGCCGATAAGTTGACTCAAGAATCTTCCTTCGAAGTAACCGGAAAAGTTAAAACGGAACCGCGGTCTGTAGGGGGTTACGAGCTTGATGCTGCTGATGTAAAAATAATTTCCGTTGCAAACGAGTACCCGATCACACCAAAGGAACATGGGATTGAATTTCTAATTGATAACAGACATTTATGGGTAAGATCAAAAAAACAAGTTGCGATCTTAAAAATCCGTGCACGCGTTGTAAAAGCTATTCGCGATTTCTTCGATTCACGAGGATTTGTTTTATTCGATCCCCCAATCATTACGCCAAATGCTTGCGAGGGAACTTCAACTCTATTTGAGATGGAATATTTTGATCTCGGCAAAGCTTACTTAACACAAAGCGGACAGCTTTACGAAGAGAGCGGGGCGATGGCACTTGGAAAAGTTTATTCTTTCGGTCCAACATTCCGTGCAGAAAAATCTAAGACACGCAGACACTTAACTGAATTCTGGATGGTAGAACCGGAAATGGCTTTCTACGAACTTGATGACGACATGGATCTTGCCGAAGAATTTATAGAGTATATTGTTCAGACAATCCTTTCTGAAATGAAAGAAGAATTAAAAGAACTTGAACGTGATACAACAAAACTTGAAAATATAAAACGACCTTTCCCAAGAATCTCTTACTCAGAAGCAGTTGAGATTTTGAAAAAGAAGGGTGTTGATTTTCAATGGGGAAATGATCTTGGCGGTGCAGACGAAACATTGATCGGTGAAGAATTCGATCGCCCGGTAATGATTCATCGTTACCCCTCGGGAGTAAAAGCATTTTATATGAAGCGCGATCCGGAAAATCCCAAAGTTGCTCTTGCTGTTGATGTAATTGCACCTGAAGGATACGGAGAAATTATTGGCGGAAGTCAGCGTGAAGATAATTTAGATTTCCTGCTTGAAAGAATTAAAGAACACAACTTACCGCAATCTTTTTTTGAATGGTATTTGGATTTAAGACGGTTCGGTTCTGTTCCTCATGCCGGATTTGGCCTCGGACTCGAAAGAACAGTAAGCTGGATTTGCGGACTAGAACACTTACGCGAAGCAATTCCATTCCCAAGAATGATTTATAGGAATACACCTTAAGAATGAATGTACAGATAATTCTATTTATTGTTCTCGCATCAGTAGCCGCAATATCTTCGGTTGTGATGATCACACGTAAGAACGCTGTTATCTCAGCTGTATTTTTAGTCCTTAATTTTTTTGCACTTGCCGGTTTATACTTACTGCTCAATGCTCAGTTCATTGCCGTTGTTCAGGTTATTGTTTATGCCGGTGCAATTATGGTTTTATTTCTTTTTGTTCTGATGTTATTGAACACTGAAACAGAGCACAAATTGTTTGCAGATAAACGCGCTATTAAATTTTTTGCAATTCTAATTAGTGCGTTCGTATTTGTTCAAGTCGCATATTTAATTTTTCATGGAAGTCCTTCCCGAACATTGACCTCAGATGAAGCAGCAAGTGTTAAAGCGGGAACGATCCAAGCGATTGGTCAACAACTTTATACAAATTATATAATTCCTTTTGAAGTTGCGGGATTCCTACTTCTTGCGGCTACAATCGGAGCTTTGGTTTTAGCAAAGAAAAAATTCGAGTAAGTGAAATGTCATCAATACCAATGGAATGTTATTTGATCCTCAGTGCCTTCATGTTTTGTGTAGGTGTTGCAGGAGTGCTTACCAGAAGAAACGCTATCGTTGTCTTTATGTGTATTGAACTTATGCTCAACTCTGCAAATCTAACTCTTGTAACTTTTTCATCTTACCTTGGAAATTCCATCGGACAAGTATTTGTATTTTTTGTAATGACTGTTGCAGCCGCAGAAGCAGCGGTAGGTCTGGCAATTATTATTGCAATATTTAGAAATAAAAAGACAGTTAACATTGACGAGATAAACATTTTTAAATGGTAATGATAAATCTTATATACCTTACTACGCTTTTGCCGTTGCTTGGTTTTATTATTAACGGATTGTTCGGAAGAAAAATCAAGAACGAAAAAATTGTTGGGATAATAGGCAGTGCAACTATCGGACTTTCTTTTCTAGTTGTACTCGGTGCTTTCATTCAAACGGTTGAACTTCCAATCGAAAACAGATCTAATACTGTTGAATTATTCTCATGGCTAAATGTTGGCGGACTTCAAATAAAATTTGCATACCTGGTTGATCAACTTTCTCTCACAATGTCTCTCATCGTAACCGGAGTTGGATTTTTAATCCATGTTTATTCGATTGGTTACATGCACGGTGATAAAGGTTATTGGAGATTCTTCTCTTACTTAAATCTTTTCATCTTTGCTATGATGAATTTAGTTTTGGGTGATAACTTTGTTGTTCTTTTTCTTGGATGGGAAGGCGTTGGTCTCTGTTCTTATTTATTGATTGGTTTCTGGTATGATAGAAAATTTGAAAAGGGAACAACCTCACAAGCCGCTAAGAAAGCTTTTGTTGTAAATAGAATCGGCGATTTCGGATTTCTACTTGGAATGTTTTTGATCTACATGACTTTCGATTCACTCAACTTCAAAGAAGTTTTTGCAAGAGCTGCATCTTTTCCAATTGCTGAATCAACATTTGGATTGATTGCTCTCTTCTTATTTATCGGAGCTACAGGAAAGTCTGCACAAATTCCATTATTCGTTTGGCTGCCG
>JACRFC010000227.1 GCA_016234355.1 Ignavibacteriales bacterium
GAAGAATATGAAAATAAGTCCGATGCAATGAAGAGAGAGAAATTCTTCAAAACTCATCCGGGAAGAAATTTTCTAGATTCAATTGGTAAATGATTCTTTGTGGTAATAAGTCTGCAATCCGGCATTAGCCGGACGAATCCGTCAGAGCCGGACAAGTCCGACCGGCGCCTCTAAAAAAACATTTGATTTGCGATATTATTTTTAAAAATTCTTTAGCACTTTCCCAAATTTTCTAATTTTAGTAAATAACTGATTATCAGTTATAATTCCTGTTGGTTCAATTTGAAAACCAGCAGAATTAAATGCTCGTGCAACCCACGTATTACAAGTATTCATTAAATGATATTTCAAATGAGATGAATAGAACACAACTTTTCCATCCCTTTGTTTTGAAGTTACTTTGTAATCATTATTGTCAGTTAATAGGAATGAATTGTTAATAAAATCGGCAAGTTTGTTAAAATTTGCTTCTGTAATTTGAAATCGAATAGCAAATTCTGTTCTGTCTATAATAAATTTCATTTCAAGATTATATCCCTCCACACGAACTACGCTTGGAGTTGGATACAAAATTGCTTTTGCTGCGAGATATAAATTAAAATCCGGATGTTGATAAAATTCTTCATCACCCCAACCAATATCAACATAATCATAGTTCTCAAAATATTTAATAGCTGGGATCTTTTTTTTCGTTGTTTCGTTAACAGGAAATAATAATCCCGTATGCCAACCGTAATTAATTAAGTGAATAGTAATATAAGTGCTGCTAGTATCCTGGCTATTATCAAAAGAGTATTCTCTACCTATTATTTCTACAGTTATATAAAAAGAAATTATTAAAGAAAGGATACTCTTCATTTCATAATAAAAATTTTAGAGCAATTTATGATTCATTATTTACTGAATACCTTTTGATTTTTTGAGTAGTAGTTTTCTCAAATTCTTTTTCTCTTATGAAAAACTTTTTAATTTGTTTATGCCCGGCGAGTTGATCGGAGTATCGTTCAAATCTTCAAGAGCAAGTTTTGTGTTGAAGTTCTTTGCTGATTGTAAAATCATATCCTGAATAGAAATGATATGAGGGACGTTGTTTAGCTCAATTTCTTTTTTCATGTTTGATCTATTTTTTTATTTAGCAACCTTTGAGGTCTAAAGCAGTGACCTTGTAGGTTTAATGCGTAGGGTAAGTTACTTATTATGAATTAGCTATTTCCGTTAATAATTTTTTTAGCAATCTATAAAATTTATCAACATCTGCGATCTTCACTTTTTCATCCGGTGAGTGAGCTCCTTCTATTGTGGGACCGAATGATACCATCTGGAGCCCTGGATATTTATCGCCCAAAATTCCGCATTCCAACCCGGCATGAACAGCTTTCAATTCGGGTTCCTTAAAAAATAAATCTCTAAAAACTTTTTTTGAGATCATTAATAACTCTGAACCCATATCAGGCTGCCAACCGGGATAACCATCACCCACTATAACTTCCGCTCCGGCTAAATCAAAAACTGCTTTAATACTTTTAGCAATATTTTTCTTTGCACTTTCTATCGAACTACGTTGACTGGTTCCGATCTTAAGAGTATCTCCTTCTAATAAAACTGTTGCAAGATTTGTAGAAGTCTCAACAAGTTCAGGTATATCTGCACTCATTGCAATAACACCGTGCGGAATCCCAAGTATTGTATTGATAACATTTGTCGAAAATTGTTTTGTGTAAACTTTTGGATAAGTTTTAACAGCTGCATCGTCTCTTTCAAAATTTATTTTAATGCTATCGTCTCTTAACCTGAATTCTAGTACAGTTTCAAGCGTAAACGCATTTATCAACTCCCGTACATCAGCATCATTATCAGGACTTAGGAAAATTATTGCTTCGGCTTCTCGCGGTATAGCATTACGCTTAGAGCCGCCATTTATATAAGCAAGTTGATAATCATATTTTTCAAGCATACTAATCAGCAGTCCTAGAATTTTTATTGCATTAGCTCTTCCGTCTGAAATATTAATGCCCGAATGACCACCTTTTAATCCGGAGACAAAAAGGGTAAAGGGTACATATCCTTTCTTAGGTTCCTCATATTCAACCTTAAAAATTCCAACAGAGTCCATCCCTCCGGCACAACCGACATAAAACGCTCCATCTTCTTCGGTATCAAGATTCAATAACATTTTTCCGGAAATAAAATCTTTTTTCAAATTGTTTACACCGGTCAGTCCGGTTTCTTCATCAACTGTAAAAAGTAATTCTAATGTACCATGATTAAAATCGTCATCTTGCGATACTGCTAATGCTGCTGCTGCACCAATTCCATTATCTGCTCCTAAAGTTGTTCCATCAGCTTTGATCCATTCACCCTCTCGTAAAAGTTTAATAGGGTCTTTTGTAAAATCATGTTTAGTATCTTTATTCTTTTCGCAGACCATATCAACATGACTCTGAAGAACAACTGTTCTTGCGTTTTCAAATCCCGGTTTAGGTGGAACTATAATTACAATATTTCCTACCTCATCTTCTTTCATATCAAAATTATTTTGTCCGGCAAAATTTCTAAGATAAAGACGAACTTTGTCTTCATTTTTAGATGGTCGTGGGATTTGACTTATTTCAAAAAATCTTTTCCACAACTTAATTGGCGAAAGTCCTTCTAAAGCTGATGTTAACATTTTTACTCCAAATTTTTAATTGTGACGGATATTAAGAATATCACCATCTTTAACTATATACTCTTTCCCTTCAAGCCGCCATGCACCGGCATCTTTACATTTTGCGAACGAACCATGTTTAATAAAATCTTCGTAATGAACGACTTCCGCTCTAATGAACCGATTAAAAAAGTCAGTATGAATAACGCCTGCCGCTTGCTGAGCTGTATAATTCTTTTTAATAGTCCAGGCACGGCATTCGTCTTCACCTACTGTAAAGAAAGATTGAAGTCCAAGCATTTCGTAAGATGTTCTTAATATTTTACTCAATGCAGATTCTTTAATTCCATAATCTTGCATAAAAACTAATTGATCGTCATCGCTCATTTTAGAAAGTTCTAATTCTATTTTTGCAAAAAAAGGAATTATAGTTGCGTGCGATTTATTTAGTTTCATTTTTAGTTGTTCGATTTCTGTTTCTACATTCGGGATCGAATTTTCATCATAGTTTATTGCAATTCCAAGCCGCTTGATAGTTAATAATTGATAACCGGATAATAATCTAACTTCATTTTCATCAAGATGAAGAGTTCTAAGAGGTAATTCTTTTTCGCAATGCGCTAAGCATTTTTCTAAAATGGGAATCTCCCGTTTAAGTTTTTCATCTTTAGTTTTTAAAACATCTCTTTTCAATTTTTCTAATCGTGTTTCTAAAAATGCCAGATCGGAAAGGAGATATTCTGTTTCCAGAAATTCAATATCCCGTAATGGATTTATGCTTTCCATCGGATGAGAAACTGATTGTTCATCAAAGCTGCGTACTATATAAAAAAGCGCATCGTTATTTCTTACCGCATTCAGAAAAGTAGAAGTGATTTTTACTTTGTTATCTTCCGACATTTTCAAACCGGGAATGTCGAATACTTCAATTGTAGCGTTTACTTGTTTTTTAGGATTGAAAATTTTAGTGAGCTGATCTAACCGGTCATCCGGAACTTTTACAACTTCAATAGATGCTTCTTCTTTCGGCGAAGTTTCGATTTCTTTCTTTGCCAATGTATTGAATAAAGTTGTTTTACCTGAAAATTGTAATCCGACCAGACCTATTTGCATATTTTATCTCAATAATTAGAGTGTATAATTACTATTTAAAATATAACTAAATTTTTATGGAATTGGATAACAACCGTAATGAGAGTAGATGTAAGATTAAGAAATAATTTGTGTGTGAAGAGCTATCTCTTCAAGCACAGAACTGACTTTTAAGCATTCGTTTAATTCGCCGTTAAAAACTTGTGATTTCCCTTTAACGTGTGCCTCAAAAGCGTATGAACGGGCTTCTTCATAACTGCACTTAACCGCTTTTATTATTTGATTTATTACATCATCAAAACTATGCCAGTCATCATTAAATAAAATAACTTTATACGGCAACCCAACAGTTACTTCATCTTCGGATTCGGGTTCAATTATTCCCTGTGGTTTTTCTTCGTTCATATTTTTCATCAATTCCTATTCAATTTATAAAATTGCCTCACAAAAATAAATTTTAATTATATTTGTTCTCCCAAAGGTTAAAATTATTAAATTGTTCTAATCATTAAGTAATTTGTTTTTAAGGAGGATAAATGAAAATTGCTGTTTGCGTTAGTCATGTCCCCGATACTGCCGCAAAAATTAATATCGGAAGTGATGGCAAAGCATTAGATCCTAATGGTGTTACGTTTATAGTAAATCCATATGATGAATTTGCAGTTGAAGAAACTCTTAAAACCAAAGAAAAATTTGGCGGAGAAACTGTAGCAATAAGTTTAGGCAGTGATGCAAACAAAGAAACTTTGCGCAAGGTTCTCGCTATGGGTATAGATAATGCGGTTTTACTAAAAGATGATAGTTATCGTGATTCTTTCTCAGTTGCAAAAGCTCTTGCTGAAGAAATCAAAACTCAAAATGCTGAGTTGGTTTTCTTTGGTAAACAATCTGTAGATTTTGATAACTCAGTTGTAGGGCAGCTTACTGCAGAAATTCTTGGCTATAATTGTATCTCGGTCGTTGTAAGTTTCTTGTTAGAAGGTAATAAGATTACTTGCGAACGCGAGATTGAAGGCGGTAAAGAAATTGTTGAAACAACACTCCCGGCTTTAATTACAGCTCAAAAAGGTTTGAATGAACCAAGATATGCTTCGCTTAAAGGTATTATGGCTGCTAAGAAAAAAGAAATTTTAGAAAAACAACCAGCCGCTTTAAATAATTCCGTAGAAATTATTTCAATGAAAAAACCTGCACCGAAGCAAGCGGGTAAAATTCTTGGAACCGATGCAACTGCTGTTCCTGAATTAGTCCGTTTATTAAGAGAAGAAGCAAAAGTCATTTAAGGAAAAATATTATGGCAGACAAAATTTTAGTTTTTATCGAACAGCGAAATGGAAAAATAAAAAAGTCATCACTAGAAGCAGTTAAAACAGCTTCTGATATTGCACAAAAACTTTCCGGATCAGTCGAAGCAATATCTATTGGTAATGAAATTGAAAATTTAGAGAATGTTGGTGGATTTGGTGCAGGCAAGGTTACTCATTATAAAAATGCCGACTTGGAAAATTATTCTCCAAGCGGCTATGCAGATATAATCTCAAATTATTCAACTGAGAATAATATTGATTTATTTTTCTTCGCTGCAAGTTCTATGGGTAAGGATTTAGCTCCGCGTGTTGCAATCAAAACCGATTCCGGACTTGCAATGGATTGTATCTTATTAAATTGTGAATCGAATGAAATAATCGCAACGCGCCCTATTTATGCCGGAAAGGCATTGATTGATGTAAAATTAACATCTCCTAAAAAAGTTTTCGTACTTCGTCCTAATGTTTTTAATTCCGGAACACCAACAGATAAAAAAGCTGAAGTTTCTGTTGTTAATGTTGATTCACCAAATTTGAGCGTTAAAGTAGTTGATATCAAAAAATCCGAAGGAAAGATAGATGTTGCAGAAGCAGATATTATAGTCTCCGGCGGTCGCGGTATGAAAGGTCCGGAACATTTCAAACTTGTTGAAGACTTAGCACAAGTTCTTGGTGCGGCTTCCGGTGCTTCACGTGCAGTTGTTGATGCAGGTTGGCGCCCACATTCCGAGCAGGTTGGACAAACCGGCAAAACTGTTTCGCCAAATTTATATGTAGCTTTAGGTATCTCCGGCGCAATTCAACATTTGGCAGGAATGCGTTCTTCAAAGTATATTGTTGCAATCAATAAAGATAAAGATGCACCAATCTTTCAAGTAGCAGATTATGGAATCGCGGGAGATGTTTTTGAAATTGTACCGGCAATGATTGAAGAAATAAAAAAAATAAAATCGTAGAAGGTTAATTGCACAAAGTACAAGTTGAAATATTAGGATTATCTGCAAGTCCATCGGCCGGTGGAGCTTATGCACTTTTGCTAAAAGAAGTGTTTGGCGTTCGCCGCTTGCCTATTATTATTGGTCAGTACGAAGCTCAATCCATTGCACTTGAGATGGAAGGTATAAAACCCCCCCGACCACTTACGCATGATCTTCTTAAAAGTGTTATTGATAATCTTGGGGCAACAATTAATGAAATAATTATTAATGAGTTAAGAGAAAATACATTTTATGCAAAAATTAAACTAGAGATTGCAACAATGACAAATGAAATTGATTCCCGTCCTAGTGATGCAATTGCTCTTGCGGTTCGAACTGGAGCCCCTTTATATGTTGCTGAAGAAGTTATGAAAATAGCGGCATTCGTACCTTCGAGCGAAGATTCTGATGATGAATTCAATGAAACTGCCAATCCCCCTTCTGCAACAGATGCAAAAGGACCAAAGAAAAATTTATCTGAAACTAAATTAGCGCAATTACAAGATCTGCTTAGAGAAGCAATTGAAAAAGAAGATTATGAGAGAGCTGCAAAATTAAGAGATGAGATAAATAAATTAGGCGGGAGTACAAATTAATTAAAGACTACTTTTCCAATTTCACATTCCAAACATCTATTCTTCGAACAATAATTTCTAAATAGTTCTATCATACCTTGAGCCATTACTGTCCTTTTAACCTGATCGGTAAGATCCAATGCTTCTGCAACTTCGGTTATAATTTGATTTTCCGACCGCTGTTCGTAGATGCTATAAAGACTTGTGATTTTTTTCGAAAGGATTCCATTGCCGAATATTTCAAAATAAACAGAGTAGAACGGTATAATTACATTTACAACAATTTCATCTGCACGTGAAGCACCTACAAAATATTTGATTTCACCGCTTGCAGTTTGATCAAAGACATAATGATTTTTCCAATAACCGTCTGATTTAATTACAAATAAAGAACGTAAAGAATTTATCAATACTGTAAGGTTATGAATTTCCGTTATTTTTTTGGACATTATTCCAATCAAATTATTATGCAGTAATTCTTTTAAGATCCTAGCACCGCCGGCAATTCTAATTGTAGGGAAGTTTTGCGGACGCAATCTGAAGAAATGCCAGTCGGTTTCAGATAATATTTTACCATCATAAAATGAACGGATAGAATTCCAATGAAGAGAAATTTTTTCCAAATAGTTTTTTGTGTGTTCTTCGGTAGCGATACTTGCATCTTGAAAAAATCCGCCGATATTTAATAACGCAGCCTCATACTTCTCCACAAGTATTCCGTCATAATCTATTTTAGCCAAGAACTTAATATTTGCAGCTTGAGCAAGATTCATCATTTGGTTTTTATTTTTAGAATAACCCAGAGCTTCAAAGATCATTTCATACAATAATTGCTGCCATATTCCTTTCGATACAAAATCAGAATGTTTGAATTTTCTTTCTTGAAATTGGTTTGTCAGTTCATATGTAATTACAGGTTCCTTAATGTGCAGCTCATTAATAAATTGCAGTTCTTTAAGACGATTAAATATTTTTTTACATTTCTTTTCGAATCTACTAACACCCAGCTGGTATAAATATTTTTCCTTTACTCCATTTGAAATACTATTGATATAACTGCTGCATTTGATATTTGATGTTGTGCTGATCTTTATATCATCAAGTTCTTTGTGTACTTCGTCAAGAATATTTTTTCCAATGAATTCCGAGATACAAATTGACGGTACTTTTCTGCCGTCTCTTGTATAAACGTATCCATATTTATTTTTATTTAACAGAGAGACGTGAAGTATTACCTTTGAATATTTGTTATCAATATGATGTCCGTGTGTTTTCCAATCTGAATAATCACGATCAATTTCAATATCGCCTATGTAGGTTAGGTTGCCAATTCTGATACGTGCATTTTTAAAATCCGGTCCGGCAAATTCATCATTATGAATTCCTGCGTCAAGAATTGTTATATCTTCGCCGGAATTGGTTTTTAGTGAGCTGTTGTAATGCTGGTTTTTCCAGATTTCGTAAAGGGTGCTTTCATGAACTATGGAATTTTTCTCGCCCATGTTTCAAATTAAAGATTGAATTGCGTTCAGATTATATTTCAGCTAAATCATTCTTAAATAAAATTTAATACAATACAATGGTAAAAGCTATCAATCTTTTACGATAAGGATAGAATAAGCGAGTTGTAGTCTTTAATTGTCCTGGAAGTAGTTGCTGCGAAATTTATTGTTGGATCGGCATAGATAAGAGACCGGCTTACATTTATAAGAAATTGATTGGAGTTATTTTCCTTAAATATTCTTACCACTTCTTCCAAACTTCCCCCTTGAGCGCCTACGCCGGGTACCAATACAGGTAAGTTCTTAATACTAGAAATATTATCTCTAAGCTCTGATGAATTTGTCGCACCGAAAACAATTCCGCAATTTTGATTTTTATTCCACTCATCAACTTTCTCTATAACTTTTTGATAGAGAAATTTCCCGTCTGATAGTTTTAACTTTTCAAAATCTTCTGATCCCTTATTAGAAGTAAGAGCAAGAATAAAATTTATTTTGTCTTTATAATCGAGGAATGGACTTAATGAATCGAATCCCATATACGGATGGAGAGTTATAGAATCAAAATTGAAATGATTATAAATTGATTCAGCGTACATCTGAGAAGTATTTCCTATATCACCTCGTTTTGCATCAGCTATAGTTAAAACGTCATTCGGAATAAGTTCTAATGTTTTGTATAAGTTATCAATCCCTTTTGTGCCGTCTTTTTCATAAAAAGCAAAATTGATCTTGTACGCAGCTGTTTCTTTGTAAGTACTTTCTATAATTATCTTATTAAACTCAACAATAGGGTTGGAAACATTTTTCAAATGATCGGGAATTTTTTTGAAGTCGGTATCAAGTCCTACACATACATGCAAGCATTGATTTATTCTTTGCTGAAGTTTTTGTTGTGCAGTCATAATATTCTTAAGTATGAAGTTTTCTGTTCTTGTAAATATTCATCACGATCCCCAGCATAACCATATTTATCAGTAAAGAACTTCCTCCGTAACTTAAAAACGGAAGTGGCAATCCTATAACCGGTGTTATTCCAAGATTCATTCCTATATTGATTGTAAAGTGTGAGAAGAATAAAGTTAGAACGCCGATAATTATCAGTACACTAAATTTATCTTTGGCAGTTGCAGAAAGTTTGAATAACCTTAAAAAAATAATTAGGAATAATGCTATTACAAGTACACTGCCAATAAATCCAAATTCTTCTCCGATTACACAATAAATAAAATCAGTCCATTGTTGAGGAATATATCTTAGCTGAGTTTGATTACCATGCAGGAAACCTTTTCCGAAAAAGCCGCCGGAACCGATTGCAACTTTTGCCTGGAGAGCATTGTAACCTGAACCTAATGGATCGGCTGATGGATCAAGAAATGAAGAAATTCTTTTTTGCTGATGAGGTTTAAGAATTTTTAATGCGTAATCAAAAAAGAAACCTGCCGAAAGATTAATTATGAAAACCGTAATGCTGTTGAATAAATCTCTCTTGAAAAAAAATAAAGCGGCAACAATCAAAAGCAGCGCTGTAACAAAAGCATAAACTCCGAATAAAGATGCAAACACAACAAAACCCGGCGATAGTACAATGAATAAACCAAATAAACTTATTCCACTCCAAAAAATTAATGATATAGTAATAATTGCAAATACAATTGAAGTACCCATATCCGGTTCAAGCATAATCAACATGATTGGAACAAAACCAATTGCTAGAGCTACTCCAATATCTAAAAGATTATTTATATCGCGGCTTTTATATGTAAGCCAATATGCTAACATTAGAATTGTACCAAGTTTTGCAAGTTCCGACGGTTGAAATCCGAATCCGCCGATACCGAACCAACTTTTAGCGCCGTAAACTGTTTTACCAACAACAAGCACAGCTAAAAGAAAAAATAAAGATGCGAAGAATAAAGGTATAACAAAAGATTTGAATAATTGTTGAGGTAAAGAGAATGTTATAAAGAATGCTATTATTGCTACAACTGCAAAGATTAACTGCTTCTGAAAATTTCCACTCGCAGTAGGGTGATTAAAAGTTGAACTATAAATTGCCAGCAATCCAAAAATCATCAACACAACTGCCGGAATAAAAATCGCAAGATCAAATCTATCCTGAAGTTTATAATTAATGTGCAATCTTTCCCTCCTGAACAATTGTTACAGCAGCGAGGTTTTTATTTTCTTCCTTATTTCTTTTAATCAAATATGCTTTTATAATATCCCGTGCAATTGGTGCAGCAACAGTACTTCCGAATCCGGCATTTTCAACTAAAACTGCTATTGCAATTTTAGGATTGTTAAAAGGAGCAAAGCCAATAAATAAAGAATGCTCTTTCCCATGTGGATTTTGTGCAGTTCCTGTCTTTCCAGAAATTTGTAATTCATCTGACCTGATATTTGTTGCAGTGCCGGCACCATTAACTACAAGGTACATTGCACGTCGTACTATATCGAATGACTTTTTACTAATTCCAATATCATAGGTCTGGGGTTTTACTTCTACAAACAGATTGGTATGCATATCGGTATAACCTTTTAAGAAATGTGGTCTGGCGGATTTACCGGAGTTAGCAAAGAGCGCAGCATACTGAGCAAGTTGAAGAGGTGTTACATTAAGTTCACCTTGGCCGATTCCTAAACTTATTACAAATCCTTTTGTCCACCCGTTTTTGCCATAAACTTTATTATAATAATCTGTCGAAGGTACAATTCCGGCTGCTTCTTCCGGAATATCTATTCTGGATTTACTTCCGAATCCAAATTTCTTAGCGTATTTAGACCAAAGATCAAGACCGATTTTATTAACCAGTGAATAATAAAAAGTATTGCATGATTTTTCTATCGAAGTCTCAACATCAACTGTCCCATGAACGTGTAAATCCTTAAAATACCGATCACCGAACTGATAACCTCCGCCGCAATTTATTTTATAATTAGTATCAATTATTCCTTCTTCAAGCGCGGCAATTGCAGAGATCATTTTGAAAGTAGAACCCGGTGCAAATGTTGACATCGAAGCTCGATTGAACATCGGCTTATCGGGATTATTATTTAAATCTCTCCATACTTCATTTGTTGTTACTTTAGCAAAATCCTGCAGATTATATTGAGGCGCACTTAAGAAAGCAATTATCTCACCGGTTGATGGTTCAATAGCAACAACAGCTCCTCTTTTATTCTTAAATGCTTCTTCAGCTACACTCTGCGCATCTTTATCTATTGTTAGAACTAAATCATCGCCTTTTACAGCAGTCTGATCTTCTTCACCATTCTTGTATCTGCCGATAGTTTTTTGTTTTGCATCTACAAGCATGTACTTAATTCCTTTATCTCCGCGCAAGTAATCTTCGTAAGTTTTTTCTATTCCTCCAAAACCGATGTCATCGCCAATATCATATTCATTTTTCCTATGCTGATAAATTTCCATCGGAATTTCTTTTGTATAACCGAACATATGAGAACCCATTATGCTAAAAGAATAATCGCGTTGAGTTTCCATTATGTAATCTACACCGGGAAGCTTGGACGCATTTTCTTCATACCAAGCAATCACTTTGAAACTAACATCTTTTGCTATTCTGCGTGGTATAAATTTTGAGTATGATTCATTCTGCTTCAATATTCGATCAATGTAACCGGGACTTGTACTAAGTATAGCTTCAATGTATGGATTTAATTTTTTATCATATGTTGAAGGTGTAATGCGAAGAGTAAATGATGGTTTATTACCAACCATAACTTTATGGTTCCGGTCAAAGAATACGCCGCGCGGTGCGGTTTGATAAATCGGTTTGACACTATTCTCATCAGATTTTTCAGAGTATGCGGGTTGCTCAAGAATCTGCATGTTAAATAATTGTGTAATACAGATCGCAAAAAAGCCGATCATCATTATAAATATGATTCTTCTTCTAAAATATGATCCGAAATTATTGTCGTCCATTACATTCCTTCTTTCGGATGAAAAATTACAATTGGCAATCCAAAAAGAGCTGTATACAATCCCGGTAATATCCCTTCTTCGAGCATCATAAAAAATAAACTTACGTTGGAATATGAATTAGATATCACAGCATACAAGAACGAATTTATACTTCCGCAGACAAATAAAATAAACAAGAGGAAGTAAGAAGAAATATTAATATCAATCTTATTCTCACCATAAAAATAACCTACGACAAATGCCGATAAGGTAAATGAAAACATAAATGCGCCGGTCAATCCTCCGGAAATAATATCTAGAAGAAAACCCAGAATAAATCCAAGTATAGTTCCATAAACCTGTCCTTGTTTCAATGTAAAATAAGCTATTAAAATAAAAATTAGATTCGGCGCAATGTTACTAATTGAAATTAATGGAACTATTACCAGCTGAATTACAGCAAGAGGAATAAACAATAAAATTGGTTTTAAGTATTGGATAATCATTCAAATACTATTTAATTAAATTCATTTCAAGTTGATTGATCTGTTTGCTAGGAATAATTTTTAGAATAAATAAATTATTCGCAGCAAAAATATTTACAAATGGTTCAACTTTTAAGTTATGAAGCAGTCCAAGTACATTCGATTCCTTTTTCGACACAATTCCAATTGGAATTGAAGGAGGGAAAATAGAACTAAAGTCTGAAGTTTCTATAATATCTCCGATTTGTACATCGTACGTAGTTGGTACATCTTTAATAATAAGATTCTTACCGTCATAATTTAATATACCGTTAACGTTTATTCGCTGTAGTGTTACAGCTATACTTAAATTACTATTGTACAAATTCTGAACAACGGAATAATTTTCAGTCACATCCATAATCAATCCGACCAAACCTTTATTATTAATAACCGGCATTCCTTTTCTAATTTCATTATTTGATCCTCTATTAACTATAAAATTGCCCTGGCTTTTTGTAACAAGTTTCGAAATAATTTTAACTGGTATCAGAGGATACTTACTTGTATCCTTCAATGCGATCATCGAACGTAATTCTTCATTCTCTGCTTTATATTTGCGTAACCGGTTCAACTCAAGCATCAAATGTGCGTTTTCATTTCTTAAATCATCACGGGATTCATCGCTTTTAAGGATTGATACAATCGAGTTTATAATTTCATTTATTACAGCGAAATTGCCGAGAGCAAAAGTCTTCAAATGTTTTGCCGCCGGTTTTTCATTCTGAGCTAAAATTGTGAGACTAATTACGGATAGAAATATTAGCAGGATATACTCTTTATAATCTGAAACAAATCGTCTTAAAAATTTTCTCATTAATATGTTCTTTTACGAATGAACACCTTAGAGTATTTATTTAAATTCTCGATAGCACGACCAGCACCGCGGACAACTGCTGTTAACGGATCATCGGCAACATGCACAGGCAGGTTGGTTTCCATTCTGATGCGCTCATCAAGTCCTTTTAACAATGCCCCGCCGCCGGTTAACATTACACCCCTATCAAGAATGTCTGCTGAAAGTTCGGGCGGAGTTCTTTCAAGAGTCTGTTTAATGGCTTCAACAATTTGGGAAATATTTTCATTTAATGCTTCTCTAATTTCAACAGAACTAACTTCAACTGTTTTAGGAATTCCACCTACAAGATCGCGTCCTTTAACTTGAATTGTAACTTCCTCTTTTAACGGAACTGCACTTCCGACTTCACATTTAATAGATTCACCAGTTCTTTCACCAATCAACAAATTATAATTCTTTTTGAAGAACTGCATGATAGCATTATTCATTTCGTCTCCTGCTATACGAACAGATTCTTCATTTACGATCCCTGCAAGTGCAATAACGGCAATCTCCGTTGTACCTCCACCGATATCAATAATCATATTTCCAACCGGAGCTTCAACATCAATACCGATTCCTATAGCTGCAGCCATTGGTTCTGCTATTAAATGAACTTCTTTTGCACCGGCGTGTTCTGCTGCATCACGCACCGCTCTCTTTTCAACTTCAGTAACTCCGCTTGGTACTGCAATTACAATTCTCTTACTAGTTACGGAGTTAGGAGTAACTTTTCTAATAAAAGCTCGAATCATGCCTTCAGCAATTTCAAAATCGGCAATCACTCCATCACGCATTGGTCTTGTAACACGGATTTCTCTATGCTCTCTTCCTTGCATCTCTTTAGCTTTATTTCCAAGCTCGATAATTTTTTTTGTATTCCTATCAAAAGCAACTATTGATGGTTCGTTAAGAACAATCCCTCTCCCTTTGATAAAAATAAGAGTATTCGCAGTGCCAAGGTCAATTGCTACGTCAGTTGAAAAGAAATCAAAAATTCCCATTTTTCCTCTTAGTGTTTAAAATTTCTAATCCCGGTAAATACCATTGAAATATTTTTTTCATTTGCGGCGTTAATAACTTCATCATCTCTTACAGAACCCCCGGGTTGAATTATAGATGTAATTCCATTAGAAATTATTTCTAATAATCCATCAGCAAAAGGAAAGAAAGCGTCCGAAGCAGCAACAGCTCCATTTAGATCATGACCGAACTGTTTAGCTTTTGATGCAGCAATTTTTGTTGAATCAATACGCGACATCTGTCCGGCTCCGACACCAATCGTTTTTCTATCTTTAACATAAACAATAGCATTAGATTTTGTGTGTTTGCAAATAGTCCATGCAAATTTTAGATCTTCCAATTCTTTTTCGGAATATTTTTTTATAGTAACTAACTTAAGAGCATCATCACTTAATTTAGAATTATCCTTTTCTTGAACCAACAAACCGCCCGGAATAGATTTAATCTGTAATGAATTCTCAATCTGATCTTTCTTAACACTAATAACTCTGCGGTTCTTTTTAGTTTTCAATTGTTCAATCGCCTTCTCAGAATACGACGGAGCAACAACGATTTCAAGAAATAATTCATTCAGTTTTTCAGCTGTGTTTTTATCAACTTCTTTATTGAAGGCAACAATTCCGCCAAAAGCAGAAACCGGATCGCATGAAAGTGCGCGTTCATAAGCATCCAAAACATTTTTCCCAATAGCTGCACCGCATGGATTAGTATGCTTGATAATCGCACAAGCACAGCCGTCTAATTCATTAACCAGATCATAAGCTGCAATTAAGTCAACGATGTTGTTGTAAGATAATTCTTTACCATGAAGAATGTTGAAATAATTTTCGAATTCGCCAAATAGGTAAGCTCTTTGATGAGGATTTTCACCATATCGAAGATCAAACGATGATTTATAGTTTAACCTGATTGCTGTTTTTGGTTGATTAAATTCTGTCTCGAAGTAATTTGCAATAAGAGTATCATAATATGAAGTATAACTGAATGCAGCATAAGCTAATTTTTTTCTCGTCTCTTCACTTACCTTTCCTTTTTTTATTTCGTTGAGAAATTCTGAGTACTGAGAAGGATCGGTTAATACGGAAACGTGTTCATAATTTTTTGCTGATGCACGAATTAAACTTGGCCCGCCTATGTCTATACTTTCAATTTTCTCTTCAAGTGAAATATCGCTTCTATTTACAACTTGAGGAAAAGGATACAGGTTTACACAGATAACATCAATCGGGTAAATATCATTTTGCTCTGCTTGCTTTTTATCTGAATCGTTATCAGTACGCATTAAGATCCCGCCGAAAATTTTTGGATGAAGAGTTTTTACCCTTCCGTCAAATATTTCCGGAAATCCGGTAAAACTTTTTATCTC
Source organism: Ignavibacteriales bacterium (assembly GCA_016234355.1). GTDB lineage: Bacteria > Bacteroidota > Ignavibacteria > Ignavibacteriales > Melioribacteraceae > Fen-1258. Next base: position 15,780 of record JACRFC010000227.1, read on the forward strand.
TACACAATTAATTTTGTTGCCTTGCAGAAGTTTAAATGTATTGCCGGTTGCAATTATTTGATATTCGAGAGAATTTAATTCGCGGGCAAATTCTACAATGGCCGTTTTATCAGACACACTGATTAAGGCAAATTTCTTCACACAATCCGTCCAATTAATCCGCTATCATTACGCGGTTTTGATTTATTACAATTTTTTGATCTGCAAATTTTTCTACTATAAATGGAAGAAGTTTATGTTCTGCAACTAATACTTTCCAGGCAATTTCCTCCGGGCTTTTTAATTCAGAAATATCAACAAAACTTTGAGCTATTATTTTACCATTATCATAAATCTTATCAACAAAATGGACAGTCGCACCGGATATCTTTTCTGAAGAATCAAAAACGGCTTTGTGAACATTTATTCCATACATCCCTTTTCCGCCAAACTTTGGAAGCAATGCGGGATGTATATTAATTATTCGATTCTCATACTCATCAATAATGTTATCCGGAATTTTTTTTAAATATCCGGCTAAAACAATTAAACCAATTTTAATCTTTTTAAACTGATCTAATAATTCATTATAGCTAAAAAATTTGTCCGAATCATTTTGACTTACAAGAAATACAGGAATCTGATTTTCAATAGCGTAACCAACCGCTCCACAATTTTCTTTATCGCTTACAACTGCACAGATTCTAACTTTTTCTTTAACTACTGATTCATTAAGCGATATTAAATTAGAACCTCTGCCGGAAACAAAAACTGCTATATTCAGCATAAATTATTTGTTTTGGTGGAAAAAATTATCTAAATGAAGATAAATAATCAATTAATAAGATGGTTTTTACTAAGATTTATGAGGTTTATTCGCTTTTTCACTTACCCAATCTTCGTTTTAGCCATTCTATTCTAGACTGAATGTAATCTTTGAATTCAAAATCGTTATTATCCTCTGCATTTTCCAAAATATCTTTAATACCCTCTCTATTACCTGAAAAATATTTTGCTTCTGCTTTCAACAATAAAGCCATCACTTCAGTATACTTTTCCGAATCAACTTTTATACTTTCTATCTGATGAGCAAAGTAAGTTGCTTCAGAATATTTTTTTAAATTCAAAGCTGCTTCACTCAAAAGTACAAATGCTACTGCTTTATCTTCTCGTGAATCAATTTTTTCAACATCGGTTCTTAAACTGTCATAAACAATTTTATACTTACCTGCATCAAGATCATTTTTTAGTCTTATAAGTTTTAATTCGATGGGAGTAATTCCACTACTCAAATATTTATCACTCTTTTGTTTTGCATAAGAATCCTCAAAAATGTCCTGGTTGCCGCCTTTTGCTTGCTGAAGATACTGTTGAAATTCTTCCTCTTGACCATTTTGTTTGTAACAAAGTGCTGTGTTAAGTGCTGCGAGACCAATAAAATCAAGCTCTTTTGATGTATCTAAGAATTTCTTATAATTCTTGATTGCGGTCTTAAATTGATTTTTCTTAAAATATATTTCACCTTTTCTGTAATAGGAAAGTGCCGTAATCTGCGGAAGTTTTTTATTATGCAAATTAATTACACGATTCAACATATCGTTCGCTCTATCAAGCTGTTTATCTTTAATTAAACTAACAGCGTATTGATAGATGAAAAGTGCATTGTTTGGATAACGAGAACTTAAACTTTGAAGAAAGATAAAAGCGCTGTCATACTCAGCAAGATAGTCAGTATAAATTTTTGAAAGATGAAATGCAGCTTCAGTTTTTTCTGTCCCTTTCTTGAACGCAATTTTGATATAATTAAATCCGCGTTTTTTATCTGAAGTAAGTCCGGTTAGATTAACAGCCCATTTAAGAAAATCCGGGACAAAGCTCATCGCATAATCAAATAATCCTAAGCCAAGATAAGCGTTATAAAATTTTGGGTTTAGTTCTAAAGTTTCCTCATAATAGCCGACTGCTTTCTTGCTTGACCAAAATGCATCAACTGGCGAGTTATTTGTTGCTTGTGCCATTGCTCTGAAGGAAGCCAAATTACCCGCAATATATTTAGTCTGATAATCCTTGGGATTTTTATCAATAATTTTTTCAGCACGTTCCTGTGCCATATCGGCAAATTTTAAAAAAACTTGATACTCTCCGGGATCGCGTGAACCTAAATAGATCCAAAAATGAATTTGCGCTATGCGATAATAACCGAGCGGCGAATTTGGTCTAAGCTCTAAAACCTTATTGAAAGTCTTTTCTGCGGAATTTAATTCCATATTATAAGCTTGATCTAATCCTTGTTGAATAAGATTCTGTACTTGCGATTGTCCAATCAATACTGTATTAAAAAGTAAAAGAACAATAATCAAATTTTTAGTTCTCAATTTTGAATCTTCCTCTGTGAGTATTGGAATGCTGCTTTTACAAATTCACGGAAAAGCGGGTGTGCTTTTGTTGCTCTTGATTTCAATTCAGGATGAAATTGGCAGCCAACAAACCAAGGATGATCACTTAGTTCAATCATTTCCACTAAATTTTCGTCCGGTGATGTACCGCTCATTACCATTCCATACTTTTCTATTACTTCTCTAAATTTATTATTCACCTCAAAACGATGTCTGTGTCGTTCAGAAATTTTTTGTTTGCGGTAAGCATCATAAGATTTTGAATTTTTCTTTATTACGCAAGGATAAGCGCCTAAACGCATTGTTGCGCCTTTATTTGTTACCTTTAATTGTTCAGGCATAATATGAATAACATTCCATGCATTCTTTTCAAATTCCTGACTGTTGGCTTTCTTGATACCGCAAACATTACGTGCAAATTCAATTACTGCACATTGTAACCCAAGACAAATTCCGAAGAAAGGAATTTTATTTTCTCGCGCATATTTTATTGCTTGAATTTTACCTTCAATTCCTCTTTCACCAAAACCACCGGGTATCAATAAACCATCATAACCTTTTAACAAATGTTCAGCACCTTTGTCCTCAATATTTTCAGAACTGATAAAATCCGCTTCTACCTTTACACTATTTTCAGCACCGGCATGAACAAAAGCTTCAACAATACTTTTATAGGAGTCTTTATTTTCTACATATTTCCCGGCAACCGCAATCTTAACTTTTCCCAGAGGATTTTTTATTGTGTTAACAAAATTTTGCCAATCTTCTAATTTGATATGCAATTCCGGCAACTTTAATTTATCAAGAACAAATTCATCAAGTTTCTGTTCATAAAGAACAACCGGTACTTCATAAATTGTTGAGCAATCATAGGCAGAGATTACAGCTTCTGTTTTCACATTTGTAAAAAGAGCAATTTTTTCACGAATCTCTTTAGATAATTTTTCTTCGGAACGACAAATTAAAATATTCGGCTGGATTCCAAGTTCAAGAAGATTTTTTACAGCATGCTGAGTAGGTTTGGTTTTCATTTCCCCGGCAGACTTAATATATGGTACAAGTGTTACGTGAATGCTCAATGCATTCTTTCTTCCAATCTCAAGCATGATCTGTCTCATCGCTTCAATAAACGGCAGACTTTCAATATCTCCAACTGTTCCGCCGATCTCGGTAATAATAATATCATACTTTCCGCTTTCACCAAGTAGTTTCATCCGCTTCTTGATCTCGTCTGTTATATGCGGAATTACCTGAACAGTAGCTCCGAGATAATCGCCGCGTCTTTCTTTTGTAATTACTTCATGATAAACCTGCCCGGTTGTAGTATTGTTCGCGCGGGACATATCAACATCAAGAAAGCGTTCATAATGACCAAGATCGAGGTCGGTTTCTGCACCATCATCAGTAACATAAACTTCTCCATGCTGAAACGGATTCATTGTACCCGGGTCCACATTGATGTAAGGATCAAATTTTTGGATAGTAACGCTATAGCCGCGCAGTTTAAGAAGTAATCCTATTGAAGAAGCAGTAATTCCTTTCCCAAGTGATGATACTACTCCACCGGTAACAAATATATACTTAACTTTTTTCTTGAGAGGCATTTGATGACAAATAATTGGTTGGACATTCTGTTTGTCAAAGATAAAAAAAAATCTTTATATCACAGCAAATAAATTATGTCATTTTAATTTTAAACTTATTCTTCCGTTAATGTAATTTCGCCAGATTTTGGAATTTTGATCAGGTAAGTCTTCCTGGTCTTGTTCTTCAAATAATTTTCTCTCAGCCATGGATTAAAAATTTTCAAGATTTTATAGTTTATTCCGTATTGTTTGGCAAAATCGGCAAAATCATTGATCGAGTAGTTTACTGTAACAGTATAAGTTTCAATGTTAGGATATAGATCATAATCTGAATAGTAAAACCCATATTTATTTGGTTCATTAAATATTTCTTTGAGCGTAACAATTCGAGATACAAACCGGTAGGTCTCTTCATTTAAAAACATATTATAATAATTTTTTGTTTTCTGCCGCTCAATCTGTTTTTCAATTCCATCAATACCCATATTATAAGCAGCTGCAACTAAAGTCCAATTACCGAATTTCGAATAAGCTTCTTTCAAATAATCGCAAGCCGCTTGAGTTGATTTTTCAATATTATACCGCTCATCAATTTCTTTATTGATCTCGAGACCATATTTCTTTGCAGCCGGTTCCATCAATTGCCAAAATCCGGTTGCACCATCTGGTGATACTGAATTAATAATTCCGCTTTCAGCAACTGACATATATTTGAAATCTTCCGGAATGCTATTTTTCTTTAAAATCTTTTCGATAACCGGAAACCATCTGTTTGCTCTTTTTAAGTAAAGTAAAGTTGCTGAATGCCAGTAAGTATTTACGAGGAATTCTCTGTCAATTCTTTCACGTACATCAAAATCTTCAAGCGGAACTCTCTCTCCGCAAAATTCTAATTTTTCCGGTATGGGAGGCGAATAAATTCTTCTTTCATTTTCAGTTATTATAACAGGCGTTTGCCGTAATGCTTTTTCACTTTTGATATAATAGAATATTACTAGGAAGACCAATACAGTAAACGATATTGGAATTGCAATTATTAAAAATAATTTTTTCTTGTCTATCATAATTCAATCTTTCGAATCATTATGTGTAAAAATAAAAATCCTAAAACAAAAAGAGGCTGTATCAAAAGTACCAATAATGAATGAGTTGGATTTAATTTAGTTTTAAAATCGCAACTTTTCATCGGTAAAAATTACTTTTGAGACAGCCTCTAAAGAAAAATATTTCTAAAAGAGTTAGTCCTTTTTTGCTGCTGCTTCTTCAAGCATAGCTGTTGTTAAAGACTTCGGTCTCTCAAGCGGATAACCTAACGCTCTTGACCAGATGATATTTGAACAAACACCAAGAGAACGTCCAATTCCAAATAATACAGTATAAAACTCATATTCTTTAACACCATAATGCCATTGTATAACACCGGATTGAGCATCAACATTCGGCCATGGATTCTTTGCTTTTCCTCTTTCCAACAAAATAGGAGGAACAACTTTGTAAAGAAGATCTACATATTTAAAGATAGGATCATCAGGTAAATGTTTTAAGCAAAATTCTCTTTGTGCTGTATAACGAGGATCAGTTTTTCTAAGAACAGCATGTCCAAATCCCGGAATAACGTGACCGCTATCCAAAGTATCATAGACAAATTTTTTCATTTCATCTTCTGTCGGTATCTTGCCGCCCATTGATTCCATTACACCATGTAGCCAGCGCAGTACTTCTTCATTTGCAAGACCGTGTAGTGGACCCGCCAAACCGGTTAACATAGCACTGATTGCATAATAGATATCGGAAAGAGCACTTGCTACTAAATGGCCGGTGTGAGCACTAACATTTCCGCTTTCATGATCACTATGAAGAATGAAATATAATCTTGCAATGTCATCATAAGGATGTGGAATGCCCATCATATGAGCAAAGTTCCCGCCAAAATCTAAATGCGGGTCACCTTTAATAATGTCTTCGTTTCTGTATTTTAACCGATAAATGAAAGTAGCTATCTCAGGAAGTTTTGCAAGAAGATTCATTGAGTCTTCATAATAAGGATCCCAATAATCTCCTTTCTTTAGATCTTTGTGGTATTCTTTAGCGAAGATTGATTCTTTCTGCATTGATAATATTGCGGTTGCAAACATTGTCATAGGATGAGAATCTTTGGGCATAGAACGAATGATATTGAAAACATAATTTGGTACTTCTTTCCTGCGGTTAAATTCCTCGTGAACATCATCAACTTCCTTTTGTGTTGGAATATCACCGGTGAGCAGAAGATAGAAGAATGCTTCTACAGACGGCATCTCTTCATTTGGTACCAATGGAAGTTTTTCAAGAACTTCAGGAATAGTGTAACCACGAAAACGTATTCCTTCGAACGGATCGAGATAAGAAATATCAGTCACTAAACTTTTAATATCACGCATTCCTCCAATTATTTGTCCGATCGTTACATCATCAACCTTAACATTACTATACTCTTTTAGCAATTTCTCGGTTCTAGGACGTTCGATTAATATTTTTTCGCGAAGTTTTTGTTTTAGAATGGACATAATTCCTCCGTTTTGTTTGTTGCGGTATCTGTTTTCTATATTTATCTCAAAAATGAATTTAATTTCATTTAAGAGAAGAGATAACTTGTGATGATGCAATTTTACCGCTCAATACTGCACTTTCAATTGTAGCAGGCAACCCTGTATTTGTCCAATCGCCTGCGAGTAAAAAATTTTCTAACTGCCAATTAAAATTTTTTCTTTTTTCAGTTGATGCAATATCGGGAATAAATGTTGCTCGTTTTTCTTTAATCACTTTTGAATCAATCACCATTTCTATTTTAAATATAGGAAAATATAATTCTATCTCCGAACAAAAATGTCTTATTATCTCACTGTTCTCTAAATTGATCAAATTTTCAGCAGAACTAGTGGTTAAACTGATGTGCTTTCCATGGTTAAAGAGCCAATGAATCTGTGAACCAATTAATCCGTAAAATTTTTCTTTGAATGGGTTTTCTTTTAACCAAAGATTAACATTTAAGATTGAAGAATACTCGAATTCAGGCAAATTTATATTAATATTCGAGTTATCCATTATTTTTTTTACAGCATATTCCGGAAGAGCCATAATTACAAAATCAAAATCTGAATAGGATTTATTTTCGGTTACAATCTTGAGAATTTTATTATTCTTAATTTCAATTCGATCTACTCGTTCTGAAAGATTTATTTTCCCATTCTTTGATTTGATAAAACGATTTGCATTTTCTAAATAAAATTTTTCAAGAGATGTTTTTGGTAGAACAATGGTTGCTGCTTTATTCCCGCTTAAAAATATTCGCTGCAGAACATCACTAAATATTTCTGCTGAAGCTTTTTCTATTGTTGTGTTGAGAGTACCAACAACCAAAATTTCCCAAAATGATTTTATTGTATTTTCAGACTGCCTCTTACATTCGAGCCAATCTCTAACAGTTTTATCCTTGAGATCACAAGAGTAACAGCACATTAGATCGAGAAAAAAATCAATTACTTTTAATCTCTCCTTTATACTTAGAGCTTTATAGTTAAGTATTCCCCAAAAAAGATTTAATGGATAGAATTTTTTGTATGTACTTAATTCAACAACTCCCCCACCCTTTTCAACGAACGGCACATGGAGTGAATTTTGGAATTCAATATTATTTGTTGAATTAATTTTTTTTAGGAATGATAATGTCTCTTCGTAACAGCCCATTAATATGTGTTGACCGTTATCAAAGTAATCATCGAACTTTTGATTATAGATAGAATATGCACGACCGCCTAATTTAGGAGATGCTTCAAGAAGTGTAACCTTAAAATTATTTTCTGCGAGGTAAATTGATGCGCTTAATCCGGCAAATCCTCCGCCAATAACTATAACATGTTTCATTAATAAACTAAACTATACTTTGCCCAAACTCCAATTGAGATTGCAGCTTTCTCAAACTTGCCTACTTTTATTTTTTTGTTAAAAACATCGTAGTTCTCAGCTTCAATTTTTGTAAGAAGTTTATGATAGATATGCTGCATTGCTCTTGCCGGGAACATAGAAGACTTATCTTCAAAATCAAGAAATTGATCTGCCTTCTTAAAAAATTCTTCAGCTCGTGCTGCTTCATATTTCATTAATGAAACAAATTCCGGATTGTATTTTCTTTCCATCAGATCATCTTCAGAATAATTGAAATCAGTCATATCTTTTTGAGGTAAATAAATTCTTCCATTATCTGAATCTTTTTTAATATCACGCAAAATATTAGTAAGCTGCATAGCAAGTCCAAGATTAATTGCATAATCTTTTGCGGATTTATTTTTATAACCAAAAATCTCTATGCATATTAAACCAACAGTTGAAGCAACGCAGTAACAGTATAATTTCAGTTCATCAAAACTCGGATAGCGTTTACGCTGCAAATCCATTTCCATTCCTACAATTAGTTCGAAGAATGGATCTATAGGAATATTGAATTGTTTGATGATTGCAGCCAGTTTATTGAAGAGCGGGTAATCTGATGTTCCGTACAAAGCTTTTTCTAATTCAATTCTCCATTTGCGTAAGCGATCGTACCTTAATTCTTCAGGCTCGGTTCCTTCATCAACTATATCATCTGTTTTTCGGCAGAATGCGTAAACCGTATTCATTGCATCTCTTTTCTGTTTAGCCAAAAGAGAAAAACTGTAATAGAAACTGCTGTTGCTTTCTTTGGCTATATGTTTTGAAATATCTGCCATACTATTTAATTAATGCTTTTA
>JACRFC010000230.1 GCA_016234355.1 Ignavibacteriales bacterium
ACAACCGGTACTTTAAGTGCTGGTACTTATTACTGGCAAGTTAAAGCTTCTTTGATAAGTGCAACCACAGGTTTTGGTTCTTATTCAGCTCCTGCAAGTTTTGTAGTAAATTCAACTTCTACCTCGGCAAGTATTGCAACCCCTTATCCAAGCAGCCCTACTTCAGGTACAGTTGTTGGCGTAACTAACCCTACTTTAATTTGGTCTGTATATTCTACTGATCCTTTGCAGATTCAAGTTAAATGGGCTACTAACCCATCATTAACAGGTGATACTTTTACTTCAGACGCCGGTACAAGTGGTTGGGTAAATTCAAATTCGTTTATTCTAAGCGGTTTAACTGCCGGTGCAACTTACTATTGGCAAGTTAAAGCAAGATTAGCTACAACCTTATCTGAAGGTTCCTGGTCAACTGTAGCATGGTTTACAACTGCAGCCGGTTCCGCTTCTGTAGTGCCGTTAGCCGGAAGCCCGATTAATGGTACTCCGATTAACAACACTAATGCAACACTATCTTGGATCTTACCAACAAAGAGTACATCAACGCTCAAATATGAAGTTCAGTACTCAAAGAAAGCGGATTTCTCGGACGCAGTTTCAGTTAAGAACTTAGATAAACCGAATGTTGAAGTAAAGAACTTAGATAAGGATGCTGTTTATTATTGGAGAGCTTCTTCAACTACAAATAGCGGACTAACATCAAGCTACTCAGCACCAACATCATTTAGTACAGGTGCAACTGTAACAGCAATCGAGAATAAAGAACAAGTACCAACTCAATTTGAGCTTTCTCAAAATTATCCAAATCCATTTAACCCGACTACATTGATAAACTATGCGTTACCAAACAATGCTTTTGTAACACTCAAAGTTTATGATATGCTGGGAAGGGAAGTAAAGACTTTGGTTAGTAAAGAAGTATCAGCCGGTAAAAATTCTGTAGAATGGAACGGTGATGATAACTTTGGTAACAAGGTTGCAACCGGTGCTTATGTTTATAGATTAACAGCAGGAGATCCTTCGTCAAGCTCAGGACAAGGTTTTGTCTCAGTTAAAAAGATGTTGCTAATAAAATAATTAACAAACATAGAGAGATTAAAATGAGAAGGCTTAGTGCTTCAATTATGATCATTTTAGTTCTGGCAGCTATTGGGTTAGCTCTCTATGCTTGCCATGTAACTTACTTTTCGTAGATATCAAAATTAGGGTCTTCTAACGAAGACCCTTAATTATTCTTAACCGGTGTTAAGAAAAAAGAAAGAGGGTTTTATGAAATTCAAATTAACAGTGTGTGCTTTAATAATACTACTTTTTACGAGTATGAGCTTTGCGCAAACATCACCTATTTTTGTTGACGACGACTATACAGGAGCCACCCCAGGTTGGGGTGTTACACATTTTAATACGATTTCTAATGGTATAGCTGGAGTAAGTGTTGGTGGTATTGTGAATGTTGCGGCAGGTACATACACAGAACATATTACAATAAACATTCCGCTAACATTGCGTGGTCCAAATAATCTTATTAGTCCGGTTACGGGTGTTCGTGGTGCTGAGGCGATAATTAATGGAACAGGAGCTGACTGTTCGGTAAACATCCAGTCAGGAGCTAATCCTGTAATTATTGAAGGATTGGAATTTACTGGTAGCAATACTTCGGCTGCAATATTTGTTGATTGTAACTATGTGACTATACAAAAAAATCTTTTTTCGAGTGTTGTTGGTGCTGCTATACAAGCAACGAATAATACTGAAATTACAAATCGAACAAATCAATTGATAGACGACAACAAGATAATTGACATTTCCGGTGTAAATAATTCGGGAATATATTATCATAAGATCACAGATAGTGCAATTAGCAATAACTCGATTACTAATACTACATACGGTGGAATTTATGTTGGTGATGCAAATAATTCCGACCATACCAAAACAGTAACGATCTCTAATAATACTTTATCCACAATGCCACAGCAGGGTATCTGGATTTCCGATAATTCCGGGAATGTGATTGTTTCCAATAATACGGTAACAAATGCAAATACCTCTAGTAGTGCAGGTAAAGGTGGAATTACTATTTATGGTACTCTATACTGGGGTACAGTTACGGTTCAAAATAACACGGTTTCAAATTCTTTCAATGGTGTTGCAGTTAGAACTGGGCAAAACATAACCGGTAAAGACATTCACGTTAATAATAATAATTTTGCTAATAATTCTAATGCAGGTGCTTATAATGGTACTGGAACAGGTCCCTTGGATGCTACTCTCAACTGGTGGGGTAATGCAAGTGGACCTTATAACTTAACCACGAATCCTACCGGTACAGGCAGTGCAGTTAGTGATAATGTAACTTACTCTCCATGGTCTGGTAGTAGTTCTACATCTCATCCTATGAGTTTGACTGCTAATGGTGGCGATCTTGATAATATAATGGCGTCACTCCAAAATGGAGATGTAATGACTCTTTTGCCGGCTACTTACAATTCATTTACAATAACAAAAGAAATTACAATAACTGGAACGCCTGGCGCATACATTGATCATGCCTCACCGGCAATTACTGTAGCTGCTAATAATGTTACAATTACAGGGGCATTATTTAGTTATGTAGCTTTGGATTACGCAATACAAATAAATGCAGGCGTTTCCGGTACAATAATACATAACTGTAATTTTAATGTTACTAATGCAATTGATAATCAAAGTGCTTCTTCAGTTAATGCTGAGTATAATTATTGGGGCTTTGCTGGAAATTTCAGTGGACCCGGTGGTGTAGGACCCGGTACTGGTGGTGTTATAACACAAACCGGTGGAGGAGCTGTTGATTACGATCCTTGGGTTGGTAAAACAGTAACACCGGTTTCTTCAACAACAAGTGTTCCTATTACTGGTCAGGTATTAACATGGGATTGGCTAAATTTCTTTGGACCTAATTTTAATATTAGAATAGATGCCAATGGAGTTGCACCTTATGATATAACTGCTTCTTCTGCAACTAATAGTTATACGATAGCTGCTACACTTCTTTATAATACTACTTATTCTTGGTGGGTTCAAAGCAACACCGATCCTTTGGGTACCTGGATTGGTCCTTATACTTTTACAACTTTATTAGCCACACCTGTTGCTACTGCTCCTGCAAATCTTTCTACGAATGGTTCTAATAGTGTAACCTTCAATTGGACTCACGCACCAAGCACTGCAAACGTTAATTATAATGTTTACTACACAACTAATTACTTAGATGCACAAGATTATGGTACTTCTTTTGGTCCATTTGCTTCTCCAGCGTTAACATCGGGTGCTCAAGCGTTAAGTAATGCCACCTTATATTTTTGGTATGTTAAAGCAACAGTAGCTGCTGGTCCTCCAAATGCTGGTGAATTTAAAAGATCTTCAATACTTAGTTTTTGGACTACAGGTCCAGTTCTTTCAGGCCCAGCAAACAATTCTGTTGGTGTAACAATAATACCAACATTGTCTTGGTTAGATGCAACCGGTGAAGAGCAATATCAAATACAAGTTGCTTCAGATAATGCTTTCGGTACGATAATAAAAGATACTCTTGTTTCAGCTAACGTGCTAACTTATCGCTTCACAGATTCTAATCCTTTAACTAATGCTGTTAACTATTATTGGCGTGTTAGAGCTATAAGAAATACAGCTCCGGCATCAATGAGTGATTGGTCAACAGCAAATTTTATTACAATAACGTCTGCAATGCCTTATCTAACCAATCCAAGTAATGGAGCAATACTATCGGGTAATACAACATCATTATGGTGGTATTCCGGTATGGTTGGAATTAACTATGCTGTTCAAGTTTCAACAAACTCAGCATTCCCGTTAGTTTCTTTGCTTGTAAATGACAATACTACGAACAATTATTATACAGTAAACAATAATATCTTTACACAGGGCAATACTTACTATTGGCGTATTGTTTCTAAAACACTTGGCGGCGTAATTATTAATTTTTCCAATACATGGCAATTTAGTATGCCGGGCTTACCGCAAGTAGTTGGTTCTTATCCTGTTGGCGGAGTTACAATTTATAATAACCCTCCAACATTGTATTGGTATCCGTTAGGTTATAATTCAAAAGTAACAGAGTATATAGTTCGCTATAGAAGAGCGGGTAGTGCCATGTTAGCCGCAGCTTATGTTGGAAATTCTTTATCAAATACTCAAGGAATATTTTCCACGACTAATATAAATTGGTTTTCAACAATTCCATTCGCATTAGATGGTGGATATCAATATTACTGGCAAGTAGCATCTTATGATGGTTCGGCTACACTAACAAATACAAGTTACTCTCCGGAAGAAAACTTTTTTGTCTATGGTAATCCAACTTTTGTTACTTGCTATCCTTCGTATCCAACAGCAGGATCAACAGTTTACACTACAACTCCAACTTTGTACTGGTACACTAATGTTTATTCGCCAGTAATTTATTATAAAATTCAAATTGATGACAATGCAGATTTCAGTTCTGTATTAACTACAGTAGATAACATTAGTGGAAATTCTTATACAGTATTGTCTACAGTAGGTTTAACTTCGGGCAGTACATATTATTGGCGAGTAGCAGCCTCGTTAACCAGCGGAACCAGTGGATTTGGTTCTTATTCAGCAGGGGCAAGTTTTGTAGTTTCAACAACAGGTACCGCCGCCAGTGTAGCAACACCATATCCAGCCACACCAAATTCCGGAACTGTAATTGGAGTTACAAACCCAACTCTTACTTGGTATGCATACTCTGCAGATCCATTGCAGTATAAAGTTACATGGGCTACCAACCCTTCAGTTAGCGGTGTTACAGGAACATTTAATACAGCGGTTGGAACAAGCGGCTGGATGACTTCAAATTCGTTTGTCTTAAGTGGCTTAACCGCCGGGGCTACATATTATTGGCAAGTACAGGCAAGATTAGCTACAACGTTGGTAGAAGGTTCTTGGTCAACAGTTGCGTGGTTTACAACTGCAGCCGGTTCTGCTTCTGTAGTACCATTAGCTGGAAGTCCAATTAACGGGACTCCTATTAACAACACTAATGCAACGCTTTCTTGGATTTTACCAACGAAGAGTACATCAACTCTAAAATATGATGTTCAATATTCTAAGAGTGCAGATTTTGCCGATGCTGTTACGGTTAATAATCTAGATAAACCTTATGTAGAAGTGAAGAACCTTGATAGGAATGCAGTTTATTATTGGAGAGCTTCTTCAACCACAAATAGCGGACTTACATCAAGTTACTCTGCACCAACATCATTTAATACAGGTAAAACCGTTACAGCTATTGAAGAAAAAGTTGAACAACTTCCAACTCAGTTTGAGTTAGCACAAAATTATCCTAATCCATTTAATCCAACTACTTTGATTAGCTATGCTTTACCGCAAAATGCTTTTGTTACTCTTAAAGTTTATGATATGCTCGGAAGAGAAATAAAGACATTGGTTAGCAAAGAAGTTGCTGCCGGTAATTATTCAGTTGTTTGGAACGGCGACGATAATTTTGGCAACAAAGTAGCAACCGGTGCTTATGTTTACAGAATTACTGCCGGAGATCCTTCGTCAAGCTCAGGACAAGGTTTTGTTTCGGTTAAAAAGATGTTATTAATTAAATAATTGTCAACGTAGAGAGAAGAGTTTAAAATGAGAAAACTCAGTGCATCAATTATGATCATTTTAGTTCTGGCAGCAATTGGCTTAGCTCTCTATGCTTGCCATGTAACTTATTTCACGTAATAAATAAATCAAATAAGTTGTATTAGAAAAGGGTCACTCTCTCGGTGACCCTTTTCTTTAAAGTGGGGTCAATGAATACTGCATCATGAATTTATACGTTCGATTGTTTATTTTAACCAGCAAGATATAAGCAGCAATTTTTCATTATACCGGGACAAAGGCTTTATGGTAAGAAAACAAGTTATTTCTATAGCAGTTTTACTTATGCTTATATATACTAATTGCCAGACAAGCGTTATTGCGGAGCCGGAAATTTTCATTCGCTTTAACCAGCTGGGTTTTCTGCCAAAGGATATCAAATCAGCCGTAGTATTATCAAACAATAAACTCGAAGGGAAGCAGTATTCGATAAAGAATGTACGGGGGGATCAAAGCGCTTTAACAAATTCTTTTGGGAATAATTTAGGTTCGTTTGGCAGCTTCAATTATTCATATAGAATAGATTTTTCGGGCATCAAATCTGTTGGAGAATATTACTTTTTATTTGGTCAACAAAAATCCAATACATTTAAGGTCAGTGAGAGTGTCTTTAACGGAATAGCAGATTCATTGCTTGAGTTTTTTAAAGTACAAAGGTGCGGTTATACAAGTCCGTTTTTGCATGAGGTCTGCCATATTTCCGATGCCGCGCATTTGATAGATGGGAAAAGAACAATTGACAGAAAAGTTGATGTTACTGGCGGATGGCATGATGCAGGAGATTACGTTAAGATTTTGAACACAACAGCTTTCTCAACCTATATGCTGTTATTCTCATACGATTTCGATTCATCCAAATTTTCTAGTGATAAGAACCGGAATTCCGTACCTGATATTCTTGAAGAAGCTAAAGTTGGCTTAGATTGGATGCTTAGGGCTTACTACGACAAGTATAAACTGATAACGCAAGTACAGGATTTGCGTGACCATGATGTTGGCTGGAGACTTCCTGAGAAAGATGCAGTTGGATTTGACCGACCTGCTTATGTTGGAATGGGTAAAAACTTAATTGGAATTTACTCTGCATCTATGGCACTTGCATATAGAATTTGGAATAACAAATTGAATTATCCTGAATATGCTAATCAGTGTCTTACTGCCGCGCAAAATTTATACTCGATATTTAAAGAAGCTAAAGATGTTGATAGCAGCGGCTCCGGTGTTTATCTCGACAAGACATTTGAAGGCAAAATGGCGCTGGGTGCAATTGAACTTTACCTTGCGACAAATAAATCAAACTATCTACATGATGCAACTGTATTCGCAGATTCAGCCCGATCTGATTATTGGTGGAGTTGGGGAAACATAAACTCTCTTGGTCACTACCGATTGGGAAAAATCATTCCTAAGTATGGCGATTACATTTTGAAAAATTTAGAAGAGTTTAATCGTAAAAAGAATGATAACCTTTTTGGAAAAGGAGTTGCACTAAGTTGGGGAACAAATGTTACGTTGCTTGGAATTTCTCTTCAGAATATTCTATATAAAAAATTAACTAACGATAACCGCTTTGATTCGGTTTCAGTTTTCGCCAGAGACTATATACTGGGAAGAAATCAATGGGGAATAAGTTTTATTAGCGGATTCGGCAAGAACTCAACTAAAAGTTTTCATCATCAAATTGCTTATTTTAAAGGAAGATTACCGGGCGGTTTTTCTGCCGGACCGGCAACAAAAGAATTTGTGGAGAAAGCAAATATTCCTTTTGACAAAAGTGATAAGTATTCACGTTTCCAGACAAACGATTCTTATTACCGGGATGACCGGAATGATTATATTACTAATGAACCAACTATAACCGGAAATGCAACAGCAATTTTTGTATTTGGAGCTGTTTCAAAGTAAATAATCGAGTGTCTTGTTTTGGTGCATCAGGTAATTTTTTCTCACTTTTAGATGCCTCATCGTATTAAATTATTTTATTTCCGGCGGAAAATCGGTTTTTTAGTGGCACTATTATTGAAAAAATAATGTAGTTAAAATCCAAAGGCGCTATTATGAGCAGCATGATAAAAAGAATACCATCCGGCTTTTCCTTGATTGACAAGAATTGGGGAGGTATTTACAAAGGCGGCAGCTATATGGTTATCGGCTCAAGAAAATCCGGCAGAACATTGCTTGGTTTGCAATGTTCTTTAGAGGCTGCAAAGGCTTCTGAGGTTTGCCTTTATTTCACACTTATGCGTCCTAAAGATTTAATGATTCAAGCAGCTTCTCTCAATTTTGATATTCAATCATACATGAATCAAAATTTGATAATTGTTGTAAGAGTTGCTCCGCCAAATGATATTTATGATATGTATAATCCCGATGATTATTTGGTCGAATATTTTCATGATATTATAACAGTAGTTGATCAATACAAACCGACGAGAATTATTTTTGATGAGTTGACCCCTTTCGTTGGTTTCAAGAATCTGGATTTTCTGCGCGATACTTTTTTAAGAACTTTGGAAAACATTGAAGAGAGAGATATTACAAGTCTTTTTATTATTAGTGAGCCGGCAACACAGAAAGCTCAAAACATTGTAGAAGGAATGTCTCAGTTTGTAACCGGAACTATTTTGTTAAAGAAAGAATCTGGCGGCAAAGGAGACCGCTTTCAGAGCGGACAAGTTATTATCACTCCAAATGTTGGTCATACCGAAGGTGAGTTTGTAAGTGAATACCGTATAGAACCTAATAAAGGAGTTACAACAGAGTTTTCGCTGGATAGAACAAAGACACAAACATTCGATGAAACACCCCGTTTAATAAAAAGCCGCAACTTTAATGCACATACAAAAATCGAAATGCCTTTAGAGCCTTACGCTTTTTCTAACGTTTACAATTACAACGATTTCTTGCTAATACTCAACAATCAAATTGCACTATATAAAAGTACCGGGCAGACATTTAATCTTATCTCGTTCAAACTAGAGCCTTCGGCACAAATGAGAGGCTTGCTTAATATGAGCCAATTACAGAATGCTATCCGGTTAGCTGCTTCTAAAAAAGACAAAATTTGTGTTGTAGAAAATAAAATTGTAGTATTGCTTGTAAGAGGAAATATGAAAAGTGTTGTTGATCTTATGACTAATGTACAAAGCAACTTGCCGAATAAAGACCTAAATTACATCAACGCAGTATTAGAATTCATTTCAATATTTAACCAGGAAATTGATGAAAGATTTGAGAACGCTGAAAGTCTGATGGGAACCGTTCTATCTGTAGAATCTTCTCTTCAAAACTATCAACCGTTGAATAAATATATTGGTGAATGAGGGTTT
The DNA here is from genome assembly GCA_016234355.1 of Ignavibacteriales bacterium. Classification (GTDB taxonomy): domain Bacteria; phylum Bacteroidota; class Ignavibacteria; order Ignavibacteriales; family Melioribacteraceae; genus Fen-1258. The sequence goes on from JACRFC010000230.1 coordinate 9,009, forward strand.
ACCTTAAAATAATTTTCTTTATTGCTGTTCTAACGGTGGGGCTTTCTTATGCCCAAAACCGTAGTGATGCATTGAAGCATCAAGCGCAGTTATTAATGAACGAGGGCAGATACGGCGAAGCCATCGATCAGTTGAATAAGTATATTGCTTCAAACCCGCGCACTGCAGAGGGTTACCACATAAGAGGTCTCTGTTTCGAACAAAGATTACAGTATTGGGATGCAGTATTTGATTTGCGCAGAGCTCTCCGATTAACTCCTAATGATTCAAAAATCCGTTCTGATTTAGCTAGAATAATTTCTGTTTGGCACAAGCAGCTTTATCAAAAAATTGATGGGCATAAGAGAGATATTGCAATAGACCCGGATAATGCTTTCGCTTATTTGGAAATTGGAAAATCCTACCGCTGGCTTGAAGAATGGTACGATGCCGAGAGATGGTATGATGAATATTTAAAAAGAGATGATAATGCTTCGCCGGATGAAATAATTAGATATTCTGTAATCCTTGGAAAGACCCGCTCTATAGTCAAAGGTGAGCGAGTTCTTAAAAAGTTTGTAGGCAGATATCCCGATGATTGGCGTTTGTGGAGTCGTTACGGCTATTTCACGCTTTGGCTTGGAAAGAATAAAATTGCCGAGGATGCATTTACTAAGTCTTTAAGTTTCAAACCTTTTTTTGAAGAAGCTGAAGATGGACTTGACCTTGCAAAAAAACAAGGATATCTAAACGTTGATGTTGGGAGAGACCGCGATAGAAGCGCTCAAGAGTATGCAATAGATAGATACTATCGTTTGCTGGAAAAGGATCCGGACAATGATGATGTACGCTTTGATTTGCTTTCAGAGTTAGTAAGCAATAATAGATACGAAGAAGCTTTTCAGCAACTGCAATATTTGCAGCCTAAACACGCAGAAGAAGAAAAATTCAAAACAATTTTCAAGACTGTTACCGACTATCGCGACAGCACCTTCAATAGAGATGTTACTCACTACACGGAAATATTAAAAGAAAATCCTACAGATAATGAAGCGGTAATGAAGCTTGCAGACGCTTATGCAAACTTGTTTTATTATGATAGTGCTATTGAAGTGCTAAGTGAATATTTGCAA
>JACRFC010000036.1 GCA_016234355.1 Ignavibacteriales bacterium
AAAACCCGGTGACGTTTGTGCAATTGTTATAAGACACAATCCATATCTCTATCCGTTGTATCTTGGAATTTCCCGCGCAGGTGCTTTACCGGCTGTTCTCGCTTATCCGAATCCGCGTCTTCATCCCGATAAATTTCGCCAGGGACTCGAAGGAATGTCGCAGCGTTCCGGTCTCGATTATATTTTAACCGAACGCGATCTTGATCCTGCAATTCGACCTCTTATAGAAAAAGAAGGCAATACCATTAAATCCGTTTTCTTTCCGCTTGAATGGGACATAAAAAAAGAAACTGATCCTAAAGTTGATGCGGAAGTTGAACAGATCGCATTATCAGTGAAAGAAACAGATCCGATATTGTTACAACATTCATCCGGCACAACAGGATTACAAAAGCCGGTTGTGTTATCCCACCGTGCGATCTTAAATCACGTAAAAAATTTAGGTGATGCTCTTAAATTTTCCGAACAAGATAAAATTGCAAGCTGGCTGCCTTTGTATCACGATTTCGGATTGATCGCTTGTTTCCATATTCCTCTGGCATATGGAATTACAGCTGTTCAGATGAATCCCTTCGAATGGGTTCTAGCTCCGATACTTTTACTTGAAGTTATAACAAAAGAAAAAGCAACTTTAACCTGCCTGCCGAACTTTTCTTATAATGTTCTTGCAGAAAAAATAAATGATGAAGAGTTGGCTGATATTTCTCTCGCCAGTTTAAGAGCTACTGTTAACTCTGCAGAACCGATACGGTATGACAGCCATCAAAAGTTTGTTTCTAAGTTTGAGAAATACGGACTCGATCCGCTCGCACTTTCTTGTTTGTACGGAATGGCGGAAGTAACATTGGCATTAACTATTCACGAACCCGGAAAACCAATAACGGAACTTTATGTTGACAGAAATGAATTATCTAAAGGTGTAATGAAATTTGCCGGTAAAGATTCTGTTGTTCGCGTGTGTGTTTCATCTGGTAAACTTATCGGCGGCTGCGATGCGAGAATAGTAGATGAAAACAGAAAAGACATTCCCGATGGATTAGTTGGTGAGGTTGCAGTTAAATCTGTTTCTATGTTCGATGGTTACCGTAACTATCCGGAGAAAACCGCAGAGGTTGTTGAGAACGGCTGGTATTTTTCCGGCGATTACGGATTTAGATACAAAGATGAATTTTTCATCATCGGAAGAAAAAAAGATTTAATAATTGTTGCCGGAAAAAATATTTATCCCGAAGATATTGAAGATACCATTAATCAAGTTGAAGGTGTTATACCCGGCCGTGTAATTGCTTTCGGTGAAGAAGATGAAAAAATGGGAACCGAGCAAATTGCGGTTGTTGCAGAGACAAAAGCGGAAACCGAAAAAGAGAAGAATGATCTTCGCATTGCAATATTAAAAGCCGGAATGGCAATTGACGTTAACATTCATATAGTTTACTTTGTCCCGCCAAGATGGCTTATAAAAAGTTCTGCCGGCAAACCAAGCAGAAAAGCTAATAAAGAAAGAATTTTAAGCCGTGAAGACAAACAAGTTTGGAGCAGATAATGATCTCACAAGAATTAAAAAAAGTAATCCTTAACGAATTGAATCTTGATGATTTTGATCTTCAAGATGAAACAATTGCACCGGAAGTCCCGGGTTGGGATTCATTGAATCATGTTAATATAATCTTAGCAGTAGAAAAATTTTTCAGTGTTAGGTTTAAAAGCTATGAAGTACTCCGTTTGAAAAACGTCGGCGATCTTCAGAAGCTGCTTGATTCAAAACTAGGCAAGTGATAATTCTTTAATACAAACAGATAATTTTGTGGCCTAATGTTTCAGAACATTCACTTAGAAAAAATAACCGGGCTTCTTAAGTATAAATCCGGCGATCCGCTTTTATTCAACACAAGTCTTTTTCTAATTCTATTTTTCCTCTTTCTTGTTATCTACAATCTGTTTAAGAATAACAAACGGGCTAGAATAATCTCGTTGATAGTTTTTTCCTTCTATTTCTATTACAAGTCCACAGAATATTTCGCCGCTATTCTAATCGTTTCGGCTGTAATCAATTTCTTCTTCGGCAAATGGATTGCGGACACAGAGAACTTTTCCTTAAAAAGAATTTTTCTTGCTCTTGCTCTTATTCTTAATCTTGTTCTTCTCGGTTATTTTAAGTACACAAATTTTATATTGCAAGCAATAAGTGATTTACGCGGAACGGAATTTAATCCGTTTCAAATATTTCTACCGATCGGAATTTCTTTCTATACATTCAAAGCGCTTACATACATCTTCGATATTTATTACGACACACTAAAGCCGACAAAGAATTTTCTCGATTTCGTTTTATATCTCTCGTTCTTTCCAAATGTTTTGATGGGACCGATAGACCGTGCGGCTGATTTTCTTCCGCAGATCAATAAAGAATCGTTCATTTCGAAAGAAGATCTCGGCAGGGCAACATTTTTAATTTGTTCAGGATTGCTGAAGACGGTTATTCTTAGCAGTTACCTTGAAGATAATTTCATCGGAAGAATTTTTGAATTTCCTCTTCGATATACCGGCGTGGAAATTCTGATTGCGATCTATGCTTATGCAATTCGTCTTTACTGCGATTTTTCCGGTTATACTGATTTAGCAATCGGAATTTCTTTGTTCCTCGGTTTCAAGATCATGGATAATTTCAATTCTCCTTTCAAAGCAACGAGCATTGCGGATTTCTGGAGACGCTGGCATATCTCTTTTTCAAAGTGGCTGCTTGATTATCTCTTCAAACCGGTTCAGATTTCTTTACGCAGATGGAAGATCTTTGGAAACATAATCGGTTTGATAGTAACATTTTTTATCTGCGGTTTATGGCACGGTGCAGGATGGAATTTTATTCTTTGGGGTTTATACTTCGGTGTACTGATGTCTATAGCTTTGTTCTTGCAGAAACCGAAAGCAAAACTTTACAACGCGCTTAGAATCAACAACACAAAATTTTTAAGATTTTTCCAGATCATCATTACTTTCCATTTCATCGCGTTTTCATTTTTACTTTTCAGATTGAACGATTTGCAGATTGCGAAAGATATGCTCTCCCAAATTTTTGAATTCTTCCACGGTAAAGTTGCTTTACAATTTGTAGAAAAGATGCCGTTAATATTCGGACTGATTGTTATCGGATTTATATCTCATTTCTTCCCCGTTAAAATTGAAGCCGTAATTAAAAGATCAGTAACCGCGTTGCCGCTTGCCGGAAAAATAATATTGCTTGCATTAGTTATTTGGCTTGTTGCACAGTTCAAATCGGCGGATATACAGCCGTTTATTTATTTTCAATTTTAATCCACGGAAATCGTACCAGAGAGAATTGTGGGGGTATTAGTCTTAAACAACAATTCAATGGTTTATTACTTCTTACTTGTATAATACGGTTATGAAAATCGGTTCTGAATCAATACTAACTTTATACATTGATAATTAATTAAAAGATTGTAAATTAGCTCGCGAAAATTATAATATTTGAACTACAATGGGATTTAATGAAAATGTATTTCGATTTTTATATTATCCCGAAACGAAAATTTAACACTTCTTCTCTCTATAAATAGAATCTATATTCTGTAAATATAAATTTCTATTTCTGATCTTATTCATTTGCGAATCTCTTTTATACTCAATAGTTCCCGGCCCAACTCGAATTTGTTGTTCGTGCAGGGGGCAGGCGGTTTATTAATAACACTTTCGAAAACTTTTAAGGAGAGTTCTATGGGGAAAAACAAAAAGTAAATTCTTTCTCTTAATGAAATTTTTTCTCGATCCTAATCTTTCAGTTGGCGAACCGGATGAGAGATTGGAGATGGTTGAAGCTCCGTGAATCTATGTGGGTCATGGAGAACTGAAGCTTTATATTAAAATTTTATTTGTAATTAATGCATAAGGAGTTAGAGAAATGAAAAAATTATTTGTTCTTGTAGTTTTTTTATTATTTATTATTGTTGGCTGCAGTAACGATGTAACAGAAAATCCAACAAGTCCACAGGCTAATTCTTCAGTAAAAAGCCAAGCCCTGCCTAAAGAAGGTAGTGATGTTAGATTGACTCACGAAAAAGTATTTCCCGAAGTTTTAAAATTTATGGAGAAGAAGAGGAAAGAGTATGGAATAAAAGTGGATCCAAATCTTAAACCGTATAAATCAGAAAGGATCGACATCACACAAATACCGGGTATAGTTATACCCACACTGAGTGAAATTGAAAAATTATCTACCGGGAATGGTAAATATTTTTCTGGACATAATTATAGACAAATAGAAAATTCATCTCCCGTGATGGGTAAATCTTCTTCTGGGCAGAGCATTGTACAAAATGATGGAATTACACTTGACTATTATAGCTGGTGCGTGCCATACCCTAGTCCTCAAAAACCATTTTTTGAATATATGGGTTCGGCGCAGACTTCAAGTATTGAGATGGATTATATGTTTGTAGAATCTGATCATTTCTTAAATTTGGGATTTCAGGATTATGTGTGGGCGGAGGATGATTTTGTTTCATCATTAGATGTTTCTGATTGGCATAGTCAAGCACCGGAACCATATTTTTGGGAAGTTGGTGGATGGCATTATTTTGAAAGACTTTCTAATCTTCCTTGGATTCAATTCCTTGGTCAAAGCTATGCTAATGATGGTTCATATTGATTCCAAAGATTAAGTATTATATTAACCGGATTTCTCAAAGTGAAAATAGTCCAAAAAGTTGTAGGAGACTTTTTGGACTATCCTTCTATCTATCTATGACTTCACTATTTGAATAATGATTAATAGAGGTTGATAACATGAAAAAATCTTATCCTACAATTTTTGCAGTGCTTTTGTTTGCTTTTACTTCCTTTAATACTCAGAAGGAAACTTTAGAAAACAAAAAAATTGAATGGTCTATTCCCGTATGCATTACGAACACTGATCGTATACCGTATTCAAGCCCGATTTTTTCTGTCATTAATTCCGAATATATTATTTTTCCCTATACTGAAAGTTCTTTTCTTCCTCCTGATTATAGAAATATAAACCTCTATGTAAGAAAATTACAAAACGGAATACTTTCAGATACTATTAATTTTACAAACAGCATTTATACTGCAAGAGAACCCGTTATTAAAACCGATAGAAAAGGAATTACACATTTAATATGGGGATATAACCAAACAACTCCGACTGGATTTACCCATATTCGATCTACAGATAATTATTATTCTTTTTACAATAATAGCGTCTGGTCTACACCGGAAATTATTTTTCATAAAGATGCATTAGAAATTAACAATTCATATGACAATCCCATATTACACTTAGATTCTCGAAATCGGTTGCATTTACTATGGAGAGTAAGAGATTCTAAAACAGGACCTCATCTTTATCTAAAAGTTGAAGAGAATTGTATGTGGAGTGAAGTAAAAGAGGTACCTTTTTTAACAGCTGATTATGATTTTGATATAGATAAGGATGATAAATTTCACATGGTAATACTCAGACCGGAGAACAGCGGAGGATACGATGAAAACAGTGTCTATTATTGTTTTTCGACCGATTATGGAGAATCCTGGTCAAAACCGGTTTTGGTGCACAAATCCGGCTACCAAAGGGCAAGTATAGTACAGATATTATTAGATCAAAAAAATAATATCCACATAATATGGACAAAGCATCTAACCGGAAATAAATTCGGCTGTGAGGCAATCTATCATTCATATTCATCCGATGGTGTTCTCTGGTCGGAGCCTAAAAATGCAGTACCTCAATCGGTTGATGGATTTCTCTATTTCAGTGCTGCAATAGATAAAAATAATAAAATTCATTTAGTTTATGATCTGTGGGGAGGTTTTGCTATTGGGCCGGTAAAATTATCTTATACATGCTGGGACGGTACAAGTTGGAGCGTTCCCGAAGATCTTTTCAATGATGCAGAATGGCCTTTTATGGAATTGGATAGTACCGGTTATCTTCATCTTTTATTTGTAGATGCAATGAAGGGATATAGATATTATACCAAAACATTAAATCCTGTAATAACAAAAGTAGATGAAAAAAAAAATGACATACCGGATAAATACGGATTATATCAGAACTTTCCGAATCCATTCAACCCGACAACAACAATAAATTACCAGTTACCCAATGATGGATTTGTAACAATTAAGGTTTACGATATGCTTAGTAAAGAAGTGGCAGTATTAGTAAATGAAAACAAGTCTGCCGGATATTACAAAATAGATTTTAATGCAAGTAAATTAACAAGCGGAGTTTACATTTACACAATCACTGCAAACAATTTCATTCAATCAAAGAAAATGTTATTGATGAAATAAATTTTCATCTCTAGGGGCTTAAGATCTTAAGCCCCTACTAATAATATGAGACTTAAATAATTTACCGTCTCATATTAAACCAGGATCTCCCAACCCCAATTCCAATTTTGTTAAAGAATAAAGCTTAACCAAAGATTCCGTTCATTCGTTACTTTTTGCATAATTTTTGATAAATTGGCTTGGGAAATAATGCCCGTGAACTAATAAACAAGAATCCCCCTGAGAGGGTTATAAGTTTTTATAATTAATATAAATATGATTAAATCTCGCATACAAATATCCATTCTCATTTTAATTTTGCTTTCGCAAATTTCTTTTACACAGCAGCAAAAAGTTGATATAGGAATTTATAAGTACACAGCTCTTCTTCATATGAAAGCCGGACGTTACGGCGAAGCTATAGATCAATTGAACAAATACATCACCGCTCTGCCGCAAGAATCCGAAGGTTATAACTTGCGTGCAACGTGTTTTGAGAAGCGCCAGCAATACGAATACGGCAGATTAGATTACAGGCGCGCAATTGCAATTGAAACGAGAGATGAAACAAAGAGAGCGGAATATGAAAAGAATCTTCAGCGGCTTCTCGATATTTGGTACCCGATACTAAACAAAAAAATTGAAGGACATTTGCGCGAGATCGCACGAGATCCAAACCAACCGTTTAATTATCTCGAGATCGGAAAAACATATAAGCTGATGGAGACCTGGGATAAATCTGAGCAGTGGTATGATGAATACTTAAAACGCGATGATAATGCTTCGCCGGATGAAATACTCCGTTACACGGAAGTTCTTGCAAAAACCGGAAGCATTGTTAAGGGCGAAAGAATTCTTAAAAAATTTACCGACCGTTATCCAGGCGATTGGCGTTTATGGAGCCGTTACGGTTACTTTACAATGTGGCTTGGTAAATATCAAATTGCAATAAAAGCATTCGAGACTGCGCTCGGTTTTAAACCGTTCTTCAAAGAAGCGCAGGACGGGCTCGATATGGCAACAAACAAAGCATACGTAACTCAAGAAGCTCCGCGTGCATTCGAGAAAGAATATCCGATTGACCGTTACTATCGTGTTCTAAAAAGAAATCCGAAAGACCTCGAGACAAGATTCAAATTGGTTGATGAACTAATCCAAACAAATCGTCTTGAAGAAGCTTATAAGCAATTACTATTTATCGGTGTAACAAAACCCGATGACTCACGCTATAAAGAGAAATGGACTTACGTTACCGACACACGTACAAAAACTTACAGAGAAAAATTAGATAACGCTAAGGTTCGGCTTGCATCGAACCCGACAGATATAGATGCTATAAAAATGGCAGCAGAGTATTACGATTACTTAGCCGAGTACGATAGCGCAATGGTAATGCTTGATAAATATTTCGAACAGAATCCGGATGAAAAAGATGCATCACTTCGTTTCAGATGGGCACGAATCTCTGCATGGAGCCGTGAGTTTGATAAAGCAATTAAGATTACAGATAACCTGCTGCAAGATTATCCAAATAATTTAGATTACCAGCTTTTCCGCGCTCAAGTTTCTGTCTGGATAAACTATGATATAGAACTAGCAAAACAATATTTAGAAAATGTTTTGAAAGCGCGTCCGGAAGATGTTCAGGCACTTGTTTCAATGGGTTCTATTAAATTGATCGAACGAGATTTTGAAGCAGCTCTATCTTTAGCAAATAAAGCAAAAGAGATAGACGCAATAAATGAAGATGTTATAACATTGCTATCAAACATAGACTGGCACAAAATGCGAGCCGAAGAGGAAAAACTTTACGCCATTCTGGAATTGGGAAGACAAAGCGTTATTAAAAATGATTGTAAAAGTGCTCTTCCCTTTTACGAAGACTACTTATCGAAAACCGAAACGAATAATTTGATTCTGAAAGAATATGGCGACGTTCTTTTCTGTGCAAAAAATTATTCCAAAGCGCTTGATGCTTATAATAAAGTACTCTCTGCCGGACCGAATTACAATGCTCGGTTGCAGCGAGCAAAACTATATTATGCAATGGACGATACCGCTAACGTTATTCATGAGTTTAAGGATTTAGTAAAACAAGATTCATCCAACTATGATGCAAATTTATCTTTAGGCGACTCTTATGCAAAGTTCGGCGATCCGGACTCCGCTCGGATGGTTTATAATAATCTGCTCGACTGGAAAGATATAGATTCTACACGGATATTAATAATCAAACAAAGAAAAAGCTGGCTGCCGGTTACAGACTTAGTTTCAATCTTTGAATCGTTCCCGAGCAATATTGGATTTGCACCATCAGGCTTATTTTATACTGATAATTTAAGTTTTAAAATTTTACAATATGGTGGAAGATTAGAACTTGGTGTAACAAGTTTTCTTTCTTTAGGCGTTACATACATGAAAACCTTGTTAAAGGCAGACCCGGCTGGACTAAACCAAAATATTGTAAGTTCAATATTTTTTTCGGGCGATAAACGATTAACAACTTTAAAATGGCATGTCTTAATAAGATTATCTAAGAATTTGACTTTTGGTTATGGTTCTGGCTCGTCTAATTCTCAGGGATTGTTTGTGCGCGATGAGCAAGATGCATATGCCCGATACGAAAAAAAAGACACTCTTTCCGTAAACCTTTTTTATCAAAAATCCGACGCATCATTAATTCTATACTCACCTTACCTACTTGACATTAGGTATTACGCACAGCTTTACAAACTAGAGGGTTATTACATTCATCGCGACGGATTAAAATTTAGCGGCCGATTCCAATACATTTCTGTGGAAGACAATAACGAGGGAAATGATTTTATGATTCGTATTGGCAAATATTTTTACAGGAATATGGCAGTTGGTTATGAATATGCATATACGAATTATAAATTCAAATCATCATATTACTACTCTCCTAAAAATTATGAATCGCACAGTCTTTGGATAGACCAGTATCTTGAAAAAAGCGAGTCCATTCAAGTTTTAATTGGCGGTAAAATTGGTCAAGTACCAAAAAATAGCTTCTTAACTTTAGAAGGACATCTTGAACTGTTCTATAATGTATCAAAGAAATTTAGTGTTACCGGTAAAATGAGTTTTGGAAGCACTTCACGCGATGAATCCAGCTACCGTTATTTTTCGGGTCAACTTTCTGCTTATTGGAGTATATTCTAACCTTGCCCATTATCCAACTTTATTATTTTCTAAAAAAGTGGAAATTCTCTAAATGAAAAAGAAATTATTTCTTTTAATGATCAGTTTAACAATTACACTTTGTGCTCAAGAAATAAAGTTTTTGGGTGAAGCAAAACAGGGCGGAATAATAATCGGTGAAGGCAAAGATGCAGTTAGCGCAAGTTTGAATAACACAAAACTTCAAATTGATGAGAACGGAATTTTTCTTTTTGGATTTGATAGGGATGCTGTTGGGAAATATTTATTAAAAGTAAAATTCAAAAATAAAAAAGTTGAGACCTTTGAATACGATCTTGAAAAAAAACAATATGAAGAGCAAAAACTTAGATTGGCAAACAAGTACGTTACTCCTCCAAAGAAATTAAGAAATAGAATTCAGTTTGAAGCACAGTTAATTAAATCTGCCCGGGCAAAAGTTGGCAAAGTTAAAGATGCATTATTTATGGAAGGATTCGTTTATCCGGTTGACAGCGTTGATATACGAGCAACGTTTGGCCTTCAAAGAATATTAAACGGCAAATCAAGTAACGTTCATAACGGATTGGATTTCGGCGGAGTTGAAGGAGATTCTATCCGTGTAATTACAAATGGCATTGTTCGCATAGCCGGAAAGGATTTTTTCTATAACGGAAATTTTGTTTTGTTAGATCACGGGCAGGGTTTAACAAGCGTTTATCTTCACATGAGTAAAATTTTTGCAAAGGAAAATCAGAAAGTAAAAAAAGGAGAAGTGATTGGTCTTGTTGGTTCTACCGGACGTGCAACCGGTCCGCATTTACATCTTGGTGTTCAATGGTATAAAAAGCGAATTGATCCAATGAGTTTGTTAGTTCTCACTTTTAACAAATAAGTCTAAAGTTTGATTATGCTATAACATTCTTTCCGATTATTATCTAACGTCTTACTACAGAAAAGATTAGCAGAGCTGCTTTCGAATCTTTGCTTTTTTTACTTTATATCAACGTTAAGATATTATAGTTCAGTTTTAAATTTCTTGACAGCTCATCTTTATTTGATTAACTTAATTTTAATAGAGAACAGGTCGAAAACTATTTTTGTCAACAAAAAAATATTTTTTCTGCTTTTCATTGTTTTAATATCATTCACTGAAAAAGTACACTCGCAGTCCCCGCTTGACAGCCTGGAAATTTATAATCCTTATTCGCAAGTGGATGCAATAAGACGAATTATAAATAACCGGCTTTCAATTTTAAGTGGAGAGAATAAGACTTTAATAAATAAATACGCTTTACAAATTGAGAATGCACAAAAATCAAATTCAATAAACGAAGAAACAACCGCATTAATAAAATCAGGCGATATATTTTTCAAATCTGCTTTATATAATATTGCATTGAATTATTACATGAGCGCTCTCGAAAAATTTGAATTGGCAAATGATCCTGCCAATGCCGCGTTTGTTGAAATAAAAATTGGAAGGGCGTATTATTTTTATGATCTTGTCAAGTTGGCAAAGGAGTATATAACGAAAGCATATCAAACGCTTATAAGGACTAATGATAATGAATTAATTGCTTATGCTAATTTTGCTATGGGAACTGTTGAAGACAATTCTGAAAAAAGCAGACAATACTTTAATAAAGCATTAGATATTCAAAAAAGAATAATTAGAATAAAACCTAATGATTATAATACAAAAGAAAATCTATCAGCATATTTAAACGCTAACGGGCAAATTACACAAGCATTAAAAATTGCTGAGGAAATTAACAACAAGTGGATGATTGTACTTTTCTTAAATAATATTGGTTATGCAAAAGCTTTTGAAGGTAAATATGTTGAAGCAATTAATATTTTTAACCGATCATTAAAAATTAGTAAAGCTGCAAAATTAAAGGGGCTTCTTAAAAACACGTATGTAGACCTATCAGTTACTTATAGGTTGATGGGCGACTGGCAAAAATCAGCTAAGTACAGAGAAATAGCAGCATTTATAGTTGAGAGCCTTTATGTAGAAGAATTCAGCATTCAAACTTCTGAAATGAGAGTGAAATACGACACGAAGAAAAAAGAACTGGAAAATGAGTTGCTGAAAAAAGAACAAATTATTATGAAGGAGAAGATTGCCGATGAAAAATTGCTCAACTATTTTTTGATCTTTACCATAGCGGGAATATCCCTGACTACATTTTTAATTTTCTTTAGCAGAAAGAAAATAAAAACTGCAAATAAATTGCTTGATAAACAAAAAAAAGAAATAAACGAACAAAAGAAAACTTTAGAATCTTTAAATACATCTCTGGAAAAAAGTGAAGAAAAACTGAATATTGCACAAGCTACAGCACATCTTGCAAACTGGGAATGGGATTTAACTAACGGCGAAGTATCTTTCTCAAAAGAGCTTCCCCATATCTATGGTGTTGACGAAGAAAAAATAAAATCAAACTTCAGAGAAATAATTAGTGAAATAATACACCCGGAAGACAGAGAGCAATTCAAACGATATTTCTATGAAGATTTTAATGAAATGAAAGATGTAGAAAGTGAATACAGAATTATCAATGATAATAAAGAAAAATGGATTAGTGCTAAAAGAATTGCTATAAGAGATGAAAATAGAAATGTAACCAGAGTATTTGGTACAGTACAGGATATTACAGAGAGCAAAAAATCAGAAGAAGCAAGAATACAACTGGCATCACAACAATCTTTTACTAAACAACTACTAAAATCGCAGGAAGAAGAAAGGAAAAGAATGGCCGGGGATTTACACGACAGCCTTGGACAGGATGTTCTTCTAATCAAAAACATGGCTCAGCTTGCTTTACATGGAGAAAACCTAGATCCTTTTACAATCGAGAAATTGAACCAAATCAACGACTCTACCACGGATATTATAAATATGGTGAGGGAAATATCATTTGATCTGAGACCTGCTCATCTGGAAAGATTAGGTCTTACCGAAACTATTATTTCATTAATAAACAGAATATCCGGTACTACTCGAATAAATTTTTCACATAAAATTGATAATATTAATAATTTATTACCCGGCGATGCAGAAATTAATTTTTTCCGAATTATCCAGGAAATCATAAGCAATGTTGTAAAACATTCTGACTCAAAAAATGCTGAAATAAATATTTTTAAAATGGATAATAGTATTTTAGTTGAGATAAATGATGACGGGAAAGGTCTTAAATTAAAAACACAAATAGAAACTTCCGGTGGATTTGGACTGAAAAATATTCTAAACCGGGTTGAAATACTAAACGGAGAACTCATTGTTAATTCACATGATTCAGGTGGTACAAAATTAATTATAAAAATTCCTGTGTAAACTAAATGAATGATAAATTGAAAATATTAATTGCAGACGATCATCCTCTGTTGAGACAGGGTCTGCTTTATATTATAAATAAAAATGAAAACTTTAATATAGTTGCGGAAGCTTCAGACGGTCAGGATGCTTTGAATTTAATCAGAGAGAAAAAACCTGATATAACAATACTAGATGTACAAATGCCAAAACTAGATGGTTTTGAAGTTGCTAAAATTATTATTAAAGAAAGGTTAGCCACTAAAATCATTTTTCTTACAATGTTTAAGGATGTAGAATTAATTAAAAAAGTATTCGATCTTGGAATTAAAGGTTTCGTTCTGAAAGAAAATGCAGTTAATGATATAGTAAATTGTATTGAAAGTGTTTCAGAGGATAAATTCTTTATTAGCCCGCAAGCTTCCGATATACTTCTTAAGCAAAAAGAGCAAAAGAAAAAACCTGAAGATGATTTACTTACTCCTTCGGAGAAAAAAATAATAAACCTTATTGCACAGGATAAAAGCAGCAAAGAAATTGCGGAAGAATTATTTATAAGTGTAAAGACCGTTGAAAATCATAGAAGTAATATCTGCAAAAAACTTGGAATAACCGGAAATTCTGCGTTACTCATTTATGCACTTAAAAATAAAATTTCAGAAAAAAGTTAGATTTAAACTCTCCTAGTGGCTAGCCCCTAAAGCTATTAAAAAATGAAGTCCCGTCCCTATTCCATTCACCTCCAAATCAAAGTAATTTATTTCAGAGATTATTAGCATTAATTCTCGGTTCCAGACTAAAACAAATTATTAGTTAGTCCGGTATTAAAAACTTTAATTATAATAATAAAACAATCGAAGGCTCCATGAAAAAGCAATTCTTATTTCTTTTTGCAGTTTTAATGGCATGTGTTTCCATGAACACATTTGCTCAATCAGTACAAGATTTTACAATAGTTAACAAAACAGGGGTTGTTATTGATCAGCTTCATGTTTCTGCAGTAAATGTCGAGCATTGGGGAGAAGATATTCTTGGTACGGAGGTTATGGAACTTGATCAAGAATGGGAAATAAAATTCCATCCTGAAGAGACGGAGTGTCTTTGGGATATTAAGATTACTGATGGTGATGGTAATGAAATTCAATGGGAAGACGTTGACCTATGCGTAACTTCCAAAATAGAGTTACACTGGGATGGAACAAAAGCTTGGATTACACTTGAATAATAATTCATTGTCCTGCCGTTATGAATCCATTTTTATAATCAAGAAGAAGCTAAATTGAAAAAACAATCCTCATTTCCCTTAGTTACTCTAATGTTCTGCTTTACCTGTAATTTATTTGCACAGGTAAACCAGGACTTTACGCTGGTTAATAAAACAGGTGTGGCTATTTCTAAATTCTTTGTTGCTCCTGTAACAGATTCTGAAAGCTGGGGACCAAATTTATTGGGAGATAGGATTCTAAAAAATGGTGAAACTTTAGAAATCTCTTTTAATAAAAGTAAGTTCCTGGATGACTGCGCCTGGGATATGAAAGTCAATGACAGAAAAGGGAATTCTTTGTCGTGGTATGATATTGACCTTTGTAAATACAATACAATTACATTACACTGGGATGATAGTAAAGGTAACGGTTGGGCTGAATTTGAATAGCTCTCCGGTTGAAATATTAAAGGGCTTGGAAAACAGGCTCTTTTTTTTATTGAATTTTTGAATTGAATTTAAAAGTATTTATAAGAAGTTAAATAGTGATTAATTAATCAAGGAGTTTTAATATGAAAAAATTTAGCGTCTATTTATTCCTGATATTTTCATTTGTTTTTCTATTAGCGGCTTGCTCAAAATCGAGTGAAGAAAAACCTGCAAATAATTCAAACAATAGTTCCGGCAGCACTGGATCAGTTAAGGAAAAACTAACTGCAAATAAATGGAATATGATGATGAATGGACAATCGTATGGAACAATTAATTTTAATTCTGACGGCACATGCCTTAAAACAGCAGAAGGCGGAGCTATGGAAACAAACGGAATATGGAAACTTGATGGTGCTAATTTAACATTAAACTTTCCGAGTGAAGGTGAACCTTTCTCCGGTTCATTAAGTGTCAGCGGTGAAAACTTAATCGCTAAATTTATGGATGGTGCTATTACTTATACTTACACCCCGGCGAAATAATTTATCTCTATAGGATTTAGTTGAAAGGTTTATGAAAAACTCAGTCTGGAAAATTTTTATTTTTTTTATTTTCTCATTCAATCTTCTCGCTCAGAACAACAAAAATGTAACCGGATTTTATTCAGGGAACATTAACAAAAATCTGGCAATAACTTTAACGTTGAAACAATCGGGCAATGAAGTAAAGGGATATTATCACTACAATAAAAATAAAATTAATATCCGTTTACACGGCAAGATATATGATTCTGGAAATATTGAACTTGAAGAGTATGGATTTTTTGAAATAACAGGTTACTGGCACGTAAAATTAAATGGAGATCAATTTGCGGGCACCTGGATTTCTGGTGACAAAAAACGGAACCTCCCTTTTTCATGCACCAAAATTCTAATGACCAGTTCTCCCGGCGAACCAATGAGCAGCAATATAGCCTTTGGTGAAAAAGAAGTCGCAGTTCTGAAAAATACAGCAACAGTTCCACGTAAGCTCGCTGAAAAACTATTTAATCAAATGATTGAAGAAGGCCAAATAGATCTTGAAAATGAATACACAAAAGATGTTGTAAAAAAAGGAAAGAAAAATCCTTCGGTTCTATTTATTGGTGAAAGTGTTGATTTGAACAATGACCAAGAGCCTGAGTTGGTTGTTTTTCCATCCAGGCTTGAAGGTGCGTGTACTTCACAAAATTGTCCTTTCTGGATATTTAAAAAGAACCGGGATAATTATCAGCAGATATTATATGGCAATGCAGGAATTTTTGGACATAGAATATTAGATGTAAAAGGCAATAATTCTTACGATGTCGCACTGATTGAACATTCATCGACAGTTGAACATGAGTATAATGTTTACAGGTTCAACGGAAGCGAGTATAAACTATTTAAGTGCATCACTCAAACAGCACACGAAAGTAAAAAAGGTGGTTTGAATTACACATACAAAGAACATAACTGTAATAATAATGATGCAGATCCGAAAACCGAAAATATTTTTACCGGCTCTTTTAAAGATTTTGAAGTTGGAGATTATATCCATAATGATACTATTACTATTGAAATGATAAAATCAGTTGAGATAATAAAAAAGAAATAATTTATGAACTTCATTGAGATCGCTATCGTTTTTATGAAATATAAATTACACAATAACACAAAATCATTATTATGCTAGAAATATAGCAAGGAGACTAAAGATGAAAAAAAAATTGTTACTTTTCACTCTTGCAACCGCTATTCTTTCATTCTTAATATTGCGGCCGCAATTCGATAAAACCGAAAAATCTCGGGAAGTTGGATTGAGGGAGAATGAGGAGAGAGAGGATTTTGAAGCAAGTTCCAGACAAATGTTTTTGATGCTCAGAGATCCTGCAATCAATCAGATACCTAAAAATATTTATTCTAATGAAAGGCAATTTTTAGAGTCATTTCCTCAAAGACTGTTAAAGGGACAAGCTTTAACATGGGTTGAAAGAGGACCAAACAATACAAGCGGCAGAGTTCGAGGGCTCGGAATTGATGTTCGTACAACAACGGCTCCTAATATTACCATTATAACAGGTGCTGTTTCCGGCGGTTTATGGAAATCAACAAACAACGGTGATACTTGGTTTAAGACCACAAATAATTCTCAGCTTCATAGTGTTACATGTATGGTGCAAGATACAAGACAAGGAAGGCAGAATACATGGTATGCAGGAAGTGGTGAACAACTTGGTAACAGCGCTTCCGGAACCGGTGCTACTTATTTAGGAGATGGTATTTTCAAATCAACTGATAATGGAAATACATGGACTCCTCTTTCATCAACTCAATCTAGTAACACTAGTTCATGGAATAGTGATTGGCAATACGTATGGAGACTTGCAGTAGATAAAAATAATACTGCTCAAGATGTGGTTTATGCAGCAACAACCGGTGGTGTTTACCGTTCACAAAACGGTGGAACTTCCTGGACGAAAGTATTAGCTGCCGGTGTAAATGATGCCGTTCCACTTGATATTGCAACAACAGATGACGGAACTCTCTATGTTGCTTCAGGATCGGTTGGCGGTGCGGGCAATACCATTAAAGGTATTCGCAAATCGACTGATGGTGGAAATACTTTTTCCGATATAACTCCAGCCACAATGCCTGATAACTATGCACGAATAGTATTGGCAATTGCTCCTTCAAACCAAAACGTTCTTTACTTTTTAGTTCAAGGAGTAAGTGGAGCCAATAATACTCCCGCCGCTCATAGTCACCAATTATGGAGATCAGCAGATGCCGGAGCTACTTGGAATAATATAAGTTCGGTAATTCCAAGCAATACAGCTCCTGATCTTGCTAATTTCGATACGCAAGGCGGTTACGATATGATACTTAACGTTAAACCAGATAATCCGAATTTTGTAATCTTTGGAGGGGTAAGTTTATATAAAGTCCATGATGTTACAAATGATAATATGACTCTGGCACAAAAACATATTGGCGGATATGGAGTGTCATCAAATGGCACCGCAAATGCTTTGAATGATTTTAAGAATCATCATCCCGATCAACATTATGGGGTATTTTTACCGGGTAATAATAATATATTTTATTGCGGCAATGATGGGGGCATACACATCGCAAACGATATTACAAAAACAACCGGTATGGATGCTTTCTGGCAAGTACCCAAAAGAACCGGCTTAAATATTACACAATTATATGCAATTGCAATTGCACCAGAAGCCGGCAGCGGCTTCATAGCAGGCGGATTTCAAGACAGAGGCAATTGGATGGCAAGAGATAATAATAATCCTTCTAACTGGCAGGAAACCGGAGGCGGTGATGGAACCATTTGCGCAATCGCTCCCGATGCACTAAATACAGTTTTTCAGGCAACTACAAACGGAAATATCTTTCGTTATGCAAAATCTGATGCTTCTTCACCAGTTAATAATAATACGCCTATGAAGCCGGATGGATCTTCTAATGTGATGTTTGTAAATCCTTATGTTCTTGATCCGAACGATGGAAACCTTCTTTATTTTACAGGGGGCCGGAACAGCACAACAAATTCTGGAATATGGAGAAATACTTCTGCTACCACAGCAACAGAAACAATTGGCTGGCAGTTTCTTACAAATTCCGAAGTGGCAAATACTCAGGTAACAGCAATATCAACTTCAACTTCGAATAGTACGAATGTTTTGTATTATGGAACTTCTGAAGGTAAAGTTTATAGGATGAATAATGCTAATTCAGGCGACCCCGCGAAAGTTGATATAACGGGCGCTAATTTCCCGCAAGGATATGTGAATTGTATTGCAGTCGATCCTACAAATTCAGCAAATGCAATTGTAGTCTTCAGTAATTATAATGTTGACCGGCTTTGGTATACAACTGATTCAGGAAGTTCATGGACCAGCATCTCGGGAAATCTGACGGGCGGTGTACCTTCAGTCCGTTGGGCAAAAATATTCTATGTTAATAATCAGTTGAATGTCTTTTTGGCAACCAGTACAGGAGTTTATAAGACTAATACTTTATCTGGCGGTACAACTACTTGGTCACCGGAAGCACAAACTTCAATTGGAAATGTGGTTTGTGTAATGCTGGATTACCGTTCATCCGACAATACTCTTGTTGTTGCAACCCATGGAAGAGGCGTGTTTGAAGCAAAAATTACTTCTGTAGCAACCGCTCCAACAAGTCCTACTAGTTTAGCGGCAACTGCAGTAAGCTCTTCTCAAATTAATTTGACATGGCAGGATAATTCGACTGATGAAACAGGATTTAAAATTGACAGAAAACAAAATCCTTCCGATGCATGGACAAACATAACAACTACTAATGCTAACATAACTTCTTTTAGTAACACATCTTTAACTGATGGAATAAAATATTATTATAGAATTTATGCATTTAATTCTAACGGAAACTCTAATTTCTCAAACGAAGTAAATGCTGTTACTACTATGTTAGCTCCAACCAATCTAACTGTACAAACAGTAAATTCTCAAGTAACTCTTAACTGGACAGATAATTCTCAAGGTGAGGACGGATATACGATCGAAAGAAAGCAAGGATCAACCGGACAATTTGTAAAAGTCTCAGACGTTAACAAAAATGTCTCTACTTACACTGAAACACCATTAAATGATGGAACAAAATATTATTATAGAGTTTATGCATTTAATTCTAACGGAAACTCGGGTTTCTCAAACGAAGTAAATGCTGTAACACCAATGTTGGCTCCAACCAATCTAACTGTACAAACAGTAAATTCTCAGGCAGTTCTTCATTGGACAGATAATTCTCAAAGTGAAGATGGATATACAATTGAAAGAAAAGTAGGTCAATCAGGACAGTTTGCAAAAGTGACAGATGTTAATAGTAATGCGACGACTTACACTGATGCAGCCGTTACAGCGGGACAACAATATTTTTACAGAGTAAGGGGATTTAATTCTAATATTAATTCATCTTATTCGAATGAAGCTACCGTTACGATTACAGATGTGAATGGTGAAGAAGCAATTCCTACAAGTTTTGCTCTTTATCAAAATTATCCGAATCCGTTTAATCCATCAACAACAATTAAATTTGCCGTTCCAAATACTGCACAAGTAGCTATTGATATTTATGATCTTAACGGTCAAAAAATTGCTGCCATAATGAACGAAGAAAAAGCGGCTGGTTATCATACCGTCAGTTGGAATGGAAAAAATAATAAGGGTGCTGATGTAACAAGCGGCATTTATTTTTATACAATACGAGCTGGAAGTTTTACTGAAGTAAGAAAAATGTTATTGCTTAAGTAAATATCAAATATAAAAGAATGGGGTCCGCCCCATTCTTTTGTATCAACTTTTTTTATGGACACTTTATTGGAAAATATTTCTTAAATCATCAATTACTAAACAGTTTAGTTTTTCCAATTTCTCTTTGATTTGATGTCCGCTTGAACTTAAGATACAATCCGCACCAATCTCCGTTGCAACTTCATAATCATGTTCTGTATCGCCGAGAAAAAGCGTTTCACCTTTTCCGTTACCCAGACGCTTCATTAAATTTTTTCCAAGATGAAGTTTACCTGCAGCGTAAATATTATCAAGACCGACAATGTGAGAGAAATATTTAGTCAGACCGAAGTGTTCCACCATTTCTTCAAGTGTGTGCTGAGAATATGCAGAGAGAATTGACTGCCCGATTCCGAGTTGATTTATTTTTCCCATCACATCAATAACCCCGTCATAAACTGTGCATTCAAATTTTCTGCGTTCGTATTCATCCATCCATCTTTTGCCGATAACCTCGAACGGTTCTTCCTCAAAATCAAATCCAAGTGCGGCATAATAATTTTTAACGGGGATTGTGAAAACGTTTTTGTACTCTTCTTTAGTAATTGTTTTAAGCTTTTTTTCTTTTAACAGCCAGTTAATTAATTCTACGCAAAGATCCACGTCGTTAATTATGGTTCCGTTCCAATCCCAAATTATATGCTTGTATTTTTCAATCATGATAAAACAAAGTTAATAAAATTATTCTTAACTCAGAATTTTTACATATCATTAAATAAACATTGCTTCCCTTCCCGTCAATCCCTAATTTTCACAATAGCTCATTGATTGTGTACGCTTCATTTATTATAAATCAAAATTTATGGATACTCCTTATGAAACTATTTAAAAATATTTCATTCATAAAATTGATCATTATACTTCTTCTTAGTTCACAAATCTCTTTCCCCCAGCAAACTGAAAAGAAGATCAAGAAAGAAGATATTCTCAATGCAGAAAAAATATTCGGTCTTGAATTTACCGATGCGGAAAGAGATTCTATGCAAACTGCTCTTAATGATAATTTGGCTAAGTACAACGGAATTCACAAAGTTGAATTGCTTAACAGCATTCCTCCCGCTCTTTTATTTAATCCGATCCCTGCCGGATTTAAGTTTGATCAAAAACAGAAGCCGCTCAAATTCAGCAGCTACTCGAATGTTAAAATGCCAGGCAACATGGAAGACCTTGTCTACTACTCTATTGGAGAGCTGGCTCAATTAATCAAAACAAAAAAATTAACTTCAACCGAACTAACTAAATTCTTCTTAGAGCGTTTGAAAAAATACGGACCAAAACTTCACTGCATAATAACTTTGACAGAGGAACGTGCAATTGAAGAAGCCAAAAAAGCCGATGAAGAAATAGCAAAAGGAAAATACAAGGGATTATTGCACGGAATTCCTTTTGGTGTAAAAGATCTTCTCTCGACAAAAAAATATAAAACAACCTGGGGAGCAGAACCATTTATTGATCAACTGATTGATGAAGATGCAACAGTTATTAAAAAATTAAACGATGCCGGCGCGGTGCTTGCAGTTAAGTTTTCTATGGGCGCTTTGGCAATGGGTGATGTTTGGTTTGGCGGAATGACAAGAAATCCGTGGGATACAACAAGAGGTTCAAGCGGTTCATCTGCGGGTTCGGCAGCGGCTGTTTCTGCTGGATTAATTCCATTTGCTATTGGAACAGAAACACTTGGATCAATTGTCTCTCCTTCTACAGTTTGCGGTGTTACAAGTCTGCGTCCGACTTACGGAAGAGTCAGCCGTTCCGGTGCAATGGCTTTAAGCTGGTCGATGGATAAGATCGGTTCTCTTTGCAGAAATACAGAAGATATCGCAATTGTTTTCAATGCTATTTACGGATTAGATGAAAAAGATCAAACTCTTTATAATGCATCTTTTAATTACACACCTAAACTTGATATTAAAAAATTGCGTGTCGGTTATCTCAAGAATGATTTTGACAAGGACTATGCGTTTCATAAAAATGATTCTCTTGCATTAAAAAAATTAGAGGAACTTGGTGTTCAGCTAATTTCTATTAAATTACCGGATATAAACGTTGATAATCTTCGCATAATACTTTCTGCTGAAGCTGGCGCCGCGTTCGATGAACTCACCCGTTCCAATAAAGACGATCTTCTTAAACGGCAGACAAAAAATGCATGGCCTAATCAGTTTAGATCCTATCGCTTCATTCCTGCTGTCGAATATATAAATGCAAACAGAATCCGTTTTCAACTTATACAAGAAATGGAAAAGCTGTTTGATAAAGTTGATTTGTATGTTGCACCGTCATGGCAAGGCAGTAACTTGTTAACCACAAACTTAACCGGCAATCCATGTGTAGTTCTTCCAAATGGATTTTCTCAGCACGGCACTCCAACAAGTTTTACATTCATCGGTAATTTATTTGACGAAGCAAGATTGATCGCATTTGCAAAAATTTATCAGGATGCAACTGATCATCATAAGAAACATCCGCAATTATAACGTTCCTACAGTAGAGACTTGATTAATCAAGTCCCTACTGTTAGTTTTCATATAGAAATTTTCCACTCCTCCGTTATAAAACAATTCCAGGAGGTGAAACATGAAAGTCCTTGGTTCTTACGAAAAAGCCCGTATTTATATTGACAAACATTATCAAGAATCCGAAGAAGCAAAATTCCGTAAACGAAAAATGAATCCCGGTCCTACAATCACAATCTCCCGCGAAACCGGAATTGGCGCTGTGGCAATCTGCGAAAAATTAATTGAGTACTTTAATCATTATGCCATCGATGATTATAACGATTGGACTTACTTTGACCGTGACCTGATAGAAAAAATAATGGAAGATCATCACCTGCCCGAACATTTTCGAAAATATCTATCAGAAGAGAAACAGCACAAAATTGATTCATGGTTCGGAGAGATATTGGGAATTTCTCCTTCAAAACTTTCTCTTCTTCACAAAACCTCGCACACAATATTAAAACTTGCCGAACATGGAAACGTAATTATTGTTGGAAGAGGTGCAAACATTATAACAACAACTATTCCGAATGCTTTTCATATCAGGTTCGTTGCACCGCTAAGTTTCAGAATTGAAAATGCAATGCAGCTTTACAATGTTGACAGGAAAACTGCAACCGATTTTATTAAGGAGAAGGACGAATCCAGAAAAAATTATATCTGGAAATATTTTCATAAAAATATTGAAGACCCGCTTCTATATCACACTGTTGTCAATACTAACCTTCTCAAGTTTGAAGAAATTGCAGAAATGATAGGACACTGTGTAATAAGACGATTTCCGGAATTCTTTACAAGCCCATTTAAGGAATTAGTTAACGAATGAGAAGCTTATATGAAACAAATAAGTAAACTATTGTTTCTATCAATTCTGATTATTCCGATTTCTCAAAGCAACATACAAAAACATATGAATAGGCAAAAGGAAAAGAAAATGGATTTCAAAATATTCAGCACCGCTTTTAAGGAAGGTGAAATGATTCCCGATAAATATACTTGCGATGGAATCAATATTTCCCCTCTTCTCAATTGGACCGACCCGCCTGCCGGCACAAAAACTTTTGCACTTATCAATGATGATCCGGATGCGCCGATCGGTGACTGGGTTCACTGGATAGTGTTTAATATCCCGCCGGATGTTCGAGAGCTGAAAGAAGAAGCATCCTCTAAACATTTACTTCCCAAAGGTGCGGTTGAAGGGATAAATGATTTCCGAAAGAATAATTACGGTGGTCCGTGTCCGCCTTCGGGAACTCACAGATATTTCTTCAAGCTCTTCGCTTTAGATATTGTATTACCACTCAAAGAATCTGCCGTCAAAAAACAATTGCTCGATTCGATGAAAGGGCATATTTTAGCCGAAGCAACTTTAATCGGTAAATACAAACGACAAAAATAAAGCGACACGAACAGAACAAGATCAAGAACATGATCAAGAGCAAGATTCTTGCTCATGCTTTTGATCTAACTATTTTTTCTTTCCCCAAAAAATCGGAGCTGTAAAATGAAATCAAAAAAAATATCGCTCTACTCTATTCTTTTGTTGATCTCTTTTCTAATTACAAACTCTTTTGCTCAGCAGGATAAGCTTCAAAAAATTAATGAGTTTATCAACAAGGCAATGAAAGATTGGGAGATGCCCGGTTTTTCTGTCGCTATTGTAAAAAATGACTCTGTAATTTTTGCTAAAGGTTACGGCGTTCGTAATATAAATAAAAGCGATCCGGTTGATGAAAATACTTTGTTCGTAATTGCATCGTGCAGCAAAGCTTTTACAACAGCATCTCTTGCAATTCTTGTTGATCAAGGAAAAATTAAGTGGGATGATCCTGTAACAAAATATCTTCCCGATTTTCAAATGTATGATCCATGGGTTACAAAGGAAATTACTATCCGCGATCTTACATCTCACAAAAGCGGATTAGAAACATTCAGCGGTGATTTTCTCTGGCTTAATTCAACTTACGACAGGAAAGAAGTAATTAACCGTGCACGCTACTTAAAACCGACTTCAAGTTTTCGCAGCAGGTATGGTTATCAAAATATTATGTTTATTACCGCAGCCGAAGTAATCAAAGCAGTAACCGATACTTCGTGGAGCGATTATATAAAAACTCATATACTGGAAAATTTGGAGATGAATCACACAAACACCAGCTATGAAGTTTATAACAATGACAACAACGCCGCAAATGGTCATTACAAAAAAGAAAATGTAATGAAAGTTTTTACCGATACACAGATAGATAATGCTCAAGGGGCGCTTGGTATTAATTCAAGTGCGATTGAAATGGCGCAGTGGATCCGTTTACAGCTTGGCAAAGGAAAATATAACGGTAAAAGAATTTTCAGCGAACGCCAATCTTCAGAAATGTGGTCAAATCAAACTCCAATAGGAACTTTGAATTACGGATTGGGCTGGTTTATCCGTTACTGGAACGGAAAAAGAATGTTGAACCACGGAGGCGGTATGCCCGGGATGATTTCTGATGTTACACTGGTTCCCGAAGAAAATTTTGGTTTTGTAATTCTTAGTAATTACGAAACCGGGATGGTTGGAGCAGTTAGAAATTACATTAGCGATCTGTTTACAAATGCTGAACCGAAAGATTGGGAAAAATTAATGGTTGATGGTTTTGCAAAAAGACATGAAGCACAAGAAAAAGAATTTAAACGCAGAGAAGAAATACAAGCTAAAGATACAAAACCATCATTACCTCTTGAAAAATTTTCCGGAATGTATGAAGATAAAATGTACGGCAAAGCGGAAGTATCATTGAAAGACGGCAAACTGTTTTTGCAATTTCTTCCTACTCCTACTTTCCGTGGAGAACTAAATCATTACCAATATGATATGTTTTATATTGATTGGGAAGATGAATTCTTAACACGCGGCTGGGTTAAATTCGATATGAATTTCAATTCAGATATTAAGAAAATGACTTTCGAAGTTCCCAATTCACCGGATTTCATTTTTACTGAACTCCTCTTTGAAAAATTACCCGAGAAAAAATAATTTCTTAGCAAGCACCGGAATATTATTAGTGGATTATTTTGGTGCTTGCATTTTTCCGGTGATAGTAATACGAATCAATTTTTAAGTTGTTTAGGTAATAATAAGAACTTAATACCATAATAATCGTCTTAATACTTACTCAAATAAAAATTAAGGAAGTCTGCTAAATGAAAGATCAAATTAGATTTTTACTCCTAACAGTTTTATTTCTTTTTGCCTCGTTAACAGAAATATCGGCACAGCAAAAATTTTATGTTAACTTAAACGATCGGGCTGACGATCTTTTCAAAGTAACACTAGTACCCGAAAAACTTACTGAACAAAATAAAATCTATCAGTTTGCATCCACAGCTCCGGGAACATATCAGACAATGGATATCGGCAGATATGTCCGTTCGTTCAAAGCATACGATGAAACAGGAAACGAACTTGGTTCGAAGCAGATCTCAACGAATCAATGGGAACTTGAAGAACCGGTAAAGACAAAAAAAATAGTTTATACCATTGCCGAAACATGGGATACACCTGTTAAAGAACATTCAGTTTATGCAATGAGCGGAACATCTTTAGAAAATGACCATGTGCTGGTAAACGGCCAATGTGTATTCGGATATTTTCACGGGATGCAAAAAACTCCGATCAAAATTAAATTAGATTATCCAAAAGAATGGCTTGCCGGTACAGCATTGAATCTTGACAAAGAAGGTTTCTATGACGCACCGGATTATGATTATGTTGTTGATTCTCCGATCCTCCTTGGTAATCTTACAAAAGCAACAACCAAAATTGAGAACACTTCGGTTGATGTATATACTTATTCTAAGACCGGCAAAGTTTCTTCGGATCAAATATTAATCTTACTCGAAGATATGCTGACAGCTACAAGTCAATTCACACAAGGGCTTCCTGTGGATCGTTATACATTTCTTTTCCATTTTGAAAATTTTTCCTCCGGTGCGTGGGAACATAATTTCAGCTCCGAATATGTTTTTAATGAATTGCCTTTAGAAGGAGCATACGCAAAAGAAATTAAATCAACTGCTGCGCACGAATTTTATCATGTTATAACTCCGTTAAATATTCATAGCGAATTGGTTGGTAATTTCAATTTTGAAAAACCGACTATGTCTCAACATATTTGGCTATATGAAGGAGTAACAGAATGGGCTTCCGATATTCTCCAGTTACGGGATTATCTAACCTCTCTCGATGATTTCCTTGCAGAGATAAAAACAAAACTAATTATGAATGATAATTATGATCCAGCGATCTCACTTGTGGATCTCTCTCTTCATTCAACCGAAAGACAAGATCAGTATGGAAACATTTATCAAAAGGGTGCTGTTGTTGCCTGCTTGCTCGATATCCGTCTGCTCGAACTTTCAAAAGGAAAAAAGGGATTGCGGGAAGTATTAAATCAACTTTATAAAGATTATGGTGCTAACAAAGCTTTTAGCGAAAAAGATTTTTTTGATGAATTTGTAAATCGTACTTATCCCGAGATCGCAGATTTTATCAACAGATATATTAAAGGAACAGATAAACTTCCTGTAGCAGATTATTTTGAGAACTTAGGAATCGAATACAAAGAATTTGTAGGAATAGACAGTTCAAAAATTTCTCTCGGATTCGGGATTGGATTGAAGGATAATAAATTTGTTGTTACAAAAGTTGACAACATAACCGAAGATGGTCTTAGAACAAATGATTTTATAATAAAAGTAAATGGAGAAGAAGTAACACTTCAAAATGCACAGACAAAATTTGCTTTTATGAAGAATATGAAAGTTGGTGATTCTTTCGTATTAACCATAGAGCGTAATGGTACCCAAAAGGAGGTTCAATGCTTTATGATACCAAAATCAATTAAACATCAATTTAAGGTTCTTGATACTGCTTCCGATCAACAGCTTGAATTACGAAGTGCCTGGATGAAAAACTTATAAGAAGTTTTTAACCCTGGTGCTATTATTAACCGCCAGGGCTTTTGTTTTACTCCTTTATTAACATACTTTTTTCTATTAGATTTACTTCAGATAAGTAGTAGCTCGGGTAAAACAATGATTCGAAAACTTCAAATTAGAATATTACTTGTAGTTCCGGTTATTATTTCAATTCTCTCATGCTCTTCAACATCCATTCTAGATAAAGTATATCCCACTTTGAGCGACGGCAAATACGATAGTGAGTTTCCATACAAAAATTCATCGCAGCAGCTTGAAGAGGTAAGTAATTCTATCCGATTGATCAATAGCATAGCGTTTTATGAAAGTTATGTTTTCGATCGCTATAAAAATTTTACTTTACTACAACTGAATCAAACAGATTTTGAAAAGAATGCAGTTGAGAAAGTTTATTTCAATCGTACCGCCTCCGGAACGGGAACAATTATTTTTGCACATCAAGGTTTAGTTGCGTTGTTAACTGTTGCCCATATTGTTTCATTCCCCGATACAGTTGTTTCATATTTTGTAAATCCGGATGGGATTTCGTCTCAATTTGTCGAGAGTATTTCGATCAAATTGAAACAGACAAATTATGTTTCCGATTTCCCCGAGAGCGGAGAACTTGATGTAATTCTTAAAGATAAAAATATGGATGTGGCACTGCTTGGTAAAAAATATTCGCCAAATGAAACTAATAACATGACCGTTTTTCAATATCCATGGGGTAACTCAACCGAGCTTGAATGGGGAAGTTTTATTTATGTTTTTGGATTCCCGATGAATTATAAAATGATCTCCAAAGGAATTGTCAGCAGTCCGGGCAAAGAAAAGCATATTTTTCTAATTGATGCAGTATTCAATAAAGGTTGTAGCGGAGGAATTGTTCTTGCCATACGCGATGGTGTTCCTAATTTTGAATTGGTTGGAATTGTAAAATCTGTTCCGGCTGAATTTGAAAACACTTTACGACCGCTTATTAAAGAAAGAGATCTAGAATATAACCCGATGCTTCCTTATAAAGGTGATGTGTACGTTGATAAAGAACAAGTACTGCGCATAGGCATCACAAAAGTTATTGGCATTGAAACCGTAAAAGATTTTTTAATCTCTAAAAAAAATGATTTAATAAGTATGGGATATAATTTTAAAGACCTTTTTAGTCCGACTAATCAAACCATCTTAAAACAAATTCATTGAAGAGCTTTCAGCGTTCAGCTATCAGCTTAAAATTTAATAACTGAAAGCTGATTGCTGACAGCCGATAGCTACTCCATAACTTCTTTTATTTCACCGCGTGCTACAGATTCAATTACATCTGCGAAAAGATCTATTTCAGAAACCATTGTATAAACATTTGGTGTAATTCGTAACCCTTTGAACTCTTCAAAATTAATTACAACTACAAAGATCCTATGCTTACTTAATAAATACTCTGCAAGTTTACTTATGTTTACACCTGTAATATTAAAATTTACTATTCCTGCCCAATTAGATTCATCGTTTATATCAATCAAAAATTTAACGTTATCATATTCTTTCACCCGGTTGATCCACCGTTTATGAAGATAACGGAATCTTTCAGCTTTTCTGTCAATCCCAATTGCTTCGTTGAATGCAAGAGCTTCTGCAATTGCATTATGATTCGCGGCCGGATGAGTTCCAATCTCTTCGAACTTGCGGATATTGTCTTCCATCTCTTTTGATGCTGCCATTAAGGGCCATACTTTTTTAATTAGATTTCTTTTAACATACAACATTCCGGTTCCGATTGGTGCGTAAGTCCATTTGTGAAGCGAAGTACCAAAATAATCGCATTCGAGATCTGCAAGAGTATAAGGAAAATGATTGAACGAATGTGCCCCGTCAACAATAACTTCAATCCCTTTTTCATGTGCTGCTCTGCAAACATCGCGTACAGGAAGAATTTGTCCCGTTAGAAAACAAGTGTGACTTATCAAAATGATTTTGGTTTTAGTAGTGATTCCGTTTTTTAGAGCTTCAACATAATCGTCTTTATCAATTAGAGGAGTGGGATATTTAACTTTGTTAACTTTTATACCAATTCGTCTTTCCATTTGATTAAATGTTGTTAACATGCGGGGATAGTCTTGAGTGGTTGTAAGAATTTCATCTCCGGGTTTAAAATCAATTCCTAATTGAATGATTTGCAATGACTCACTATCGTTTCTAGTAATTGCGATTTCTTCTTTATCGCATCCGAATACAACTGCTAATTTTTCACGTACTGTTTCAACTTTCGGTTCTACATGCTGCCACATATAATATGAAGGTGCTTGGTTACAATAATCTATATAACGCTTGAAGGCATCTATAACAACACGAGGTGAAGGAGAAACACCGCCGTTATTTAAATTTATTAGCGAACGATCAACATCAAATGCCGATTGAATTCTTCCCCAGAAGTCTTCATCACTTGCAGAAGCAACCGGAGAAATTGAAGGATTTAATTTTTCTATTGCTTCTGTTGCACGTGCAAAGGCATCGGTTCTTAAAGCAATAAATGCCCCGCCTGTTGAAATCATAAACCTATTCAAAAATTGACGACGTGAGTACATGTTAATATCTCCTTGAATTGTAGATTGGTTTAATTGAAACTATTACAAATCAACTTTCAAAAGCAATCTTAATTTATAAAAAGATACTCTTTTATTTCTACCAATTTTATCTATACAATCTTCCCTTTCTTTCGCTAATTTCTTAAAGATAAATTAAAGTAAATGCGTTGAATATACGGACGTTAACCGAAAGATTTTGCTTTATGTTAGTAGGATTATATTATATATTAAACCCGTAAAGCAGTTTAAGATGTTTTTGTAAATGCAAAATCAACCAGATAAAAATCAAACGGGATTGTTTGAAGTATTTCGGCAAGAACTCAGATTAAGGAATTACAGTTACAAAACAATCAAATCTTATACAAGTTGTTTAAGAAACTTTACCAGTTATTTCCGTCCGCAGCATCCCCGCCAAATAAATGAAAACGATATTAAAAAGTATTTACTTCATCTTGCAGATTCAAAACATCTTTCCTCTTCAACTATAAATCAGCATTTCAACGCATTGCGGTTTCTCTATGTAGATTTATATAAATCACCATTTAGAATCGGTACAATTCCAAGGCCTAAAAAAGAAAAGAAATTACCGGATGTTCTGAATGAGGAAGAAGTGGTGAGAATTTTTAACGCGGTATCGAATTTAAAACACCGAACAATGTTGATGCTTGCCTATGCAAGCGGATTGCGGGTGAGTGAGGTTGTGAGTTTGAAGGTAGAAGACTTTGATATTGATCGTAACATGATTCATATTCGTGGGGCGAAAGGAAAGAAAGACCGTTATACATTACTGCCGGTATCACTCAAGGAAACACTGCACAGATACTGGAAGGAATACAATCTTGGAAAATCCGGCTGGTTATTTCCAGGTGCAAAACCGAATTATCATTTAGCCGCACAAAGTATACAACATGTGTTTGAGCGTTCGGTTCGGCAAGCAGGAATTACAAAACCTGTTTCCATGCACACATTGAGGCATTCATTTGCAACACACCTTTTGGAACATGGTACTGATTTACGGTATATTCAGGAATTGCTCGGTCACGAAAGTTCAAAGACGACAGAAATTTACACCATGAGATATTATGTATATGTTTTCCAGAGTAAATATTTACCCGGTTGGATAATGACATTGAAGAATGGAGTGAAAAATAAAGACCAAATATCCAACGGGGTGAATAAAGGAATTTTATCTCACGGGGTAGATACTCACGTAAGTAAGCAAATCATTGGAAAAATTAAAAGCCCTCTGGATTTTATCGTAAAAGAGATAAATTCAGGGAAATATTTAGGAAAATTTAAATTAATTGAATAATAAACTAAAAGAAATAACAATGACATATGTCGTTGTTACATATAGTTATGTGCAACGCAACTTGCGAATGAGTAAGGCCGCACGGCCAAGGACAGCTATCATGCGACTTCCTACTCTGACTTTCCTCGTGCTTGCTTTCCTGCACACCGCGAACGGTCAAGAACCCCAGCGACTTTCGGGGCCTGATATTTCTCCGGCGGTGTGGGGAGTTCTTGAGTTACCCCATGCTCCTGGACCTCACGCGGGTGTGATCATTCTTCACGGATCATTCGGCTGGCGGCCTACGTACGCTCAATTCGCAAGAGCACTCGCAGACTCTGGGTTCGTTGCCCTCGCAATCAACTATTTTGCAGAGACTGGTCGTGACACCGTCCCGGAACAACGACTCCAAATGCGCCCACTGTGGCAGGCGGCAATCCGCAGTGCGGCGGGTTATCTTCGCGCACAACCGTTCGTCATTTCTGATAGTCTGGGATTGGTGGGTTTTTCCCGAGGGGCGTTTCTCGCTGTCTCAGTGGCTTCTTCCATCCCAGGGATAAAGGCCGTTGTCGATTACTTCGGTGGAATCGATACCAGCAGGCAGTCGCTTGAAGTTCAGGTTCGAGACTTCCCGCCTCTCCTTATCCTTCATGGCAATGCAGACACCATCGTACCAGTATCACGCGCACATCAGCTGAAACAAGCAGTCATCGCTCACGGGGGTGAAGTCGAAATGTACACCTATCCTGGTGCACATCACGCATTCAACGCGACTTTCAGTCCGAGCTACTCAGAGACAGCAGCCCTAGATTCTTTCAAACGCACGATTGAATTTCTGAGGAGGCGATTGTCAAAGGTGAACTGACACGTGCGGCCTTACACCGAGCAACAGTTGCGCTGCGCATAACAAGCGTAAGCACGACACTCGCTCATTTGATATGGCAATGTGGAACCTCGGTTTAAAAGATAGTTGTTCTCGTTCCACCGTTTTGCTCACGAGAAATTTGTCTTTTGATAGTTCGCAAAACGGCGGCGTTGTTTGCCGAGACGTTAGCCGCAATGCCAAGCTTAAATAACTTTCAACCTTTTTTCATAACTAAAGGAGTGTTCATATGAAATCACTATCATATTTTCTTCTGATTGCGATGGCTATCTTCGTCACGAGTTGGACTCAAGCGCAGCCGACTGGGCAGCTAAGTCTCTTCAGGCTCGTAAAGTCGGTTCAGGTGACGCCCGCCGGCAACCTCCTGGGCGGCGAGTTCGTCCGCATCGGCTACGTGCCCAGCAGGAACAGTATTGTCGTCACCTTCAAAGCGAAGCTTGACAAGGGGGAGGGGGGCTGTACCAACGTCCCTGGCTATAGCTTCGCCTATGGCTATGCCTACACGGAATACACCACGGACATGGTGGAGACCAACAAGGGCGTCATCACCTGTCAGGTGGGAGTTGACGTCGGGGGACTCTTTCTCGGTGACGACTTCTATTACGCAATGGCGAATTGTGTAAAGCCCGGAATCGGCAAATGCGATGTGGATGGATGGCAACTAGCCAAGTACAATGCAGTCACGTGGGCGAGCCTGGATAGCACCTTCACCTATCCCCTCGCCACCGGGCAGGTCGCTGCCGACCCGATGCTCGCCTACGTGAACGGGAAGATCGACATCAGCTCTGTTATCGTGGGCGATCCGCCGCAGCTGGGTCCTTTTGTGAGCTACCCGTCCCACCACAATTTCTTCACAACCGACCTGAAGTTCGACAGCAACCGAATCCTAAATGAAAAGGGGGGCGGCGCCCTCTCATCGCTCGTTGTCGTCGGCGACACAATCAATATGATCGCAGGCACCGCGATACTCGGAGACATGATTGTTATCCGGTACGATAAGAGTTGGAACCATCTCAGCACAGACACGCTCAAGAAGAAATCGGGGTGCCCAGAAGGCGCGGCATTCGACGGCAGCCGGTTCTACGTCGCGTACCTCGATGTGCCCTGTACGACCTTCCCGTGTCCCGATAACGTGCGTCTGGCCGCTTTCGACAGGAACTGGAATCTCCTGGACGACATCGCGGTTACGAGCTTCAGTTCCTCAGACAAGAAGCAGCCGAACCGGCCTACGCTTGCCCTGCGGAACGGCCGTCTCTACGTGGCCTATGACCAAACCGAGAACGAGACATTCAATCCGCCTATCCCTCTGGACAGCGCCGACCTTCAGGTACACGTGAAGGTCTACGAGTTGACTCCTGCAACTGGAATTGTGTCGCCTGGTGGCCAATCAATTTTCCCCGATCAATTGCAACTTGAGCAGAATTATCCGAATCCTTTCAATCCCTCAACGACCATTGAGTACCAACTTCCATCACGGGCATACATTAACATCTCTATCTACAATTCCGTCGGTCAACTTGTACGTGTTCTTTATTCAGGTGAGTCTTCAGCTGGGAATCATTCTATTGTTTGGGATTCTCGAGACGACAGTGGCCGTTCGGTTGCAACTGGGACATACTTTTATCAAGTCAAGGTTGGCGATGCTGTCCAAACTAAGAAGGCCTTACTAATCAAATGATTCTAATCTTTTCTCATCTATCGCTTGGCACTGCGGCTAACAACACGCATTACGAGGCTCGCTCATTTGGTAAATATGAAAATTAAAGTGCTCGCTCCATTTGTTTTGCCGCAGAGAATTTGTCATTTAATAGCGACGTGTTGCGTCAAAATAAAAGGTAACCGAAGCGATATTATAGGAAGTATGTGTTGATAATAAAGTTAACCGATTGTTAAAGAGATAAATCTGGAGTAATAATAATTGTTTCTTTCTTTTTTTGCTACTTTTTTTCTTTCT